>NZ_JBHWES010000021.1:0-157736 GCF_042734105.1 Streptomyces sp. NPDC059679 | reverse complement strand
CTGCAGTACCGGCACAGCATCCTCGGCGGACTCCTCGCCGGGACGGGCCTCACTCTCGACAGACCGGACGGACCCTAATACGCCGAAGTCAGTAAGCCACCTCGACATACGACGCCACGACCGTCTTGGCGGCATCCTCCACGCATACAAACATGCCGCGTGACCTGCACGGACGAGGTATTCGGCAAGCGCACAGTTCGCAGCCTTGACCGACTCGAGTACTCCGCGACGACTACTCCAGACTCGCGTCCTCAGCGGCCTGATCAACGAGTACAAGTACGCGGCCTGACCAGCCGCGACGGATTTCTGAACGGCACAGGACAACGCGGCAAGCACGACACCTGACCCTCGCGACAAGGACAGCAAGTAGACCGAGTCGTTCAGCACAGTCTTCGCCGGCACAAGCACACCGCCACGCCCACCCTGCACGCACATCCTCGACAACCTCATCAATGAGCACAGTCATGTAGCCTGACCAGCAGCGATGGGTTCAGAGACGTGTTGCAACGCGGATGAGGTCGGCAACTGGACGAAGGCGGCTGTGGGGCGGCCAGGCGATCACCGTTGTCACGGGCGGAGCGTCCAGGACCGGCACGGCGGCGAGGTCTCGGCGCAGGTCGGCGCCGGCTGACTCGGGGATGACCGCGGTGGTGCGGCCGAGCGCGATCAGCTGGAAGAGCTGTGTCAGGTTCCGTACCTCTGCGCCAGGTCCTTCTGGGTAGCTGCCGCCGGGGCCGGGCCAGCGGGCCATCGGGAGCTTGGGCAGTGTGGTGACGTCGTCCATCCGGACCTGGGAGCGGGTGGCGAGCGGGTGTGAGGCCGGCAGGATCGCGACCTGCCCCTCGGTGTACAGGGTTTCGGTGTCGAGCCCGACTGCTGAGTCGAAGGGCAGGTGGAGCAGAGCCACATCGGCTTGCCCGTCCTGCAGCAGCTGCTGGTGCTGATGCGCCTCGCAGAGCAGCAGATCCACGGTGGCTGCGCCGGGGTCCGCCGCGTAGGCGTCGAGCAACTTTGTCAGCAGCTCGCCGACGGTGCCGGATTTGACGGCGAGGACGAGGCCGGGATGTGCTGCCGCGGCCCGTTGGGTGCGCCGCTCAGCTGCGGTCACTGCGCTGAGGATCGCGCGTCCTTCGGCCAGCAGCACGGCTCCGGCCTCGGTGAGCGTGACCTTGCGGCTGTTGCGTTCCAGCAGTGCGATTCCGAGCCGCCGCTCGAGCTGGGTGATCGTGCGCGACAGCGGCGGCTGGGCTATCCCCAGGCGCTGGGCAGCCTTGCCGAAGTGCAGTTCCTCGGCGACGGCGACGAAGTACCGCAGCTCGCGTATTTCCATGAGCCCAGGCTAATGACGGGCAGACGGCTGATCGATATCGCTCGGGTATTGCTGCACTACCGAGATGGTGTTGGTGCCCGACTGCGGCGCAGGCATGCTCGCTGTCATGAGCGAGAAGACGATCGCGCTGGTCACCGGCGCGAACAAGGGAATCGGGTATGAGATCGCGGCCGGGCTGGGTGCGCGGGGCTGGAGTGTCGGTGTCGGCGCCCGGGACGAGCAGCGCCGGGAGGACGCCGTGGCGAAGTTGCGCGCGGCTGGTGCCGACGCGTTCGGCGTACCCCTGGACGTGACCGACAGCGCGAGCGTGACCGCCGCAGTCCAACTGATCGAGGAGCGTGCAGGACGGCTCGACGTACTGGTCAACAACGCCGGCATTGCCGGCGGCTGGCCGGAGGAACCCACCACCATCGACCTCGAGACCGTGCGGCGACTGGTGGAGACCAACGTCATCGGCGTCATCAGGGTCACCAACGCGATGCTGCCGTTGCTGCGCCGTTCGGCGCACCCGCGGATCGTCAACCAGTCCAGCCACGTCGGCTCCCTGACACTGCAGACCACGCCCGGCGTCGACCTCGGGGGGATCAGCGGGGCCTACGCGCCGACGAAGACCTACCTCAACGCCGTCACCATCCAGTACGCCAAGGAGCTGAGCGGCACCAACATCCTGATCAACAACGCCTGCCCCGGTTACGTGGCCACCGACCTCAACGGATTCAGCGGGACCCAGACCCCCGAACAGGGCGCGGCGATCGCCATCCGACTGGCGACCCTGCCGGACGACGGTCCGACCGGCCAGCTCTTCGACGACAACGGGGTCGTGCCCTGGTGACCTGACCTTCGGATGCGTTCCCCGTCGATCAGACCGCGGCCGCCCGTCGGCCCCACGTGCACCACGTGCACCACGCCAAGATCGCTGCTCCGGCCTTTGTCACTCAGCCTTGGCCGGGTATGCGGTCCACTGCCGGATGGGTGACTCAGATGCGATGCGAGTCTTCGGCTCGGCGCGGGCGTTGTGGTGCCAGCGTATGTCGGCGGCGATGGCGGCGTTCTGCTCGTCGTGCGTGCGGTGTGCGGGTGCCGATAAATCATCCGTGCAGTTCACACCGCTCGTTGGTATTCGTGGAGGGTTCCGCCGAGTCGGTCTCGTCGGCTGACTTCCAGGTGGGCGAGTTGAGCTTGTTGAGTGATGGGTGTGGGTAGGGGGCGGCTTGCTCCTGGGCTCTGTGCGGGCGGTGCTCGTTGTAGAGGGATTCGTACTCGCGTAGTGCGTGGAGGAGGTGGCTCTGGTTCCAGATCAGGGTCCGGTCCAGGAGTTCGGTGCGGCAGGCCTGTATCCAGCGCTCGATGAGTGAGTTCATCCGGGGTATCCGAATGCCGGTGGTAACAACCTTCACTCCGGCATCGGTCATCAGGGCGTCGAAGGCGGCTGCGAACTTCGAGTCGCGGTCGCGGATCAGGAACTTCACCCTGCTGTCTGCGTCATCGAGGTCCATGAGGAGGTTGCGCCCGAGCTGCACGATCCACTCCGCGGTGGGGTGTGCGGTGGCGCCGAGGATCCGGATGCGCCTGGTGGCGTGCTCGATGACGGCGAAGACGTACGGGCGTGCTCCGGTCAGCGTGCGGACTTCGAAGAGATCGCAGGCGAGACGAGCCTCGGCCTGGCTGCGGAAGAAGTCCGCCCAGGTGGTGCTCTGCCGTTCGGGTGCGGGTGGGATGCCGTGCTCGCGGAGGATCTCCCAGACCGTGGAGGCGGCAACCTTGATCCCCAGCGCTGCGAGTTCGCCGTGGATCCGGCGATACCCCCACGAGGCATTCTCCCTGGCCAGACGAAGAACCAGGGCGCGGATCGACCGGACGGTGCGAGGGCGTCCACGTCGCCTGGGTACGCAGGCCACGGCATGGCGCGCCGTAGCAGCTCGCGATGCCAGCGCAACACCGTCTCGGGGCGGACCAAGAGCAGAAGGCGCCGCAGTCTGTCTTTGGGGAGGCGGTGGAGCAGGCCGGCCAGGACGGCACGGTCGCTGTCGATGAAGCTCGGCCTGCCGACCTGACGCTGCAGGACCAGCAACTGGTGCCGGAGCACGAGGATCTCGATGTCCTTGTCTCTGTCGCTCATCGGCAGGAGGCGTAGGAACGCCAGGGCGTTGGTCGCGGTGAGGTAGGCCAGACGCAGCAGCACGGCACATCATGATGCCGCCGGTGCGTTGGGCAGGAGAAGACGCCTGGGCCAGCTCATGCAGAGCCGAAGATTACTGATCAAGCCCCCCACCTGCATGGTTGATTTTTCGGCACCCGCAACGTTTCCGCATTCCTTCGTCGTTGCGTGTGCGGCCCCCTTCCGGGGCCACACACTGAGGAGCGCCGCGAAGTAGACGGCCGTGGCGACGGCCAGGATGTCGAAGCTCGGCAGCAGCCGCGGCGCCGCGTAGCTCAGTCCCAGCCCGGCCCAGATCTCGGCCACGTCCAGTCCGGCCGGCAGGGCCAGGGCGTGGCACGGGCGGGCGGTTCTGACGGGCGCGGCGAGCGGGACGAGCAGCAGCAGAAATCCGACCGCCTGGGTGGCCTCGGCCGCGCAGGCGCCGACCAGGACTTCCGGCACGGACCGGCCGCACTGGCCGGCCCCACCGGGTAGCTGTGTTCCGGGCCCCGGCACCGAGGACAGCTCGACGTACGAGAAGTTCACTTTGACGCGGTCCCAGGTACTTGACCAATGCCCCGAGTACCGCGCCTGCTCACACCCCACACCCCGACCCCAGAGACCGCGAAGCCCCAGGCCCACGGACTGGGGCCGCCGCATGCGCGGCCGGGTCTCAGCGACCCGGCCGCGTGACCACCACGTCGTTGTAGGGATCCTTGGGGGCGGGGACCCGTGTGACGGTGGTGGCGTCCAGAGCCGGGCTCGCGTCGTCCGTGCCGATCTTTCCCGTGGGGTGCCAGGTGCCGGTGACGTTCACCCAGGCGTCGGCGGGCGGCGCCGCGTCCCCGTGCACCCGCACCTTGCGCACCTGAGCGTCGGCGGCGCAGCAGCTGATGACGAGGCGGCTGACGTACCAGGTGCCGTGGCGTCCGGGTGTGACGAATCCGGTGAGCCGGACGGTGTGGCCCTTCAGGGTGCGGCTGGTGTCCCAGACCGCGCGGGCGCTGAAGTCGTTCAGCGACATCGGCACCACGCCGGTGTCCTGCAGGGCGGGGAAGAGGCTGTCGCCCGAGGAGGGGGCTTTCGGGGCCGTCGCGTCGTCGCGGGAGGCGGTGTACGAGCCGAGGGCGGGTGGCGCCAGGAACAGGATGGTCAGCGCCGGTACGTACAGCAGCCAGGCGACCTTCGGACCGCCTGCGTGACCATGCCCGTGGCCGTCGCCGTGATCGTGGCCGTAGCGTGTACGGGGACGGTTGAACGGGAAACCGTCGCGGGCGGCACTGACCGCTCCGAGCACGATGAGCAGCACTCCGGAGGCGATGAGCGCGGGCCGGAGCCCCGGCCGGACGTAGCGCAGATACAGGTCCGTCAACAGGGAAATGTGCAGCAGACCGACACCGAGGAAGAGGAGCAGCAGCACCTGAATGTTGCGCTTCACAGCAGCCACCACCCCACCAGTGCGCTGCTCAGCACCGCCACCACCCAGGTGACCGAGGAGAAGCGCAGGGCGAAGGCGCGCCCGAAGGTGCCCGACTGGAGGGCGATGAGCTTCAGGTCGACCATGGGGCCGACGACCATGAAGGCGAGCCGAGCGGTGGGTGAGAACCCGGTGAGCGAGGCGGCGACGAAGGCGTCGGCCTCGGAGCAGACCGCGAGGAGCACCGCGAGCAGCCCCAGCATGGGCAGCGAAAGCCACAGGGAGTCGGAGAAGAGCCGCAGTACGGAGTGCGGCACCGCGACGTTGAAGGTGGCAGCGGCCGCCGCGCCGACCACGAGAAAACCTCCGGCGTGCAGAAAGTCGTGCTGGAGCGAGACCCGGAACTCCTCCGCGCGGCTCGCGCCGGGAGTGTGCCCGGTGGGCCCCTTGGGCAGCCGCAACCACTCCTCCCGCCCCAGCCGGATCCACAGCCACCCCATGACGACGGAGGTGAACAGTGAGGCGATCAGGCGGGCCGCGACCATCTGCGGATTACCAGGGAAGGCCACATAGGTCGCGACCAGCACGATCGGGTTGATGGCCGGCGCCGACAGCAGAAAGGCCAGCGCCGCCGCCGGGGCCACCCCGCGCCGCATCAGACTGCCGGCCACGGGAACCGACGCGCATTCACACCCCGGCAGCACCGCCCCGGCGACGCCCGCCACCGGCACCGCGAGCGCCGGGTTGCGCGGGAGCACCCGGGTGAAGACCCACGCCGGTACGAACGCGCTGATCGCGGCCGACACCACCGTGCCCAGCAGCAGAAACGGCACCCCCTGGATCACGATCGCGGTGAACACCGTACGCCACGCCGCCACCGCCCGATCACCGAGCGCTGCGGTGATCTGAGGTCCGAGCACCGCAGCGACGACACCGAGCACCACCACAGGGAGCCCCGCGATCAGCGCATGGGAGGTAACGCGTGCGGCCGCCGGCAGTCCTCCGGCCCCTTCGGGGCTCCGAGGTGACGCCCGGTCGCCGTGGCCGCGTTCGCGCGGCGGCACTATGTCCACATCGCTGTCCATCAGGACTCCCCACTGGGCTCTTCGCCACGGCGGCATACGGCGCTCACCTTAGCGGCGGCGGATGAGCGGCAGGCATGACACCAAGCATTGTCAGGACTTCGTCTCGGCGCGTTGCGGGATCTGGAGGCGACCGGTGGTGTCGATGCCGTACGGGATGGGGACGGGGAGCGGCTTTACCGTCGGCGGCCCGCCGACGGGCATCGCCGCTACCTGATGTGCCGCTGCTGTGGCCGCAGTCGGCCGGTGGACTCCGAGGTGGTGGAGCAGTGGGCCGAGCGGACTGGTGCGGACAGCCGGGTTCGCCGCGGTGGAGCACACCGTCGAACTCACCGGCATCTGCGCCGACTGCCAACTCTCTGGCGAAGGAGAACCACCGCCATGCCGCTGGGAGCCCGCCCGCGGCCGAGCCCACAGCTGCGCGTTGCGAAGTGCGGCCGGGCGACCTGGATCGGCTGGACCAAGGCCGACAACCACGTGGACGACCTCCTCCCCTGGGCGACCGTCGGCGGTCCGGGCCTGGCCCAGCCGCCGGCCACGCTCGAGCCGCAGTTCATCTGCGCACCCGGCGAAGCCCGTACACGGGCACGCGGACGCGGGCCCGGTCGTGCACGCCGATGCGGCCATGGGCGGCCGCGGCATCCTCGCGGCCGCCTGCCTCGACGACGTCACGGCGGCATCCGTGGCCGCCACCCTCCAGGCCCTGGCCATCCCGTTCCGGCTGCTGCTCCTCACCACACTGCGGCGCTCGTCCCGCTCCGTCACCGAACTCGCATCCGAGGTCGCCATGGAACAGTCCGCCGTCGGCCGAGGGATCCGCTCCAAAAACCGCCCAGCCGACCGGAATGGCTATCGCGAGCCGTAGGGCTGCAGCGCCATCTCCCGCGCGTTCTTTATGGCGCGGGAGATCTGGCGCTGCTGCTGCCGCGTCACATGAGTGACCCGTCGGCTGCGTATCTTGCCGCGGTCGGAGATGAACTTCCGCAGCAGATCGGTGTTCTTGTAGTCGACGTAGGTGATGCCGGCGGCGTCCAGCGGATTGACGCGCGGGCGCTTGGAGGTGCGCCGGTCGGTGGTGCTGCGGCGGGGCATAACAGGGGGCCTTTCCGTGCGGGGAGGGGTGTGGTGTGTTCAGGAGACCGGAGCGAGCAGTTCGTCGAAGGCGTGCGGCAGCTCTCGCCATGCGTCCGGCCCCGCCGCGTACTCGGCATCGGTGAGCAGACACGAGTCGAGTAGCGCCAGCAGCCTGTCACGGTCGAGGGCGGGCGAGGTGAAGGTCAGGTGCTGACAGCGGTCACCGTGTTCGGGATGCCAGTCCAGCGACGCGGCGACGCGGCGCTCGACCGGCACCATCTCCCAGGCGGCGTCCGGCAGCGCGGCCAGCCAGGGCCCGGCCGATTCCACACACAGTGCGCCGCCCGCGGCATCCCACGACAGCAGCGTGTCGCCCCGGTCCGCCAGCCAGAAGCGGCCCCGGCTGCGGGCCGCGGCGCAGCTGAGGTGCTCCAGCGCCTCGTAGAGCCGCCCCGGGTGGAAGGGGCGGTCGCGCCGCCAGACGAGGGTGCTCACGCCGTGGTCGTCGCGCTCCTGTGGCAGCAGCGCGCACGCCGGATGCTGCCGGGCGGCCGCTGCCTCCACATCGAACCCGGCCAGCAGGGCGGGCCCCATGTCTCCGTCGCCGATGCGCACCTTCCGCGCGCCCGGGGTGAGTTGTGCGAGCAGGGCGTGGTCGCCATCGTCCGCGGGCTCCTCGGACGTCTCGTCCTCGACGACGGCGATCACCGTGGGGTACTCCAGCTGCCGGGCGAAGGTGTCGGCGACGGTGCGTTCATCGGTCGGGGCGGCGGCCAGGCCCACCTCGGCCAGGTCGTCGCCGTTGGACAGGTACGGCACCGTCAAGGCCGGATCGATCGCGGTGGCCACCCCGGTCAGCTCCAGCGGCGCGCCCTCGGCCGCGATGACGGCGGCCATGGCCTGGGGTTCCACCGAGTCCCACAGCTCGACGACGGCCAGCCGGTGGCCGCCGCCCGCGGCCAGCCGCAACAGCTCGGGGACCATGTCCTCACGGAGCGCGCAGCACGCGCAGTCGTTCACCAGCGGCGCCTCGCCACTGCTGAGCGGCCCCGAGGCATCGCGTACGGAGCGGCGCACGGCGCCGTCGGCGGTGGCCGACAAGTCGTGGTGCAGCGCGATGGAGCCGGGCACCGTGCGCAGGACCTCTTCGACGGCGGCGCGCCGGGCGTCGACGTGCAGCCCGCCCACGATCGCGACGGCCAGCCGAGGCTCGTCCCCGTTCACCGGCCCCTCCGTGCGCGCCCGTAGCGCCGCTCGAAGCGCTCGACACGGCCCGCGGTGTCCACGACCCGCTGGTTGCCGGTGTAGAAGGGGTGGCTCGCCGAGGAGATCTCGACGTCGATGACCGGGTAGGTACTGCCGTCCTCCCACTCGACGGTCTTGTCGCTGGTGGCCGTGGAGCGGGTGAGGAAGGCGAAGTCGGCGGCCCGGTCGCGGAAGACGACCGGCCGGTACTCGGGATGGATACCGGGCTTCATGGCGGTCAGCGCTCCTCGCGGAAGTCGACGTGGCGGCCGACGACCGGGTCGTACTTGCGCAGGGTCATCCGGTCGGGGTCGTTGCGGCGGTTCTTGCGGGTCACATACGTGTAGCCGGTGCCGGCGGTGGACCTCAGCTTGACGATCGGGCGTAGTTCGTTCCGTGCCATGCTCGACAGCATATATGGAGTTGGTTTTCATTTTCAAAAATGGCTAGGGTGCCGCCATCAGCACCCATCGGAGCGAGAGGGACACCATGTCCACACACTGCCAACTCACCGGCCGGCAACCCGGCTTCGGCAACCACGTCTCCCACTCACACCGCCGCACCAAGCGCCGGTTCGACCCCAACATCCAGCGCAAGCGCTACTGGCTGCCGAGCGAGGGCCGCCACATCCGGCTCACCCTGAGCGTCAAGGGCATCAAGACCGTCGACGTGATCGGCGTCGAGGCCGCCGTGGCCCGTATCCGCACCAAGGGAGGAAAGGTCTGATGGCAAAGAAGAGCAAGGTCGCCAAGAATGAGCGGCGCCGCGCGATCGTCGCCCGCTACGCTGAGCGCCGCGCCGAGTTGAAGGCGATCATCGCCGCCCCCAACAGCCCCGACGAGGAACGCACCGCCGCCCAGCGGGAACTGCGCCGCCAGCCACGCGACGCCAGCGCCACCCGGGTGCGCAACCGCGACTCCATCGACGGCCGCCCCCGCGGCCATCTGCGTACCTTCGGCCTGTCCCGCATCCGGCTGCGCGAGATGGCCCACGCGGGCGAACTCCCCGGCGTGACCAAGAGCAGCTGGTAGCCCTCAACCAGGGCCAACCCTGCGCCTGCCGGAAAACCCATCCGCCTTGGTGAGAGGCGGTGTGGAGATGTAGGAACCTCGTCTGAGGTCGCTCGAACCGTGCCCTCGCGCAGCTGTTTCGATCGCCGCGGCATGATGGTCGACCGTGCTGCTGCGACTGGGCTACCTGGCTGTGACCAACGCGTTCGCCTTGCTGCGCCTGCTACCGATGAGCGATCACCACAAGGATGCAGAGATCCTTGCTCTGCGCCATCAGCTCATGGTGCTGGAGCGGCAACTCGGCAAGGAGAGGGTGCGGTTCACTCCGGGCGACCGGGCGATCCTGACCGCTCTGCTGCACCGGCTGCCACGGGACGTGCTGCGTAGACTGCGCCTGGTGGTCCGACCCGACACGGTGCTGCGCTGGCACCGCAGCCTGGCGGCACGCCGCCACGCGGCCGTCTCCCGGCCCAGGCGCCCGGGTAGGCCGCGCACCGTGCGCTCCGTCAGGATCCTGGTGCTGCGCTTGGCGAGGGAGAATCCCAGTTGGGGCTACAGGAGAGTGCACGGCGAACTGCTCGTCCTGGGAGTGAAGGTCGCCGCATCCACGGTCTGGGAGATGCTGAAGGAGGCCGGGATCGACCCGGCGCCCGGGCGAGCCTGCAGCACGTGGGCCGGCTTCCTCCGCTCCCAGGCTGATGCCCTGCTGGCCTGCGACTTCCTGGAAACGGTCACCTTGTCCGGGGCCCGACTGTACGTGTTGGCGGTGATCGAACACGCCAGCCGACGCATCCGGATCCTGGGTGCGACCGCGCACCCGACCGCTCCATGGGTCGGGCAGGTGGCCAAGAACCTGGTCATGGACCTCGAGGACGCGGGCTGCCGGATGCGGTTCCTGATCCGGGACAGGGACGGGAGGTTCCCCGCCCTCTTCGACGCCATTCTCGAGCAGTTCTACAACATTCATCGCCGGCACCAGGGCATCGCGAACGACCGCCCGCTGCACCCGTTACCCGCGCCGATCACCGACCCGGCCCAGATCGCCAGCCTCGATATACGACGGCGCGAGCGCATCAGCGGCATCCTCCACGAGTACCGACATGCCGCATGACCTGTCAGGATGTGATTTCCGGCAAGCGCAGGGTCATGCCGGCCCGAAAACTTTGCCAGGGTTGAGAATCCCGGCCGGGTCAAGAGCACGCTTCACCGCGCGATGCATCTCCAGGACGGCCGGGCCGAGTTCACGGGTGAGGCCGGGCCGCTTGAGCAGTCCCACACCGTGCTCACCAGTCACCGTCCCACCCAATTCAAGGGCGTCCGCGATGATGTCGTCGAACGCCGCGCGGGCCCGGACCTGAGCCGCCGCGTCACCGTGTTCCGTCACAAGCAGCGGATGCAAGTTGCCGTCGCCGACGTGCGCGATGTTAGCGATGGTGATCCGGTGCCTCTCCGCGGTCCGGTCGATGCGAGCCAGCATCTCCGCCACCCCCCCGATGGGCACACAGACGTCCTCCGTGAGTACCGGCCCCAGCCGCTCGAGCGCGGGGAAGGCCAGCCGGCGGGCCGCGAAGAGCATCTCGGCCTCTTCCTCTGTCTCCGACCGGTCCGCCCAAGTAGAGCCAGCCCCGCGGAAGCAGTCGACCATCCGGCGGGCGCCCTCCTCGGCGGCGCGGCCATCATCGTCGAAACGGGCCAGGAGGACCACGTCCGCCTCGGCGGAGAGCCCCATGTTCTTCCAGGCATCGACCGCGCGCAGACAGTGCCGGTCGACGAGTTCCAGCGCGGCCGGCCGCAGCCCGGCGGCAGCCGTCGCACGCACCGCGTCACCGGCCTGCCCGACGCTGTCGAAGTAGCCGACGGCGGTCACGCCGACCGGAGGCAGGCGTCGCAGCCGGACCGTGATCTCGGTGACGACACCAAGAGTGCCCTCGGCACCCACCATGAGGCCCACAAGGTCATAGCCGGCAACGCCCTTCGACGTACGGCGCCCGAGCCGGACCACCTCGCCCGTGCCGGTCACGACCTCCAAACCGAGGACATAGTCGCGAGTGACGCCGTACTTGACGCAGCACACTCCGCCAGCGTTCGTCGCGACATTTCCTCCAATGGTCGACCAGGGCGAACTAGCGGGGTCAGGCGGGTACCACAGGCCGAGCGCCGCTACATGGGCGCGCAGGTCGTCGTTGACCACACCGGGCTGCACGACGGCGAGGCGCTCCAGCTCGTCGACCTCCAGCACCCGATCCATGCCGTCCAGCGCGAGGATCACGCCGCCTTCGACGGCATTGGCGCCCCCCGACAATCCAGTACCGGCGCCGCGTGCAACCAACGGGACTCCTTGCTCCAGGCACGCACGAACCACGGTCCGGACCTCGTCGGTGTTCTTGGCGCGCACGACGGCCACCGCTCGGCCAACAGGCGCCCACACCGCCTGGTCGTGGGAGAGACCGGCGACGATGTCCGGATCAGTCACCACCCGGCCAGCGCGCAGCCGTCGCCTGAGTACTTCGGCGATACCCACGGCAGGGGGTGTCGTGCTGACGAAGTCCCGCTCGGCCACCCGCACACCTCCAGAGAAGTTGACTCACATATGAATGCAACACAGTTGGCACAACGCCGCCGGGCAGCCGGTTCGTGGACGATATGCACGAAAGACCGAGGGAAGTCTTGCAGCGCCTCTTGCTCCGTTCCGTTCCTCCCCCTGGGTGGCGCGCGTCCCGGCGCGACCGGCTCGGGCTCGAAATGCGTACCGGTCGGGTGCGGCGAGTGGTGCCAGGCACTCGGGGCGGCGGCACTGGCCAGGAGCGCCGCCGCCCAGCGCGGCGGTCAGGCAGAGCCGCGGCGTCCGGGCTTACTGGGCACGGCAGGTCCTGAGGTAGCTGAGGAACGATGCCTGCAGCCCAGTCACGTGCGTTTCGTGCATGAGTGCGCTGGTGACGGATCCGCTGCGTGAGGTGAGGCGGTGAAGGAACGTGGCCGTGTTCTTCGTGAGATTCTGGTAGACCGCCAGGTCCCCGAGGATCTCTCGGTCGTTGAAGGTCACGTGAAGCTTGGTGGCGGGCAGGGTGTCACCCATTGCTTGAAGACGAGCGAAGACCTGACTGTCTGCATTGACAATGCCGGGGCTGCCCGCGCCGATGCTCTCGAAGAAGGTGCTCTTGGTGAGCCAGGCGTAGAGGCTGAAGAGTCCGCCGTAGGAATAGCCGAAGAGGCCGTGACCGCTCGGGGCTGTGCCGTAGTCGCGTTCGATCCGCGGGTGCAGGTCGTCGGTAAGGAAGTTCAGGAACATGTCCCCGCGGCTGTCGCTCAATTCAGCGAGGTAGGCGTCGGCTTGCTCGCGAGTCATCCTGCCCGTTTCGACCCCCATCTCCACCGCATCGATGTACTCCTTCGCGATGGGTTCGCCGGGGGGCACGAGGTCGCGGTTGCGCAACCGGTCCCAGTGCTCTGCTTCCTCGCCTGCGTAACCCACGCTGACTTGGACGTAGGGCTGAATCGACTGCATGGGGTCCAGTTGCGTGACGATGAGTGGGGCGGTCATGCCCACGGCCCAGTTGCCGTCGAGCACGTACACCACAGGCGCTTGCGCCGCGGCAGGGTCGTAGCCCGGTGGCGTGGTGACCCAGACGCCGTAGTCGTGCCCACTGCTGGAGCGCATCTCGAAGTAGTCGGTGTGGGGGAGGCAGCCCTGCCACATGGTGCTCATCTGAGGTCCTTTACGATTCGGCCGGCCTGGATCACGAGGACGGCGTTGGTGGGGTCGGAGAACAGTTCTGGGTCTTCGAGCGGGTTGCCGTTCCACAGAACGAGGTCTGCCTGCGCGCCGGGAGTGATGACACCCACCTGGCCGGACAGGCCGAGGATCTCGGCGTTGGTCCGGGTCGCCGCCACGAGCGCTTCCATCGGCGTCTCGAGGGCTGCGCGCAGGCTGAGTTCTTTGCCGCGACGGTCCTGGGCCGGACCGATGAGATCGGAACCCAGCCCGATCCGTACTCCCGCGTGCTTGGCGACAGCGAGCGCCTGCGTCATCTGCTCGCGTACGCCCTTGGCTCGGTCGCGGGTCGACTCGGCGAGACCGGCTCCGGCGGTGTCGTGCAGCAGTTGCTCGACGACAGCGAACGTGGGCACGAGGGCAACCTCGCGAGCGGCCATCAGGGTCGCTGTGGATTCGTCGAGGCTGGTGCCGTGCTCGACACAGCGCACCCCGGCCTCGACCGCATTTCGTATGCCCTCGCTGTTGTGGGCGTGGACTGTCACATAGGTGTTCCGTGCCGCAGCTTCTTGAACTGCGACAGCGATCTCTTCGACGGTGAACTGGGTGTCGCTCAGTCGATCATGTGCGCCCACCACTCCGCCGGTCACGCAGAGCTTCAGGAAGGAGGCTCCGCGACGGAAGGCTTCGCGGACGTTGTGCCGCAGCTCGTCCGCGTTGCCCGCCATCATGGAGAGGGCGCACAGGCCCGCGATGTGGTGGCTGCTCCACAGCTCGGTGGGTTCCCATTCGGCTCCGTAGTAGCCGTGCCCACCGATCTGGCACTGAACAGGTCCGCACGACAGGACGCGCGGCCCTCTGACCTTGCCCTTCGCGATCGCGGTGACGACACCGCCGTCGATCCCGCCGGTGTCGCGAACGGTGGTGAAGCCGGCGTCGAGCGCCGCGCCGGCCGTGGCGAAGATGTCCGCCGCGATCTCGGCGGCGCTTATCCGAAACGAGAAGTGCGGCTGGATCGGGCTCGACAGGCCCAGGTGGACGTGAGCGTCGATCAGGCCGGGCGTCATCGTCAATCCCTCGGCATCGAGACGCTCGCCGTGCGCGCTGGAGGCCCCGAGTCGGGTGATGCGGCCGTTCTCGATAGTGATGTCGACGTTGCTGGGATCGCGCCCTGATCCGTCGATGACCGCCGCGCCGACTACATGAGCAGGTCCCATAGCCGATCCTCCGCCGTTGCGAGCTGACTGCGACCATGTGCGAAGCAACACGGAACCGCCAATCTGTCTTTTCCAATGGATAAACTGTGGGAGTGATCCTGTCAACCTCGGAACGCAAGGGCAGCGCGCGCGAGCGACTCCTGGCACGGCTTCTCGACGCCTTCGGTGACGCCCTTCCCCCGCCGGAGATGTCGCTCCGTGAGATCGCCGCCCGGATCGAGACCAGCCACGCCCTGTTGCGATACCACTTCGGATCACTCTCGGGCGTCTTGGCCGCCATGCTCACGGCGCAGCGATCCCGTGACAACGAGGCACTTTTGGAGGCCGCCCAGCAGGGCACCTTCGACGATTTCGTCGTGGCGATCTGGCGTACTTACACCCGGCCAGAGCAGCTGTCGCGTGCCCGCGGCTTCTTCTACGTCGTCGGACTGGCCGCGTACGGCCCCGAGGACTTCCGTGAGTTCGTGGAGTCGATCGGCGACCTGACCGTGATGCTGTCCTCACTCGCGGAACGCGAAGGGCTCGACACGAAGGAAGCGCGGGATGTGGCCACCGTCACCGTTGCCGCGATTCGCGGCCTCCTCTTGCAGGAAGTCCTGACTCCCGGAACCCGCTCGGAGGACGCGGTCACCTTGATCCTGCGCATGAGAGAGGACCGATCCGTTCCACGATCACGTCCGGAACTTTAAGCAGGCCCTCGGCCCTTGCCGCCGCCTCACCTGATCCCTCGGACCCTGTCTGCGAACGCGCTGACAAGCAGCCTCGACCATTGGTTGCTTCACCTTTCCACGTGCTAACCGAATGTTCGGTTTACGCGAAGGGAGGGCTGCTCGTCATAGCTGCGGGGGGGGCAGTATGTGCGACGAGGACCGTGCTTCGCGACTGCTCGGAATTGACATGCTGGACGTGGGTGAGGCCAGCGCACAACCACATGACCATGACGGCGGGCATGATCAACAACCCTGGGATGGCGCACGGTGGCTACATCTTCCTGCTGGCAGAGTCGGTCTTCGCGCACGCCTGCAACAGCCACGGCCCCGTAGCTGTCGCGTCCGGAGCTGACCTCACCTTTGTGGCCCTGGCTATGGCGGGGATGTCCTCACGGCGACCGCCGAGGAGCGCGCGGCTTGGCTCTCGAACCATCCGAGGTCGCCGCGGGATACGACCTCACCAGCCAGTCCTTTCCCGCCTCTGCCAGGCTCATGGTGGGTTCTGACAGCTGAGCATCGGGGCACACGCCCGCGACAACTGTTGGGTACGACGACAGAAAGTGGCGACAACAGTCGCCGGAACATGGCCCCTGAGCTGAGTAATGTGCGGACAACGGGCGGAGCGGCGACCCTCCGCGCCGCCAACGGAACCGTCTGGTCCGGCAACGAGAAGGTGGGTTGGAACATGGCGGAGAGCACAGACGCTGTCGTCGTCGGGGCCGGGGCAATCGGATCCTCTATCGCTCTCGAACTGGTGCGGAGCGGTCTGCGGGTCGTCGTGGTCGACAAGTTCGGCGGCGCAGGCAACGGCTCCACCAGCGCCTCGAGCGCCGTGGTCCGCTTCACCTATCCCACGATCGCGGGCGTCAAAGCTGCTTGGGAGTCCCGTCACTGCTGGGAAGCATGGCGCGACCATCTCCAAGCACCCGCCAGTGAACCCCTCGCAGCGTTCAACCGCTGCGGCGTCACCATGCTGGACGTGGACTTCGCACCCTGCGGCATGTTCACGCGACACTTCGACAACGTCGGCGTCCCGTACGAGGAATGGGGTGCACGAGAGCTGTCCGAGCGGTTGCCCGCCTTGGACACCGGCCGGTATTTCCCGCCCCGCCCGGTGGATGACGACGAGTTCTTCGCCGACGCGTCCGCTCGGCTCGGTGCTCTCCACACACCCGACGGAGGCTTTGTCGACGACCCGCAACTCGCCGCGCACAACCTTGCTACGGCGGCCCAGCGGCACGGAGCCACCTTCCGCTGGAAGACCGAGGTCACCGCGGTGATGCGGCGCGGGGGACGCGTGCGCGGGGTGCGCCTCAAGGATGGAACCGAACTGTCCGCCGGGGTGGTCGTCAACTCGGCCGGCCCATGGTCGGGACAGCTGAACCGGCTCGCTGAAGTGGGCGGCGACTTCACCGTCGGTCTGCGGCCGCTTCGCCAGGAGGTGCACCACGTAGCGGCGCCCGCCGGCTACCACGACGCCGGCGGCGACGGGCACGCACCGGTGCTGGTCGATATGGACCTCGGCACGTATATACGGCCCGAGGGCGCGGAGTTCCTGCTCGTCGGCGGCACGGAACCCGAGTGCGACCCGCTGGAATGGCTCGACGATCCGGACGACGGGAGTCCCACTCCGACCGTGTCGCAGTTCAGGACGCAGGTGACGCGGGCGGCTCGCCGACTGCCCGGCCTGCGCGTTCCCAACAAGCCTCGTGGTGTGGCAGGCGTATACGACGTGACCGACGACTGGACCCCCGTATACGACCGAACCGAACTTGCCGGCTTCTACGTAGCCATCGGCACCAGCGGCAATCAGTTCAAGAACGCCCCTCTGGTAGGCCGCCTCATGACCACCCTGATCCACGGTGTCGAAGGCGGGCACGACCACGACCGGAGTGCGCTCACGCACACCTGCGAACACACCGGCCAAACCATCGACCTCGGTGCGTTCTCACGCCGACGTCGGCCGGCCCCATCCACGGGCACAGTCCTCGGCTGACGCCGGCCGCTGAGCCGGGTTCCCCGTCGAAGAGGATGGCTCGTACCCGGCGGTCGACCACCTGTGCAAACCTGGCGAGCCGGAGCTGAGCAACCCCACGCACTGTGCGAAGCTCACATCAGCGTCACCAGCGACGTCTTCGACGAGCTGGCGGATCCTGCTCGCCGTTGCCGCCCCGAAAGCGTCAACAGCAGTTCTCTTCTCTGCTGGAGTCAACGACCGGTGTGGTGGGGGTGTCGCCTGTCCCCGGTCGCGGTCCGGGCCGCCGGGGGCCGGTCGGGCGCGCTCGCGGCCATCCGGCAGCGCATCAGCCGCCTGACGGGCGAGAAAGCACACCCAGCTGAAGGAGCCCACCTGCATGGACCACTACATCGTCTCGGCCGACCTGGTGCCGGGTAACCGGTCAACGTTTCTGCGCATCATGGCGACTTTGCACAGCCGCAACGCCGACATCCACGAGGTGAGCTTCCGGCGCAGCCCCGCAGGCACGTTCGTCGTCAGCGCCGTAGTATGCGCGGATCCCGCGCGCCTTGACCATCTCGTTGCGGCACTGGGCAGGCTCGTACACGTCACGGGGGTGACGGCACGGCGAACGCCGCAGGTTCTGCGGCAACCGTAGCAACGTTGCCTAGCTGCTGCCCGTGCTCAGAACACCACGTCCGGCGCTTTCATCGATGTCGGCAAGCCGGGGTGCAACTCTGCCATCTTCAGGCCGAGGTGCGCGGCCAGTCGCTCATCGCCGACGTCCAGTTGCAGTCCAGTGAGCTGCTCAACGCGATGCAGCCGTTTGTAGAGTGTGGAGCGGTGGATATGTAGGGCGGTGGCGGCATCCTGGGCATCGCCGGCGTGATCGAGATACACCCGCAGGGTTTCAACCAGCCCACGGTGCACGGGGTTCAAAAGCAGGGAGCGCAGCCCCGGGTGGATGCCCTCGGCAAGCTCGTCGGGGGTGAGCTTGCCCAATAGCGCGTACACGCCCAGCTGTGTATGAGCCACCACTTGACCCAGGGTGCCCGTGGTGCGGGCGACCTCGGCAGCGCGGCGGGCTTCCTCGTAGGACGAGTGGGCCTCCGTGAGGCGTGGGCGTGGCCCGCCTATGCCTACCCAGCAGAGGGCGGCCCGTCCCAGGCCGAGTTCTGCGACCAGCTTTTCGCGCAGCACCTCGGCAAGCTCGGCGGCATTGCGCTCGATGACCTGGGAACGTGCCCCAGGCCAGATCGTCAGCAGAAGCGCGTGATCCGGACGAGTCAGGGCCAATCCGTGCGAGGGGGGAAGCCGTCGTCGACAGCGGTCGACGGCGAGTTCCAGGGCCAGACGGCGTTCTTCAGCCAGAGGCTCGCCCTCTTCGCGCGCCACCATGGCTACCAGGACGGTGACCGGGCCGGCCACGGCGTGTTCCTCCTCGACGAGCGCGGCACCCGCCTCCGTCCGGAGTGCCTGGTCCGGGGCGATCAGGTCGCGGACCAGCTCCCTGGCGTGGCTGCGAGTCACTTCGATGCCAAGGTAGCCGCGGTGCAGGACCAGGGCGGCTTGCGCAGCCGCCTCGCGCAGCAACTCGACGGCCCGGTCGCCGATAGGGCCATCGGAGCCGATCAGCCATACGTAGCCGAGCAGGGCATCGTCGTAGCGGATCGGCATGCCGACCCGTTCCATCGTGATGCCGATCTGGGGGCACGGCGGAAGAGTGAAGACATCGGAAGCCTGGGCAGCGCCCTGCTCGCGGACGTGCGCGACCAGCGCGGTCGACACACCACGGTGCATGACCGATTCGATCCGGGCGTCGTCCACGTCGCCAGTGTGCGCGTTGTACGCGAGCAGCTTGAGTCGCGTGTCGTCGATGGCGATCGACCGACCAAGGCGGGCACCGAACGCGTCGACAAGTCGCTGCAGCTCCGAAACCATCTCGGCACTGTATAGGGGGCATGAACTTTCCACAGATCGACATACGGCGCCAGCCATCCATCAGGGACGCGACATACGAAGCGGGGCATCAGGACCGCGTGTTCCTAAAGTCTCGAACGACAGCACGCCGATCGGTGGAGGCGGGCCCCGTATCGATTCAGATTCTCTGCACATCCCGTGAGCTGTGGCTTTGCCGGGTGATCAGCCTGCTCGGTGGTACTGATTGATGAGGCCCGCGACGGCTTGTCGGCGCTGGATCCGAGCTGCGGGCAGCGGGATGACATTGGGGTCGTCGAGAGGCGCGAGCTGGTTCCGGCCCTGGTGCGGCCGATGAGTATTGAAGTGCCTCGCGTAGTCGTGGAGGATCTTCTCGGCATGGCCCCGATCAAAGATCAGGAGCCGGTCGGTGCATTCTTCGCGGACCGAGCGCACGAACCGCTCGGCGTGCGGGTTGCAGTTGGGGCTCCGCGGAGGGATCTTGGTCACGGTGATGTCCTCGCTGGCGAAGACGGCGTCGAAAGCTGCGGTGATTTTCGCGTCCCGGTCACGGATCCGGTGGGTGAAGTCGCCAGCATGCTGGCCGAGTTGCCATATGAGCTGTCGAGCCTGCTACGTGGCCCAGACGGCGGTGGGGTGGGCGGTGACACCCAGGATATGCACCGTGCGGGTGCGTACCTCCATAACGAACAGAACGTACAGCCGCCGCAGGCTGATGGTGTCGACGTGGAAGAGATCGGTAGCAAGCAGGCCATGGGCCTGGGCCTTGAGGAAGGCGGCCCATTCGCCGCGCACCGGATGCCGCCGCGGGGCTGGGCCAAGGCCAGCGGCACGCAGGGTCCGGCGGACGCTGGCCTGACTGACGCTGTGTCCCAGGCGACGGAGTTCGCCGTGGACTCGCCGGAAGCCCCATCGTGGGTTCTCGGCGCCGAGCCGGATGATCAGGTCGCGCAGTTCCTCGGGCATAGGCGGGCGTCCCGGCGAGGCGGGTTGCCTCCACTTGTCCTTGATCAGACGCTGGTGCCAGGCCAGGAGGGTGCGCGGGGAGACGATGCGATGCTGGCGCAACGCCCGCGGCAGGAGCCGGGCCAGGGCGGCGGGCAGCGCCCGGTCGGGCCATGTGGGCTTGGGAGCGGCGACCTGCCGACGCAGGACCGCGACCTCGTGCCGCAAGATCAGTATCTCGGCCTCCTTGGCCACGGAGGTTCGGGACAGCAGAACCAGCCACGTGAAGATCCGCGTGGCGATCAGGTAGACCACTCGTACAAGCACAACCTCCGATGGTGCCGGATCGGCCCTACAGGCATCGCCTCAGGTCGGAGAGCGTGCAGCAATTCTGAAGCGGTACGCGCGTAGTCCGGGTCGCGTGAGGTTTTCCAGGTCTTTATGCGTTGAAACGAGACGCCCTCCTCGCGGAGGAGGAGCCGTAGGCCCTCGTGGCTGATGTCGTCGACCACCCCCTCGGCGACCAGGAAGTCGGCCAGCTTGGCCAGGCTCCAGGTCGAGAACGGCAGGCCGTGCTCGGCAGGCTTGGACTTGACGATCTTCTTGATCTCCCGGCGTTCCGGGAGGGTGAAGGTCTTGGGCCGGCCGCCTTTGTACTTGGGGTAGAGCGAGTCGAAGCCGTCGGTATTGAAGTTGTGGATCACGTCCCGGATCCGGTCCACACTGGTGAACGTCACCTCGGCGATCTTCGCAACGGGCATGCCCTGCGCCGATAACAGCACCATCTGGGCCCGCCGCCAGGTCACCACGGAACCGGTGCCTCTGCGGATGATCCGCGGCAACCGCCTGCCCTCGTCGTCATCGATCTCCCGGACCCGCACGCGTTCAGCCACGTGATCATTCTGGCCGTCCGGTGCCGCCCGGTTGCCGCGCCGGGCGACACCGGCTTGTTGACCGGAGTACGGGACGACACACAGGGCGGGAGTGCATCCCCGCTCGGGCGTCGACGGCTTCTACGACTGGGCGGTGGCGTCGGACCGCCGCTTTGCCAGGATGCGCCGGTTCCCGCCCGGAGCCGGCCGGGTGGTCAGTCCAGTGCGGGGCGTGTGCGGCGTGCGGTGTGTGCGGGCCGCCCGACTGCGGCGTACCAGACCAGGGTCGCACATATGAAGGCCGTCGCCGCGGAGACCAGTGACCTTGTGAGGGTGTCGTTCCGTGCGCCGGAAACGAGGGCGACGGCCAGTGCCAGCGTCAGGGTGATGACGGGCAGCGCACGGGAGCTCCGCGTGGCGCCTGGCGCGGCGGCTGGCGGCAGCAGCCAGGTCGCGAGGCCGTAACAGGCACAGGCCAACAGTGTGGCTCCCAGCACTTCGCTGGGCCGGTGGCCGCCCATGGTCGCGCTGGCGGCGGCGATGCAGGCGAGCCACAGCACACCGGCCGTGGCGACGTAGGGGCGGATGCGGGGGGAAACCACGAGGACGGCGGCGAGGGTCAGCGCGGCGGGGATGGCCGAGTGCCCGCTGGGGAAACCCTGATCAAGGAGATTCTCGGGCGCGCCCACCAGATCGGGGCGGGGCAGGATGGTCGATTTGAGCACATCGTTGCCTCCGGCCGTGAGAATGACGACCCCGAGCGCCGCGCACCCCTGCCGCCAGCACCGCCGCACCAGGGTGAGGACCACGATGACGGCCAGGCCCGCCATCAGGGTGGGCTTGGCACTCAATTCCAGCGGCGGCAGGGGCGTCGAGCCGTAGGCCGCTCCTGACAGGGGGTAGATCCATGCTTCTTCGCCGCCCTGTTTACCGAGATAAAACCAGGGGTTCTCAGCTCGTTGCCCCCACGGGGTGCAGATGGCGAGCAGGTAGACCGTCAGGAACCCCAGGGTGTACAGCAGAGCCGGCATCCACGGCCGTGTCGTACGCGACGGGCTGGGGTCGTCGGGGGTCTGCCTTGAGGCCCCCGGACGGTGCGCGGGTAGGGACGGGGAATCGTGCTGAGTCATCGTTCTGTTTCTTCCGTTGGGGGGAGTTCGGTCATGCACGTCTTGCGGCACGACGTGAGCCGCCGGGCTCGGTCGGCCCACCGGGGGTCCGCTCCTATTCGGCGAGCGCCCGGTTCTCCCGGCGCTGGGCGGTGATCGCCAGGACCGGGAGGGGTGCGATCAGGAGAAGGAGGACGACCAGGTCCGGAAAGGACTGCATGAACGCGTCCGGCTGGACGACGATCGCCTGCGTGCGGATGAACGCGACCGCCGCGACGGGGATCAGCCACCGGTAGTCGCCGGTGGCGGCCGTCGCCACCCACGCGGCGATCAGCGCCGCGACTTCGAGGACGAACAAGCCGCGTTGGAAGGCCGGACTGACGGAGATGATGTGCAGGCCCCCGGCCACGAACATGGCGAGCACGACGGGGGCCAGCCAGCGGTACGAGCGGCGTCGCAGACGGCTGGGACGGCAGAGCGCCAGCACGGCGCACGCGGCGCACAGTGCCCCCGAGAGCACCAGGTCACGGGCCGTTATCGGGGCGCCAAGACCGTAGTAGCCCAGGCCCGCCTTGCCCTCGTCGCCGAAGACGGTGCGGCCGTGGGACGTGGCGCCGGCCCAGATCATGGCTGCCGCGGCCGGCAGCGCGATCCACGGTCTGCCACGCAGCAGAGCGATCAGGCAGCCCAGCGGGAGCAGCCCGTAGGGCAGCAGCCGTATCCGCGTGGGCCCTTCGGCCCACGGGTACCAGCCGGAGAAGCGGAAGGCGATGGCGTGCTGTCCGGGGTCGATGTGCAGTGCCCAGTGCCACACGTCCTGCAAGTACGGAACCAGCGCCAGCGCGGCGACGGTCAGGGCGGCCAGATGGATGCCGTCCAACCACCACGGCCGGGCCGTGTCGTCGACGACGGCGCGGGCACGGGCCTGCACCCCGGCGCGCACCAAGGCGGCAACTTCCCGCGGCGGGGGCCAGGAGCGGCCGGGATACGCCTCGGCCAGGCAGGCCAGCACCTCCTCTCCCTGCCGGGAACGGTAGGGCTCGGGATAGGCCGCAAGCAGCAGGCGATTCATGCCGGGGCTGCTCCGGCATCCCGCGAGTGTCCGATGACGACGGCCGCCGCCTGCTGCATCCGCAGCGCCTCCCGGCCGAGCGCCTCGGTGCCGTCCTCGGTGAGCCGGTAGTAGCGCCGCGCCCGCCCGTCCACGATCTCCTCATGGCCGGCGGCCACCAGCCCGGCCCGCTCCATCCGCTCCAGCGCGCCGTAGAGAGTGCCGACAGCGATCCGGAGCCGCCCGTCGGTGGCCTGCTCGGCAGCCTTGATGATGCCGTAACCGTGCAACGGACCATCCATGAGTGCAGCAAGGATGAAGTACTGCGGTTCCGTCAAGGGCGGATTCTGTCTGGTCATGCATCGAGCATATATCGAGCTACGAAATATATCTGTCAGCCCTGGGTGGTCACCGGCAACACCTCCACGCCCGCGGCTTGTGCACGCTCGGTCAGTGACCAAGTAGCTGTACGGTCCGCAGGTGTTGAGGCATCGAGCCTGGTCAGTCCACTACAACTCGCGGGACCCTGCCGCAGCCTGAGCCGCAGCCCTGGCACCTGCAACTTTCCCCAGAAGAGTGGCAGTTGTGGCTCGACGACCTGGGCGTTCCTGACGGCACGCCGTACCTGTTGTCGCCGCGCTTCGTCTACGACGCGGACCTGAACTCGTACTTCCATCGGGTGAACCTACTGGAGGGCCCGCTGAACAGTCAGATCAACCGGGCGTCGGCCCTCTGCCGGAAGCTGAACTTCCTGCATCAGAGCCGTGGCGGGAAGGACTGGCGGGACGCGACCGAGGCCGATCACACGGCCCACCACTACTGTCGGCGTCTTGATACCCCGCGGGCCGCGAGTCGACGGCGACACGTGGAGCCAGGAGGTCTCCCACGTCCAGCAGTTCTACGTATACGCGAAGAAGAAGTTGTTGGTGCCGGAGGTGCCGATCCCGCAGCGGCCCCGACGCGACGGGAAGGACGAAGAAGGGACGCAGGCGGCGCTCGAAGCCGGACCACACGCCGGAGACAGTGCCAGCCACCTACGCCCACGACACTGGTGGCGAGGTCATCGAGTGGCTGCCCGCCCCGCCTTACCGACGATGGCGGGACGTGGGAGTCCTCGGCTACGACCGCGAGGGCCTGCCCCGGGACAACTTCCGCGGTCGGTGGGCGCCACGCAACGGCACCTTCACCGACTCCACCGTCCGCACCGGCCTGCGGTTGGAAGAGCAGGCCAGTCGTCTGACCACGGAAGTGCCGATCGGTCCCGCCCCGGCCGGCTACAGCAAGTCCTGGCTGCCCAAGGCGATCGCGAAACGGGACTCAGCACGCTGGGTCTATGAGCCGGCCTCGGTTCGGCGGGACTTGACGGCCTACGCGGCCGAGGACCGTCGGTGGGTCATCGAGGAGGCCCGCGATGCAGGCCGCTACCGGAAGATCCGCCGACCGATTGTGATCTTCGATTCGAAGAGGCCGCACCTGGCTCAGTCACGAGCGGCATCAACCGCGGCGAGAAGGTCGACGTCCGGCTCCTTGGCCCGCGCGAGCGTCAGCGGCTGCTGATCGACACCGAACACGGTTTGGAGCCCGCGATGTTCTGGCTCGGCGAGAGAGGGATGCCGCTGTCCTTGTCGACCTGGAAGGACATGTTCACCGACGCCAACCGCCGCTGCGAGGAACAGGGCCTGGACCTTCATGCCCACGCCCACCTGCTAAGACACACATTTGCTGTCATTACCCTCGAACAGCTTCAGCGTGGCCACATCGCCGCACTCGGCGACATGAACCCGGCCCAACGCCTGCACTACCAGCGGATCTTCGGTGACCCCATGGACTGGGTCCGTCGCAGACTCGGACACGCCTCGCAGCTGTCGACCTTGATCTATCTGCACGCTCTGCAGGAATTGGAGATGGAGACCCGCATGGCCCTGGTTCCCGACACCTGGGAGGACCCCCGCGACACCCCGGCTGCGGCCCTGGGCGACGAGAAGCCCCCGCGGGACCTGCCTGGGGAGAAGGAGACGACGTGGTAACCCGCCGGGGCCGGGGCAGCACCGGACCGGGCCGCCGGTCAGCTCTGCCGACCACGGCTTACGAGGCCCCATCGCTCGTTCACGAAGGCGCATCAGGGGGACTCGTCGTCGACTTCCACGGTGAGGACGGCCGACGGTGCACGTTCGATGTCGGCAAGCTGCCGCTGCCCGGGTGGCACCCTCTCCTCGCCGAGGCATTCGCGATGCGGACCGGCCCTGGCGGCGGACTTCGCACTCTCTCTGGAGCCCAGAACAGGTGGTTGCCCCTGCGGCGATGGACGCATTTCCTGGCCTCGCTCGACCCTCAGCCCGTGATGCCGGCGCAACTCACGCGCTATCACGTCAACGCCTTCCATACCCGCACGAACTCTGCGGCGGGCACACGACAGAAGGACATGGCGGAACTGCACGTGTTGTTCGGGCAGGAGAAGATCCGCGACCAGATCCCCACGGAGGCTCGGAACGCGTTCGCAAGGCGCCTGCCCGGGCCCACGACCAGTCCCGAAGGCGGATACTCGGCTAGCGAACTGGACCGACTGACTTCTGCCGCACGGGCGGACACCGCCCGGCTCGTCCGGCGCATCCGTGCCGGCGAGGAGTTGGTACGCCGACAACAGGACGAGCCCGAGGGCATTGCGCGTGCCGATAAATCATCCGCGCAGCTCAGGCGGCGTGCTGGTATTCGTGGAGGGTTCCGCCGAGTCGGTCTCGTCGGCTGACTTCCTGGTGGGCGAGTTGGGCTTGTTGGGTGATGGGTTCGGGTAGTGGGCGGCAGGGGGCGGCTTGTTCCAGGGCTCTGTGTGGGCGGTGTTCGTTGTAGAGGGATTCGTACTCGCGCAGGGCGTGGAGGAGGTGGCTCTGGTTCCAGATCAAGGTCCGGTCCAGGAGTTCCCTGCGGCAGGCCTGTATCCAGCGCTCCATAAGTGAATTCATCCGGGGTATCCGAATGCCGGTGGTGACGATCTTGAGACCGGCATCGGCCATCAGGGCGTCGAAGGCGGCTGTGAACTTCGAGTCGCGGTCTCGGATCAGGAACTTCACCCTGCTGTCTGCGTCATCGAGGTCCATGAGGAGGTTGCGCCCGAGCTGCACGATCCACTCCGCAGTGGGGTGTGCCGTGGCGCCGAGGACCCGGATGCGACGGGTGGAGTGCTCGATGACCGCAAAGACGTACAGGCGTGCCCCCGTCAGCGTGCGGACTTCGAACAGGTCGCAGGCGAGAATGGCCTTGGCCTGGCTGCGGAGGAAGTCGGCCCAGGTGGTGCTCTGCCGTTCGGGTGCGGGTGGGATGCCGTGCTCGCGGAGGATCTCCCAGACCGTGGAGGCGGTGACCGCGTCGCCTGGGTACGCAGGTTGCGGCATGGCGCCGCCTGAGCAGTTCACGATGCCAGTGCAAGATGGTCT
This sequence comes from Streptomyces sp. NPDC059679, assembly GCF_042734105.1. Classification (NCBI taxonomy): domain Bacteria; kingdom Bacillati; phylum Actinomycetota; class Actinomycetes; order Kitasatosporales; family Streptomycetaceae; genus Streptomyces; species Streptomyces sp. NPDC059679. Next base: position 131,496 of record NZ_JBHWES010000021.1, on the reverse strand, counting down.
CGGGGCGGACCAGCAGCAGATGGTGCCGCCGTCTGTCTTTGGGGAGGTGGTGCAGCAGGCCGGCGAGGACGGCACGGTCGCTGTCGGTGAAGCCCGGCTTGCCGACCTGACGCCGCAGGACCAGCAGCTGCTGCCGGAGTACGAGGATCTCGATGTCCTTGTCTCTGTCGCTCATCGGCAGGAGGCGCAGGAACGCCAGGGCGTTGGTCGCGGCGAGGTAGGCCAGGCGCAGCAGCACGACAGATCATGATGCCGCCCCGGCCCTTTGCGGGTGAAGGCACTTGGGCGAATGACAAGGAGAGCCGAAGATCCGTGATCAGGCTCCCGACCTGCGTGGATGATTTATCGGCACCCGCAGGGCGCCGGGGAACATGTTGTCGCGGGCGAAGGAGAAGGTGATCCGGCTCGCGGCGGCCTGCTGACTCATCACACCGGTGGTGAAGGAGGTGAGGGCGACCAGGAGCAGCAGCTTCGTGCCCACGGTGCCGAGCGAGCTCTGCAGGATCGCCGGGATCGGGTTGGAGTCCGCGCCCGAGAGGATGGAGGCGAGGTCCGGGGCGGCGAGTGCGTAGCCGACGAACGCGAGGAGCGCCGCCACTCCGCCGACGGCCATGGTCAGCTGCATCGCACGGGGAATGCTCGGGTGACCAGGACGGTCCGCAAGGCGGGCTATCCGCTGATCTTCACTCAGCGCATGGGCATCGAGACCAACTCCCATATGTGCGGAACGGCCGTGGCAGGTCATGACCCGGCACAAAGCGTCCTCGATCCGTTCTGCCGCAGCCACGACGTCGAAAACCTCTGAGTGACCGACTCCTCGTTCTTCCCGTCCTCCGCGCCGCTCAATCCGGCCCTGACGATCGGGGCGAACGCGCTGCGCGTCGCCCCTGCTCTCGCGCGGGCGACCAAGGGCGGCTGAACCGCCGGGGGCGTGCCACGGGTCGGTCACCTCGCCGAACGCTGCCGGCCGGCCAGGGCGCGGACGCGTTCGGCCGCGCTGTGAAGGGTGTGGGCGAAGGCGGTGTCGCCTTCGGCGGTCTCGATCAGGGCGGCGGCGACGTCGCCGAGGTGTCCGTCCTCGGGCGCGAGCAGAAGGTGCACACCGGCGCGGATGGCGGCCACCGCGGTCCGGGGGGCGGTGCGCCCCCGGAGGGTGGCGGGGGCATCGAGGTCGTCGCTGACGATCAGGCCGTCGAAGCCCAGGTCCCGAAGGAGCGCGACTGTGGCGGAGGAAGCGAGGGCGGCTTCGTCGCCGTCGAGCCCGGCGACGGGGGCCGGGCCCATCATGACGGCTCGTGTGCCGGCCCGGACGCAGGCGGCGAAGGGGATGAGGGCGCTTTCGGTCCAGCAACCTTCGGGAACGTGTGCCACGTCCAGAGCAGGATCCGCGGTGACCTCTGGAAAGCCGGGGAAGTGCTTGGTGACGGCTGTGACACCTGCGCGCTGCACGCCGGTGACGAAGGCTGCCGCCAGTTCTCCGATACGGGCCGGAGGGAGGTCCAGGGTGCGCCCCCGCAGCCAGGGGTTGTCTCCCGTCAGGCGGTCGCACACAGGGGACAAGAAGGTGTTGACGCCCAGTCGCAGGGCGGCACGGCCCAGTTCGTGGGCGGAACGCTCCACGTCCGCCGGGTCGGTGTCCGGTCCGAAGTCGGGCAGGCCGGGGACGAGACGGTGCAGCCGCTTGGTCCCCCAGGGCTCCTGGTCGACGGCGACGAGCACGCTCGCGCCGGCGATGACGCGCAGCCGTGTGGTGAAGTCGATGAACTGCTGCGGGGTCTCGGTTGTCTGCCGCTCCTCGGTCATGGCACGGGCTACGTACTCGGCGCGGGACTCTCCGATGATCACGGAGCGGGTGCCGGAGGCGAGCAGTGAGGCCAAGGAGTCGGGGATGGTGAATCCGTCGACCGCGGGCAGCAGGACGGCGTGAGCGTCCTGCGTGATGGTGGTGGTCATGTTGGGCAAGTCCTTACTCGGTTCGCGGTGCGGTGCGCCCCGCGCGGTGGCCTCGTCAGACGGTTTTGACGACAGTGCCGCCCTCTTCCAGCCCGGCCACCTCATCGGCGGGCGCCGTCGTGTCGGTGACGAGGGTGTGCAGGAGCGCGGAGGGGCCGACGTGGGCGTGGGCGGTGCGGCCGAGCTTGCTCGCGTCGGCGGCAGCGATGACACGGCGCGTGGAGGCGATGATCGCCTTCTTCACCGCCGCGTCGTCGAGGTCGTAGGCGGTCAGGCCCTCGGCCGCGCTCAAGCCGCAGCAGCCGAGGACCGCGGTGTCGAAGCGCAGCGCCGTAAGGGAGGCGAGGGCGAGGGAGCCGGTCAGGGCGCCTTCGGCGGCGCGGGGCCGTCCGCCCGGCACCATCAGGGTGGTCGGGCTCGGAGAGCCGCCGAGTACGTGAATTGCCTGCAAGGACAGGGGCATCACGGTGACCTGCCGTCCACACAGCAGGCGGGCGACCTCCAGGCAGGTGGTGCCGCTGTCGAGGACGACGGTCTCGCCGTCGGCGATGAGCGAGGACACCTCGGCCGCGATCCGGCGCTTGGCGTCGAGGGCCTCGTGGGCGCGTAGTGCGAAGGGCGGCTCCTCCCCCCTGAGCAGTAGGGTGCGCGCCCCGCCGCGGACGCGTTCGAGGACGCCTTGCGCGGACAGTGTGTCGAGGTCGCGTCGGATCGTCATGTCGGAGGCGCCGGTCAGCTCGGCGAGTTCCTGGACCGTGGCACTGCCCGACTCCTTGACGGCCTGGGCGATCAGCCGGAGACGGTCTGCGTTGCTCATGCCGCGATTGAACACCAGCCACAATTGAACATGCAAGATGTTCGTAAGGCCACTTTCGAACATGCAAAGTGTTTGAACCTATCACCGCCCGCCGCCCCCGGCGAGGTGGAGCGGGTGTGTCCGGGGCCATGCCCTGAGCCGGCCAGGGCTTGAGCCGGCCAAGGCAGGCGAGTACTCCGCGCCGACGGGCCTCGGGCGGCGGGAAGCCGAGCAGTTCGAAGAGGTGGGCGAGGTAGCCGACCCGGCGCTCGGTGATGCGGGCGAGCGCCGCCGCGACCTCGGGGTGGTCGGCGGCGGCGAGCAGCCGCACCTCCAGGTGGCCCTCGGCGGCCGAGGCGGTCGCCCCGCGCAGGAGCGCGCCGAGCCGGGCGGCGGGGTCGGGCTGGGCGGCCTCCATGGCCTGGGTGATCCGCTCGGTGGACAAATCCTCCCAGCGGGCGAGGGCCGCCCGGCCGACCGAGGTACCGGTCCCGGCGAACGCCCGGCTGCTCCACGGCGCTTTCGAGTAACCCGACTTCACCGACGCCTGGCGCATGCCGCTCACCCTTGGCATGCCCCGCGACCCGCGGACCTCGCAGCACATCCTTCCCCTCCCTGAACGGGGCGCCGACGACCACGAGCTGATGCTCGGCGAGGACGCGTCCCACCTGGACTTCCGCGCCTCGGTGCTGTGCGACGACCACTCAGTGACGCTGGCCACCGCGGTACGGCGACACAACACGCGCGGTCGGCTCTACTTCGCGATGGCACACCGCGTCCACCCTTACCTGGCCCGCCACGCGCTCCGCCGGGCGCACCGCCGTATCGCGTTCGCGGCCCGACCCGCCGGGGAGCGGAACGCGCGGGCCGACGTCCAGCTCGGGCGGAGTTCGCGAGTGTGACGCGCCGGAAATCACGAGCAGGAGATGTCCGCGGCTCTGACGTACCCCCAGGTCGGGTTCTCTCGCGCCAAGCGCTGGATGAGCGCGACCGTCTCTTCCGGCAACGGTGGCCGACCGGGGCCGACCGCCATCTGGCGCCACTTCCAGCGCACCAGACGCCGGTGCCAGGTCAGCAGCGTGCCCGGGGTGACCAGCCGATAGCGGCGCAAGGCGGATGGCAGGTGCCGCGCGAGAGCGGAGAGCACGGCGCGATCAGCCCACGAAAACCGCGGCCGCTCGACCTGCCGGCGAAGCACAGCGACCTCATGACGAAGCACGAGGATCTCAGCATGGTTCGCGGCGGTCGACCGGCCCAGCAAGAGTAAGCAGCCCAGTAGTCGAGAGAAGATCAGGTAGAGCAGTCGCAGACCCACAATCATTGATCATGCCCACATGCAGACGACCGCAAAGCCGCAGGTCAACGACCGTACGACAATAAAGACATCCTTCACCGCCCGGAGCTGACCGAGGCCGCGATCGTGGTCTCCGGCGGCCGTGGCGTCAACCGCGCGAAGAACTTCACGGACGTCGTCCCGCGGCTCACCGAGGAGATCAAACCCGCAAGGGCTGAACGTCAGGAAGGCCTTCTCCTGCACAGGACGTGCCCGCAGGCACCCGCACGGACGACGGGAAAGAGCCGCACGCCCACGGTGGCCAGGGAGTTCCTCGGCCACACCCGGATGAACCGGTGGGGTGTCGTCGGTGTCGCTCTTCCAGGCGGGCTGGGTACTGCCGGTCATCGGGCACTGGCTGCCGTACGAGCTATGCGTCGGCCTCGCGATCAGGACTCTGCGGGGGCTGCGGGGGCGCTCTCGTCGGCGTGCCCCACGACAAGGCCGCGTACTTCGCCTCGCGCGATGATCAGGATCGACGCATCCTTCGTGTGGTGATCGTGGTTCTCGCTGAGCCGAGGCACGGAGGTGGCCTGGCACCGCTTCCTCGCCTCCCCGAACATCTGGTTCAAGCGCGACGCCACCGGTGGGGCAACCCCGACGTGCCCGACCTCAATGCCAGCTGCGAAGCCATGATCCACATCGCTTCGATCGACAACCTCGCCAAGCGGGTAACGGACGAGACCATACCCGCCTGGCGAGGGACTGCCAGCATTTAAGGGGTAATTCACCTACATCAAACGCCCTCTCAGAGGTGCTGTTCCGTGGCCCTGGTCCGCTGGTACTCGTCCTGCCGCTCGTCCGTGATGTACGCCGGCACCGGGAAGTCCCACCAGCCGGGCACCCAGGGGCCGGCGGCGTCGCGGTCCGTCGGTACCTCGACCAGGGCGGGCTCCCCCGACTGGACGGCCTTGTGCAGGGTCGGCTCCAGGGACTCGGCGTCGTTGACCTTCCACGACTCGATCCCGAAGGACCGGCCCATGGCGGCGAAGTCGGGACTGTACGGTGAGCCGTCGGGACGGGAGAACTCGACGCCGATGTGCCGTGAGGTCTGCTTGCGCTGGCCGCCGCGGATGGACATGTAACCCGCGTTGTTCTGGACGACGAAGACCACCGGCGCTCCGGCGGTGACGCTCAGGGCGATCTCCTGGGCAGTCATGAGGAAGTCGCCGTCGCCGAGCACGCACACCACGGGGCTCTCCGGCCGGGCCAGTTTCGCGCCAATGGCGGCCGGTACGGCCCAGCCCATGGACGAGAAGCCGCCGGAGGTGAGGTGCGTGCGCGGCGAGTAGACCGGGAAGGTCTGCTTGACCGCGCCCTGGGTGTTGCCCGAACCGGCAACGATGATCGCATCGCGCGGGAGGACGGAGCGCAGGGCGCCCAGCGGGCGCTGCGAGGTGAACGGGAAGCGGTCGCTGTCGCGGCGGCCGGCCAGCTTCTCCTCCCACTGCTCCTTGAGCGCGGCGAGTTCGGCCAGGTACTCGGAGCGGTCCACGCCCTTCGCGGGCAGCGAGTCCACGATCGCGGCGACCGCCCGTTGCGCGTCCGCGACGATGCCGACCTCGGCCGGGTAGTTCTTGCCGATCTCGTGCGGGTCGATGTCGATGTGGATCAGCTTCGCGGGCGGGATGGAGAAGGTGACGCCCTTGGCGTAGCTGGAGGCGGACCAGTCGGTGAAGCGACAGCCGACGGAGACGACGACGTCGGCGGAGCCGGCGATGGCGTTGCCGACGATCGTGCCGGTCTGGCCGACGCTGCCCGCGAACAGTTCGTGGTCCTCGGGGAAAGCACTCTTCCCGTTCCATGTGGTGACGACCGGGATCTTCCACCGCTCGGCGAGAGCGAGGACCTGGTCGGACGCCTCGGAGGTGATCGCACCGCCGCCGACCACGATGACCGGCCGGGTGGCCGCGCGCAGCACGTCGACAGCGCGTTCCACGGCCTCCGGGTCGGGGTGCTGGCGGCCGACGGGGATGCGCCGTTCGAGGTCGTGGAGCTCGACGTGCGCGGCCTCGGCCTGTACGTCCATCGGGACTTCGAGGTGCACCGGGCCCGGACGGCCGGTCAGCATGGAGTTGAAACAGCGGTGCAGGACGAAGGGAAGCTCCTCGACGCGGGTGACCACCCAGTGCCGTTTGCTGACGGCTTCGGCCACCTTGGGGAAGTCGTTGGCCGTGTAGCGGTCGAGTTCCTGGAGCAGGCCGTGGCCGCGCATGTGGGTGGGCGGGCCGCCGGTGATGACGAGGACGCTGGTGGAGTCGGTGAAGGCGGTGCCCATGCCGATGACGGTGTTGCTGGCGCCGGCGCCGATGGAGGTCACCGCGGCCTGCGGGCGGCCGGTGACGCGGTAGTAGCCGTCCGCGAGGTGGACGGCGCTCTGCTCGTGGAAGGTCTGGATGAAGGGGATCTTGGATTCTTCGTCGAGGAAGGCGTCGGTCAGCGACCAGATGCCGTGGCCGGGGATGCCGGCGACGACGTCGACTCCGTAATTGCGCAGGGTCCGCGCGACGATCTGGCCTCCGGTGAGGACAGGCATGATGGTTGCTCCCACTCAGCTCGGTGCGGTTGGTGTGGTCATGCGGCCCGGCGGGCGGCCCAGGCGAAACCCTGGGCGCACAGCCGGGTCACGTCCGGGTTCTGCAGGTCGTCGAGGTCGTGTCCGACCGCGCTGTAGAAGATCCGGCCCCGTCCCCAGGTCCGTGTCCATGCCTGAGGGATGGTCTTGCCCTCCAGCCACGGCAGGTGCTCGCCGGTGAAGGTGCTCTCCGCCAGCACGTGGTTGTTGGGGTCAACCGACATGTAGTACTGCTCGGAGGCGACCCGGAAGTCCTGAACTCCCGCGGTGATCGGATGGTCGGTGTCCGTGATGGTGACCTGGTAGGGGTACTTCACGCCTTCACCGGCAGGGTGCTCGAGGAAGCTGCCCCCGATCAGCCAGTGGTACTTGAGGCTCATCCGGAACGCGGCGGCCGCGCCGTGCCAGGCGGCGATCCCGGTGCCGGCTTCCACCGCTGCGAGGAGACTCGTCTCCTGGGCTGCGGTCAGCCCCTCGGACAGCAGGGCGTTGTTCCAGTTCAGTGCGATGAGGTCGTAGGCGCTGAGATCGGCGTCGAGGGCGAAGATGTCGTTGGTCTCGTCGACGTCGAAGCCCAGGTTCTTGAAGATCGGGAGGGCCCATTCCTCGGCGACCTGGTAGGGCTTGTGCCCAGGCCAGCCTCCGTACAGGTACAGAACGCGGGTCATGCTCAGTTACCTCCGGTCGAGGTTTCGAGGAGTGCGGCGCGGTTGCGCAGGCGCTCGGCCACCTCCAGCGCATCGCCTTCCGGAGCAGTGGACTTTCCCTCCGGCTTGGCCGTCAGCAGGTACGCGAGGCCCACGGCCGAGACGATGAGGAAGCCGATCAGCGCGATCCAGCGGTCCACGAGAGGGGTTCCGGAGTCGCCGGTGGGCCAGGCCAGCAGCACCATCCCGAGGATGCCGTAGATCAGGGCCGCCACGTTGACCACGAATCCCCAGCGGCCCAGGCTCCAGGCTCCGGCGGGGCGCCAGCCCTTGACCCGCATCCGCAACGCGGCCAGTACGACCATCATGAAGGCCGCGTATCCGGCGAGCATCTGGAAGGCCGCGATCCTGTTGAGGGAGTCGGGCGAGTAGTAGACGAACACGAAGATCACCAGCGGAACGACGTTGACGGCCAGGAGCGCGTTCATCGGGACACGGTGCCCGCGGGAGATCTTCGAGAAGATGCGGGCGCCCGGGAACATGTCGTCGCGGGCGAAGGAGAAGACGATACGGCTCGCGGCGGCCTGCTGGCTCATCACACCGGCGATGAAGGAGGTGAGGGTCACCATGAGCACCAGCTTGGTGCCGACGGTGCCGATCGAGCTCTGCAGGATCGACGGGATCGGATTGGAGTCCTTGCCCGAGAGGATCGAGGCGAGGTCGGGGGCGGCGAGCGCGTAGCCGACGAACGCGAGGAGTGCCGCCACGCCGCCGACCGCCACCGTCAGCTGCATCGCCCGCGGGATGCTGCGAGAGGGATTCGGGACCTCCTCGGCGATCTCGCCGCAGGCTTCGAAGCCGTAGAAGAGGAAGAGGCCGACGAGTGAGGCGGCGATGAAGGCCGAGAAGTAGTTGCTGTGGTTGGAGCTGCTGGTCTCGAAGAAGATCGAGACGGAGTTGTGCCGCTCGAAGATCAGGAGGTAGAGGCCGACGAGGACGATGCCGATCAGCTCCGCGGCGAGACCGATCTTCGAGATCAGGGCCAGGGTCCGGGTGCCGAAGCAGTTGCAGATCAGACAGACGATCGTCATGCCGATGGCGATGAACAGGCGCTCGGCCGGGGTGGAGCTGATGCCCGGGTTGTCGGCCGTGCCGGCGAAGAGGCTGGCCACGAAGTCCGAGCTGTAGAGCGCGGTGCTGGTGATGCCGATGGTGATGCAACAGATGTAGGTCCATGCGGTGAACCAGGCATAGCGGCCGTTCCACAAGCGGCGCACCCACTGGTAGAGCCCGCCCGCGAGCGGGAACTGCGAGACGACCTCGCCGAAGACCAGGGCGACCAGGAACTGCCCGATGCCGACGATGCCTATCCAGAAGATGGACGGCCCGCCCGCGGTGGACAGTCCGAGCGAAAAGAGGGCCACGACGCCCACCAGGGGCGAGAGGTAGACGAAGCCGAGGGCGAAGTTCGCCCACAGGCTGACCTTGCGGTCGAACTTCTGCTCATAGCCCAGCGCCGCGAGCAGTTCCGCGTCCTCGGTCGAGGAGGCCGGACCTGTGGTCCCGCCCGGGGGGTTGACGCCGGCGGTTCTCGACGCCTGCGCTTTGTTCTCTGTAGCTGACATGACGATCTCCGTGGGGCTAAGGGAAGGTGCTCCTTGTCGAACGGCTGTCTCGCGGTGCGTACGGGCCCGCGTAAGTCCTGATCTGTCATCACTGGTCAGATCTGGCTGGAGTCGAAGGTCTGGTCGGTCCAGTCCAGCTGGGCCGATCCGTAGCGCGCCGCGCGAACGTCTCCCGAGCGTGCGTGTCCTTCGAAGTTCTCGATGCGTGAGGCCCTGCCGCAGATCTCGCCGAGCTGGGCGCTGGACGTGGCGTCCTTGATCTCCTGGTAGGTCACCGTCTTGAGGTACTTGCCGACCCAGAGCCCGCCGGTGTACCGGGCCGCTCCCAGGGTGGGCAGGACGTGGTTGGTGCCGATGACCTTGTCGCCGTACGCGACGCACGTCTTGTCCCCGAGGAACAGGGCGCCGTAGTTGCGCATCCGGTGCAGAGCCTCGCGGGGCTCGGCCGTGAGGATCTGGACGTGCTCGCTGGCGTACTCGTCGGCGAGAGCGTAGGCGGCGTCGAGCGTGGGGACCACGATCACCTCGCCGTGGTCGCGCCAGGCCCGCCCGGCGACCTCGCCGGTGGGCAGGCCCGGTAGCAGCTTCTCCACGTGGGAGATGGTGCGCGTGGCCACCTCCTCCGATGTCGTGATCAGGACCACTGGGGAATCCGGTCCGTGCTCGGCCTGGGACAACAAGTCGGTCGCCACCACGAACGGGTCCGCGGTCTCGTCCGCGACAATCAGCACCTCCGTCGGCCCGGCGAACAGGTCGATCCCGACCTCGCCGAAGAGCTGGCGCTTGGCCTCCGCCACGTAGGCGTTGCCGGGACCGGCGAGCATGTCGACCGCTTCGATCGTTTCGGTGCCCAGCGCCAGGGCCGCGACGGCCTGAACACCGCCCATCACGTAGATCTCGTCGGCCCCGGCCAGGTGCATCGCGGCGATACTCACGGGCGGCGGGGCGCCACGGTCGGGCGGGGTGGTGGCGGCGACCCTTTCGACGCCTGTGACCTTGGCCGTCAGAACGGTCATATGGGCCGACGCGGTGAGGGGGTAGCGGCCTCCGGGAACATACGCGCCGACCGCGCCGACGGGGATGTTGCGCTGCCCCAGGAACACGCCGGGGAGCGTCTCCACCTCGAAGTCGGTGAGGGAGTCCCGCTGCGCCTGGGCGAACCCACGGACCTGCCGCTGGACGAAGCGCAGGTCGTCGAGGACCGTCTCGGGGACGGAGGAGACCACGGAATTGATCTGGTCAGGACTGAGCCGGAAGGATTCCGGGCTCCACTCGTCGAACTTCTGCGACCACCGGCGCACGGCGGTATCGCCGTTCTGTCGTACGTCGGCGATGACATCGGCGACGGTTTCGACGATTTCCGGACGGCTGGTCCGCGACGCCTCGACAGCGACGGAAGCCTTAATGATCTTTCGTACTGATGACACTCTGCACTCCTTGCAGGTGGTCGTGCCTGCGGGCTTGACCTGAAGTCTGGGTAAACGAGGGGGTGCACCGACAGGCACAGGATGTGCAATATTGGCCTCAGATCTTGCACACACTGAGGTTGATCATGGCTGAAGTCCTTACTGTTCGCGCAGCTCTGGAGCTCGAGGTGTTCACGCGCACGGAGGTGCGTGTGTACGCCGGGGAGAAGAACCTGGACCGTCCCGTTCGCTGGGTGCACACCGGCGAGATCCCGGACATCCACCGCTTCCTCACCGGTCAGGAGATGTTGCTGACCGCCGGACTCGGCATGGGGCAGACGGCTCTCGAGCAGCGCGCCTTCATCAGGCGCCTCGCGGATGCGCACGCGGCCGTCCTGGTCGTCGAGCTGGCCGGCCGCATGTTCGACGCGATGCCCAAGGCCGTCATCGAGGAGGCGGAAGCCGCCGGCCTACCGCTGGTGGGGCTGGCCGACGAGATCCCCTTCGTCGAGACCTCGGCCCAGGTCCATGAAGTGCTGGTCGGCATGCGCATGAAGCAGCTGATCGCCGAGGAGGCCACCAGTCAGGCCTTCATGGATCTGCTGCTGGCCGACGAGGACTACGTGGGTGTGGTCAGGGAGCTGGCCCGTCGCACGGGGCATGCTGTGGTCCTGGAGGACGTGGCGCACCAGATGCTCGCCTACGGAGGCGCCACTCCTGAGGCCGACGAGGCCGTGAACGGGTGGAGCGCCCACTCCCGGGCCATTCACGAACGTCACCACTCCCTCGTCGCGCACGGCCCCGACGTACCCACGGCCTCCGCCGCCTCGTTTCGGGAGGTCGTGCCCTGTGCCCGCCAGCCCGTGATCCTGAGGGGTGAGTCATGGGGCTGGCTCCACCTTCTGCACGGTGGAGTGCAGCCCAGTCCGGCCATACTGCGGACACTGGAGCGGGCGGCCGCGGCACTGGCCATCACGTTGCTGAGCGAGCGGGAGAGCGGTGCTCGCGCGTCCCAGCGCCAGACCGCTCTGCTGAACCGGCTGCTGCTCGGCGACATCACCGGAGAGAGATTCGTCGGCCTCGGTCTGGCACTCGGGCAGGATCTGCGCGGGCGGGACCTGATCGTCGTCACGGCGTGCGCCGGGGACGGCGAGCCCTTCAAGGACCACACCCTTGCCCGTCTTCTGCACGACGCGGGCTGGACCGCCATCGTGGGCGACACCGGCGATTTCGACATGGCTGTCGTCGGGCTGCCCGCACCTGGTGATGTGGCCGCCGTGCAGACCGTGTTGACCGATCACGGTGTGCGGGCCGGTATCAGCCGCCGCGTGGAATCGGCGGCTCTGCCACTGGCCCTGCGGCAGAGCCGCAGCGCGGCCTCCGTGGCAGCGGCGGCCGCGGCTCCGGAGGTGCGCCACTTCGACGATCTGGGCGCGCTGCGTCTACTGGTCGCGCTCTCCGAAGGCCCGGAACTCAGACGCTACGTCGAGGACGAGCTCGGTCCGCTCCTGGAGCACGACGCCCTGGTGAAGAACCCCCTGCTTCCGACTCTCCGCACATTCCTCGACTGTGGCGGCAACAAGGCACGGGCCGCCGACGAACTCTTCGTCCAGCGGCGGACCCTCTACCATCGCCTCGACAAACTGTCCGACATCCTCGGACTCGACCTCACCCGGGTCGACAACCAGCAGCGGCTGCAACTGGCCGTGCGCGGCCATGACTTGCTGCGTAAACCGACGTTGCGACGGACCTGAGCGAGCGGTGTCGCAGTTGTCATGGCCGCCGGAGATGCTCAGCCCTTGGTCGCCTTCGCGAGGGCGGGAGCGATACGCAGCGCGTTCGCGCCGATCGTCAACGCCGGGTTGAGCGCCGCGGAGGACGGGAAGAACGAGGCGTCGGTCACCCACAGGTTCTCGATGTCGTGGCTGCGGCAGGAGGGGTCGAGGACGCTCTCCGCCGGATCGTGACCCGCCACGGCCGTTCCGCACATGTGGGAGTTGGTCTCGATGCCCATGCGCTGGGTGAAGATCAGTGGATAGCCGGCCTTGCGGACCGCCTCGGTCACCCGGCGCACGAGTTCGTGGTGCGGTTCGAGGTTGGTCGGCGTCCAGTCGATGAGGATGCGGTCGCCGTCCACCCGTACCCGGTTGTCACGGGAGGGCAGATCCTCGGTCGTCAGGTAGATGTCGATGCTCCTGGCCGACATGAACTTCAGGGCCCACGTAGGCGCCCACCGCCGGGCGGGCTTGAGCATGGGCGCCTGCAGCTTGCCCAGCATCTGGAGGTTCCCAAGCGGGAAAGGCGTTCCGGCGCCCGCTTCGTACCAGTCGTTGATGCCGAGCGTCTTCTGCCACTTCGTAGGGTTGGTCCGCAGCGGGTTGACCCCGACGAAGAACGTGCTGTTGTGGACCATGTAGTTGCGGCCCAGCAGCCCCGAGGAGTTGCCGAGGCCCTGTGGGTGCGCGTCGTTGGCCGAACGGATCAGCAGCGCCGCGGAGTTGACCGCACCACCGGCGACGGCGAAGGTCTTCGCGTGAATACGGACGACACGGCCGGCGTGCCGTGCCTCGGCGGCGACGATCGTCCGGCCGTCCGGGGAGGTGAGCAGGCGGGTGATCTGCGCACCCGTGAGGATCTTGACGCCGTCGCGCAGCGCGGGAAGAAGAATCCTGTTCTCGGCGTCGGACTTCATGCCGGTCTCGTCCGGACAGCCGTCGGCGGTCGTCACGGCGGCACGGTCGGCCTGCGTATTCACGTTCAGGGCGTTCGGGGTATGGAAGGGGTGCAGGCCCTGCCCGCGCAGCGACCGGGCGAATCTCTCGATCTCCGGCTCGTGGTCGACCGCGGGGTAGGGATACGGCTTGGAGTGCGGCGGCTCGGTCGGGTCCTCGTCGGTTTGCCCGTGCACCTGGAGCAGCCGCTCCATGGTGTCGTAGAAGGGCTCGAGATCGTCGTAGCCGAAGGGCCAGGCGCGCGAGGTCCCCTCCTGATGCTGGACTTCGGTGAAGTCACTGCGCCGGAAACGGGGCAGCATGGCGCCGTAGAAGCGCGTGTTTCCGCCCACCCAGTAGTAGACGCCCGGCGCGAACGGTTCGCCCGTGCGGCCGTCGTACCAATGCCCGGCGTTCTTGTAGCGGCCCTTGATGTACATCTCGGTCGGCTGAGAGTTCTCGGGCTCACGCGGGAGGAAATTTCCCCGCTCCACGACGAGTACGTCGAGGCCGGAGTCCTTCAGCGCCCAGGCCAGAGTGGAACCACCCATGCCGGAGCCGATGATCAGGACATCCGTGCTGATCTCATCGGCGCCCACCGAGATGAGGGAGTCGGGCTGAAGCTCCGGTGGTAGGTAATCCTGACGGACGGGATTCGACATGTATCAGAATTCCTTACATACGCTCGGCGCTCATAGGGTTCCTGATGAGACTAGGCAGCCCCACGAACACAGCCCATGCACGAGATGAGTAATCCTCGACGGGCCAAACGCACACTATGTGCACCCACTGCGCGATCCGGGATTCGCCGCAATGACCCGCCGCCTCATGCTGAGCGCCGAGCGCTGCTCCTTGGGTGGGGTCTAGAGCGATGTATGTGAAGACCAGCGGTCGGAAGGCCAAGAGCGGCACCGTGCGCTACCTGCACCTGGCCCACAACGAGTGGGACCCGGTCGCCGCGCGCTCGGTGCCGCGCCTGCTGCACTCCTTCGGCCGTGAGGACCAACTCGACCGCAATGCCATCAAGCGCCTGGTCGACTCCCTGGACAAGCTCTGTACCGGCTGGGCATCCCCAAGGCGATCATCTCCGCCCCGCCCGCGGGTCTGCGGCTTATTGCGGGGTCGGGTATTGATCGGGGGCGGAGTAGTTCTGATGTGCAGCTGGTCGGGTTCGAGAATCGCCTTAAAATCGGGACATATGACCCTCAAGGCTGTGTCGCCGGTCCCCAGCGGTCACCAAACGGGACGCAGACGGGGCGTCGTGGTGACGAGCTCAAGATTTCCGGAGTCGAGCTGTCGATTTCCTGGCTCGTCGTTCGTCTTAGTGCGTAACCATCCGGCAGTGGCTGAGGAGCAAGTGATGAAGTACGTCGTGCTGATCTACCAGGGCACCGCGCTGGAGCGGCAGGCCGCGCTCTCCGAGGAGGAGCAGAAGCAGGTCTACGCCGACTACCACGGGATCAATCAGACGCCGGGCGTCACCCCCGGGCCGCCGCTGGGCCAGCCCGAGACTGCGACCACCGTGCGGGTCGAGAGTGGCAAGACCCTGACCACGGACGGCCCGTTCGTCGGAATGAAGGAGGCCCTCGGCGGATTCTTCGTCCTGGAGGCCGACGACCTCGACGCGGCCATCGAGTTGGCTGCCCGCGTCCCCGCAGCACGTTACGGTGGCGCCGTCGAGATCCGCCCCTCGGAAGTGTCTTGGTAACCACGCTCGACCAGGTCTTCCGCGAGGAATGGGGCCGCGTCCTGGCCACTCTGATCGGCTTCCTCGGCGACTTCGACCTCGCCGAGGAAGCCGCGCAGGAGGCGTTCGCCATGGCCGCCGACCGCTGGCCGCGCGACGGTGTCCCCAGGAACCCGCGTGCTTGGCTGATGACGGTGGCTCGCAACCGCGCGACGGATCACATCCGTCGCGAAGGGGCGCGCGCGGCCAAGTACAGCCTGCTTGTCGCGGGTGAAAGTGCGGAGGCGCCGATGAACATCAGCACGTTTCCGGATGAGCGTCTGGAGCTCATCTTCACCTGCTGCCATCCGGCGCTCGCGACCGAGGCGCAGGTTGCGCTCACCTTGCGCACTCTGGGAGGGCTCACCACCGACGAGATCGCGCGCGCCTTTCTGGTGCCGGAGCGCACGATGGCGCAGCGGCTCGTGCGGGCCAAACGGAAGATCAAGGCTGCGGGGATCCCGTTTCGCGTGCCGCCGGTCCACCTGCTCCAGGAACGTCTCGACGCCGTCCTCGCGGTCGTCTACCTGATCTTCAACGACGGCTACGGCGGCCGGGACGAGCTGGCGGCGGAGGCGATCTGGCTGGGACGTGCGCTCGCCGAGCTGCTTCCGGACGACCCGGAGGTCCACGGGCTGCTGGCGACGATGCTCCTCCACGACTCCCGGCGCGAGGCGCGGTTTCGCGACGGGGAGCTCGTGCTGCTCGGCGATCAGGACCGTTCCCGGTGGAACACCGACCAGATCGCCGGTGGCCGCGCCGAGCTCGACCGGGAGCTCGCCCTGGGCGGCCGCGGGCCCTACGTCCTGCAGGCTGCCATCGCCTCACTGCATGCCGAGGTGCCGTGCGACTGGGCGCAGATCGCGGCGCTGTACGGCGAGCTCGGCCGGCTGACCGGCTCTCCGGTCGTGGAGCTCAACCGCGCCATCGCCGTCGGCGAGACCGATGGCCCCGAGGCCGGCCTGCGCATCGTCGACCAACTGGGCCTGGACGACTTCCGGTACCTGCACTCGACCAGGGGCGAACTGTTGCGACGTCTCGGCCGGATCGAGGAGGCGCGTGACGCATACCGACGTGCCAGGGAGCTCACCGACGATGGCGCCGAACGGCGCTTCCTCGAACGCCGGCTGACGGAGCTGGCAGGCACCTCAGGATCGGGTTAGCCGCAATGCCAGGTTGCCTTCGGCATCAGGGCGGATGAGATTTCCGGCAAGGGCACCCCGGTTGTACGCATCGGCCACCGCATCGAAACCTCAAGGAAGACGGCGCGGCCGAGCTCGTGGACGACCGACTGCGCTGCCCACCGAGCGGCTGAATCGCGGCAAGCTCGCGCTGCGTCCAAATGGGGCCCCATTGTCAGCGGCGAGTCGCCGCGCGACGATGCCAAGCAAGCGATCCTCTGCGTCCGCGTACGGATCGCGAACACCGGTCGGCAGCTCGTGCAAGAGCTCCAGGGAGACAGGCATTGCACCCCCAGCCAGGAATGTGACGCACATCTCAGAGGGCGGTATGAGGCTTTATGTCCGATTCTTCGTTTCGTGCGGGACGAGCGGGCAGGCCGTGGCGACGTCGGTCGGCTACGGCCGAGGCTGGGTGAACAAGCCTGGCTCGGTCTCGGTCAGGATCCCGCGGCCGGCCAGCCGCTTGAGCTTGAGGCGGACGTTGTTGATGTTGTTGGGCGCGACCGCCAGGTCCATGGCCTCGCACACCTGCCGGGCCCGCAGCGGGTGGTCGGCCGCGGTGAACACCGCCATGATCTGCTGGTAGGCCGGATGATCCGGCAGCTTCGGTGCCGGCGGCGCGGGCGGCCCGGGGTCGGGCAGCCCCAGCAGTGTCTTGCGGGTGATCCGGACTTCCTCGGCGGCCCGGCTGAGTTCGTCGAGCTGTGCGGTCAGCTGCGCGACCTGTTCCCGCATCGTCTCGGCCTGTGCGGTGATCTCGCGTTCCCGCTCCTCCAGCCGCGCCAGCACCGCGCCGAGCGTCAGCTCCCCGCCGGTCATGCGGTGCGCCAGGCCGGTGTGGTCGCCCCGGTCAGCCGACGCAGTATCACCGCGGTCATCGCCCAGTACACCCGCGACTCCGAACTGCGGGGCAGATGCTCGTAGTCGTGCACCAGCCTGCGGTGCAGCATCAAGATCCCATGGGCGCGTTCCACGACCCACCGCTTGGCCTGGGGAACGAACCCGGTCTGCGCGGGATTGCGCTCCACGACCTCCACCCCGATGCCCACCTTCTCCCCGTGCGCGACGACGGCGTTCTTGAAGCCCTGGTCGACCAGGGCCTTCTCCACGGCGTCGGTGCCGGCGGCGACCTTGTCCAGCAGCGCGATCCCGACGGCGTTCTCGTGCGCCGACGCGGGCGCCGCGACCACCGCGATCACGAACCCCAGAACGTCAACGGCCAGGCCGCGCTTGCGGCCCGGTACTTTTTGCCGCATCACGCCCCGTCGACTCAGCGGGCACTCCGGCCGCCGCGTGCACGCTCTGGCCGTCGAGCACCACCAGGCTCGGGTCCGCCTTCCGACGCGCCATTTCCCGCACCTGCCAGCGCAGCAGATCGTGAATGGTCTGATCGATGCCGTCGTCACGCCAGGTGTAGAAGTAGTACTTCACCGCGCCGGGCGGCGGAAAGTCGTGCGGGAGCAGCTCCCACTGACAACCGGTCCGGCCCTGGTAGAGCAGCGCGTTGACGATCTCCCGCATCTCGTACCGGCCCCGATGGCCGCTGACCGAGGGATGCGCGGCCTTCCACACAGCGATCACCGGCTCGACCAGCGACCACTGCTCGTCGGACAGATCGGTCTTGTAGGGCTTGCGCTCGCTCACGGTGCCCAGCCCAACATGCCCATGGCCGCCAACCGGCCGGGATGCCGCACCGCCACACGTTCAGGCGACGACAACCTATGTACTCTGATTCCGCCCTCTCAGACCTCCGGGTGTCCGCCGGCGCGCCAGCGGAGGAAGGATTCGCGGGCCTGGATCACCCGGCGGCGCACCGGTGGGATCCGCAGCAGCAGGGACGGGACGAACACCATCAACTGCCCGGATTCCTCGGGGCAACCCGGCAGCAGGAGCAGGTGGAGCGTGACGAGCGCCAGCACGACGTGGACGAGCCGGTGCAGTCGCTTCCAGTCGCTGCCGAACCGGCGCATCGACCACCGGCTGGAGGTGATCGCGAGGGGGACAAGCAACAGGGTGGCGAGGGTACCGGCGGCGAGGAACGCCTGGCCGGCCACCCCGGCGCGCCAGCCGTCGGTGGACATCGTGGCGGCGAGGACCAGGTCCAGGGCGGCGAGGGCGAAGGTCCACAATCCGAGGTCCCGCGCCAGGATCTGGTGCCATCGCCAGCCGGTGACCGTGGTGACCGGCGTGATCGCGAACGTCACGGCGAGACTCAGCAACGCGGCGTTTCCGAGGATGAGGGTTGGGCGCGGGAGTCACCTGGGGACGCCGAGCGCCCGTGACCGCCGCGGGGGATCTACTGTCTGGGTGCCCGGTGCGATGCTGGTCATCTGGTCCTCCCCTGCTCATGAGCCGAAGTAGGTTCCATTTTTTAGGTACCCGTGAGAGCGAGGTCCCCAGCGACGCTCTAATCCTGGCCTCAGGTTGATCGGGGACAATGAGCGGCAAAAACATCGACTGGAAGGGGGCGGGCCGGCGTGCGGATCATGATCGCGGATGATGACGTGGCCATCCGTGAGTCGCTGGAGCGGGTGCTCCAGGTCGAGGGTTACGACACCAGCACCGTCGCCAACGGTTTCGCCGTGCTCGACGGGGTCGGTGGGGCCAGCGGTGACACGCTGGATCTGCTGCTCCTCGACGTGATGATGCCCCACCTCGGCGGGTTGGAGACCTGCCGGCGGTTGCGGGCCGCGGGTCGGGATCTGCCGGTGCTGATGCTGACCGCCCGTGACCAGGTCTCCGACCGGGTCGCGGGGCTGGACGCGGGCGCCGACGACTACCTGCCCAAGCCGTTCGCCACCGAGGAGTTGCTGGCCCGGGTGCGGGCCCTGCTGCGCCGGCGCACACCGACCGACGAGGAGTCGCAGATCCTGTCGTTCGCGGACGTCCGGCTCGATCCCGACAGGTTCGAGGCGTGGCGGGGCGGGCGGCCGCTGCACCTGACCCGGACCGAGTTCTCCCTCCTGCAGGTCCTCGTGAGCAACGCGACCCGGGTCTTGACCCGCGACGCGCTGTTCGGGGCGATCTGGGGCTTCGGCATGAGCTCCACCGCCAACAACCTCCAGGTATACGTGAGCTACCTGCGCCGCAAGATGGAGGCCGAGGGTGAGCCGCGATTGATCTACACGCTGCGCGGCCTGGGATACACGTTGCGGGAGACTCCTCCGTGAGCAGGCCCGCCGGCCGGGAACCGCGCCGGCTGACCCGATGGTGGCGCCGGCGGTCCCTGCGGACCAGGCTGACGATGATCGCGGCGACGGCCATCGCGGTCAGCGTGTTCGTTGCCTTCCAGGTGGCCAGCGAGCTACTGGGCTGGGAGCTGCAGCACACCGCCGAGAATCAGCTACGCGCCGACTCCCGCGTCCTGGCGACGAACGCGGAGCGCGCCGGTCTGGCGCAGGTCCAGCTACCGCCGTATCCCGGATCCGGTCGGCTGGTGCGGGTCGTCCTGCCCGACGGCTCGACCCGGACGCCGGCCGGCCAACCCGCGCTGCCCCCGGTCAGCGAGCACGCCGGGCGCGTGGCGCAGGGCGCGTCGGCCGACCTGATGGAGTCGAACGACAGCGACGAGGACGGCTACCTCATCTACACGCTGCGGGCGGGCGACGGCGCGGTCCAGGTGGCCCGCGTCGCCGACGACAGCCCGATCAACCAGTTCGGGTTGGGCATGCTGCTGATCGGGCTGCTCTGCGTGGTCGGCGGCGCCCTTGTCGGGCGGACCGTGGCGCGGACCGGGCTGGCACCGATCGACCGGCTGACCGCCGCCGCGGTACGTGTCGCGCACACCCGGGATCTCGACGCCGACATCCCGGATGAGGGCGGTGGGGAGATCCGGCGGCTGATCCAGTCGATCAACGACATGCTCGCCGCGCTCCGGAACTCCCGGCGGGCCCAACGGCTGCTCGCCGAGGACGCCGCCCACGAGCTCAAGACCCCGCTCACCAGCCTGCGCCTCAACGTCGAGCTGCTGATCCGGCTCGATCGGCGCGGCACCCTGGACAGCGCACTGCCGGCGGAGAGCCGGACCCGGCTGCTCAACGATCTCGGCGCCCAGGTGGCCGAGTTGAGCACCCTTGCCGCCGAGCTGACCGACCTGGCGCGCGGTGACGTCAGCGACGAGAGCACCGAGCTGCTCGACCTCGCCGACGTGGTGGTGGCTGCCGCGACCCGGGCGCGTTCCCGCGCGCCCGACATCGAGGTCGCGCTCGACGTGACCTCTGTGTGGGTGAGCGGGCGTCCCGCTGCGCTCGAGCGGGCGGTGCTCAACCTCATCGACAACGCCGGCAAGTGGTCCCCCGCGGACCAGCCGGTCCAGGTCCGGCTCCGTGCCGAGGGCGCGTCGGCGGTGCTCGAGGTCGACGACGCCGGGCCGGGCATCGACGCCGCCGACGTACCGCGGGTGTTCGACCGGTTCTACCGTGCCGACAGCGCCCGGGCGTTGCCGGGATCCGGTCTGGGGCTGTCGATCGTGCAGCGGGTCGTCGACGCCCACGGCGGCCGGGTCACCGTCGCCCGCTCCGCACGCGGTGGCGCGCTGCTTCGGGTCGACCTTCCGGCCGCGGCCCCGCCCGCCCCGATCGCGCGGCTCACCGCCGGGGAGGACACCGCGGTGCGCTGACCCGCCCCGGCGGCGCGGCGCAGGACAAGGGACGGCGGCCCTCGGGCATGGCCCCGCGCGGCTCACCGTCGGGGCAGGACACCGCGATGCGCCGACCCCAGCCCCGGCCGCACGGCGCAGGACCAAAGGGCGGCGGCCGTCGGGGCCATGAAAAAAATCCGGGACGGGCCTGGGGCCCCGTCCCGGATCTCGTCCGTGCCGCCGCGCTCACCGTTGCAGCGCGGCGGGCTCCTCGTCGTCGGCGAGCGACTGTTGACCGTCCGGCAGCTCCGCCGCTGGACGGGACAGCCGGCTCGGCCACCACATCCGCCGGCCGATCAGCAAGGTGAGGGCGGGCACCAGGACCGACCGCACCAGCAGGGCGTCGAGCAGCACGCCGAAGGCGACCAGGAACCCGACCTCGATCAGCATCACCAGCGGAAGTGTGGCGAGGACCGCGAACGTGGCCGCCAGGACCAGGCCTGCCGAGGTGATGACGCCACCGGTGGCCGAGAGGGCTTTGAGCATGCCCTCTCTGGTGCCGAGACGCACGGTCTCCTCCCGGGCCCGGCTGGTCAGGAAGATGTTGTAGTCGACGCCGAGCGCCACCAGGAACAGGAATGCCAGCAGCGGCACCGAATAGTCGATGCCCTTGAACCCGAGGATCGTGTCGAAGACGAACACGCTGCCGCCGAAGGCTGCGGCGAATGAGACGATCACGGTGGCCATCAGGACCAGCGGGGCCAGGATCGCGCGCAGCAGCAGCCCGAGGACGATCAGGACGACGGCGAGCACCAGCGGGATCACCAGCTTCTCGTCGCGCTCGGTGGTCACCTCGGTGTCGAGGTTCTCCGCACTCGGCCCGCCGACGATCGCCTCCGCCCCGCTCACCGCGTGCACGGCGGTGCGCACCCGCTTGATCGTGTCGTACTCTGCGACGGTGTCCGGCGCGTCCTTCGGGAACACGGAGATGTTGGCCCAGCCACCGCTGGTCTGCTCCGGGATGGCCAGGGCCACACCGCGAGTGTCCTTGACGATGTCGAGCACCCGCTCCTGGTGCGCCGGCCGCGTGAAGATCGTCATCGGCTGGCCGCCGAGCTCCGGGAAGTGCTGGCGGAGAACGGTGAAGCCGGTGACCGACTCCGGCGCGGACAGGAACTGGTCCTGCTCCCGCAGGGCGCCGGTGTTGCCCGCCAGCCCGAGGGCGAGCACGCCGAGGACTCCGAGCGAGCCGAGCGTCGCCACCCACCGGCGGCGGCTGATGGCGGTGCCGAGCCGTCCCCACAGCCCCGGCTTCTCCTCCACGGCCGTGCTGAACCGTGGGATGGCCGGCCAGAAGATCCGCCTGCCGAGCACCACGAGCACCGCCGGGAACAGCGTCAGCATGGCCACCAGCGCGCACAGGATGCCGGCCGCACCGATCGGGCCCAACCCGCTGGTGCTGTTCAGGTCCGCGACGAGCAGGCAGAGCAGGCCGGCGACCACGGTGGCCGCGGACGCGACGATGGCCGGCGCCGCGCCGCGTAGCGCGTGGACCATCGCGACCCGGACGTTCTCATGGTGGTGCAGTGCCTCCCGATATCGAGCGATGAGCAACAGCGCGTAGTCCGTGCCGACGCCGAATACCAGGATCGTCAGCAGCGCCGAGTTCTGGTCGTTGACCACGATGCCGAAGCCCTTGACGAGCAGGTAGATGGTCCCCATCGCGGTCAGTGCGGCCGCGCCCACGGCCACGAGCGGGATGATCCACAACACCGGGCTGCGGTAGGTGAGGATGAGCAGGAGCGTGACGACGACGATGGTGGTGAGGAGGACCTGCACGTCGATGCCGTCAAAGACGGCATCCATGTCGCCGTCGATCGCGCCCGGGCCGGTCACGTCGAGTTCCAGGCCGGAGGGGCGGTCCTTCGCGGCGTCACGCAACGGGCCGACGATGTCCTCCGGTGCGCCGTAGGCCGTGCTCACCTCGAGGGTGAACATCATCGCCTTGCCGTTTGTGGAGGGGCTCGTCGGTGAGCCCTCGTCGTCCTCGCCGGCCGCCGCCGTCGCCTTCGGCGGGTACCGCTCGGCAAGGGTGTTGTAGTGGCGCTCGACCGTCGCGCGGTCGGCGTCGGTCATGCCGCCGGCGCGGTGGTACACGAAGACGAACGTGTTGTTGTCACCGCCGGGGAGACTGTCGTCCAGCACCGCCACCTTGGTGGACTCGGCACTGGCCGGCAGGGTGTCTACGGCGCTGTCGGTGGTGACCGAGCTCAACTTTCCGCTCAGCGGCACCATGCCCGCCGCCAGCACCAGCCACAAGCCAATCACTAACCACGGCACCCACCGGCCTGCCAACCGACCGGCCGGCGCTTCCCCGGACGGCGCTGCGTTGACTGCCATCACTAGCCTCCTACATACGGGTTACATCGCTTGTCTGGATGCCTACTTCGTACCGAGCGAACCTGAGACGACTGTTAATACGGTGCTCAGGCCGGTTGGCCGAACCATGTGCCCAGCGCACGCACCAGCGCGGTGGCGTCGAGGTCCTGCCCGGTGGGCAAGGCCCAGGCGACACAGCCGTCGGGCCGGATGATCAACGCGTCGACGTCCACCCGGTCCGTGCGGGCGGTGACGGTGTTGCCCCGTCCGGTCCACGCGGCCGCGGCGTCGCGGACCTCCGCGCGGTCGACGAGGTCGAGCAGGAGACCACGACCCTCACGCAGCAGGTCCGCCGACCGGGTCACCGCGGTGACGACGTCCGGGTCGGGCCGCTCCAGCGTCAACTTCATGTCCGGGCACAGGGTGCCGACGAGCCGGTGGTCGTCGCCCACGTCGTACCGGACGTTGACCTGCGGCAGCTGACCGTGGGCATGTCCGGGACCAGTTCGGCGAAGAAGGCGGAAGGTGTCGAGCACGATCGGGCCGGTCACCCGCTCCCAGCAGGTCACGTGCAGGGCGTAGCGGGAGCAGTCGTCCAGCCAGGTCAGGATCTCGGTGTCGGTGTCGGTGCCGGCTTTGTCGGCGAGGCGGTGGTGGGTGAAGTCGGCCTGCCAGGTCTCGTTGGGCAGCTCGGCCTGGAAGCGGATGTAGGACGAGCGGGGCCGCTTCCTGGGCGCGGGAACGACCAGGCCGTGGGCGGTCAGATGGCGGCTGATCGTGGCCGGCGACACGCGCGTATGGTGATGGTGCTGAAGATGCCACGCGATGGTCTCGGGCCCGGCGTCCAGGCCCTGCTCGGTCAGCTCCTTGCGGATGCGGACGATCAGGTCGACCGTGTCCGGGGCGAGCGCGGTGGGTGAGGTCTTGGGCCGCCTCGAGCGCGGCTCGAACGCCGCCTCGCCCTCGGCTCGGTAGCGGGCCACCAGACGGCTGCCCCTGTGCCGTTCATAAATGTGTCGCTGCAGCTCATTGCGGATCTGGTGGACCTTGTGGGCAGGCTGGGTTCATGCGCGGGTGATTGTCTCGCTGGTGTATCAGGTGAGGCGGAGGCTGCTGTCCGTTCCGGCGGTGCTGTGACGCAATCAGGGAGGCAAGGACGCCGAACTGCTGGTTCTTCGGTACGAAATCGCTGTGCTGCGTCGGTAACTCGCGGGTCCGGTGCGCTGCGAGCCAGTGGAGCGGCTGTGGTTTGCCGCACTGTCCTCGCTCATACCCCGATTGCGCTGGGCGCGGGTGTTTCCGATGGCTCCGGGGGCCTTGCTTGCGTGGCACCGCAGGCTCGTCGCGCGCCGATGGGACTACAGCGAGCGGCGGACCAAGCCTGGTCGGTCACCGAGCACGGAGGTGGTCAAGGAGCTGGTGCTGCGGCTGGCCGCGGAGAATTGACGCTGGGGGTGTCGCCGGATCCAAGGTGAGCTCGTACGGCTCGGGCGTCACGTTGGAGCCTGGACTGTCTGGAAGATCTTGACCGCGGCCGGCGTAGGTCCTGCTCCCCGGAGAGCCGGGCCGGCGTGGCGAGATTTCCTGGCGGCGCAGGCCGGCTCCATCATCGCCTGCGGCTTCCTCCACATCGGCCTGATTGATCTCCGTCGCATCTACGCGCTGGTTTTCCTCGGACATGGCACGCGCCGACTGCATATCGCCGGCGTCACCGCTCACCCGGCTGCGCGGTGGACGGTGCAGCAAGTCCGCAACTTCGCCCTCGAACTGGGCCTGCGCCTGGAGTCACCGCATTTCCTGATTCGGGATCGGGACAGCAGGTACACCGGGTCCTTCGACACGGTCTTCGAGTCGGAGAGCATCGAGGTCGTGGGGACAGCACCGCGGTCCCCACGCATGAACGCGCACGCACTGTGAAAGGGGCATCGGGACGCTCCGACGCGAGGTCCTCGATCACCTGCTGATCTTGAACGAAGCCCACGCTCGACGGGTGCTCGACATGTACGCCTGCCACTACAACGGCCATCGCCCGCACCAAGCCCGACAGCAGCGGCCTCCCCTCGACGACGACCGGGCAGTGCCGAGACCCAACGTGAGAACCATGCAGCCCATCCCCCGCACATCGCCTCCTGGGCGGGCTGATTAACGAGTACAGGTACACGGCCTGACCAGCCGCGATGAATTTCTGAACGGCACAGGAGCGGGACCCTGGTTCCTCTTGATCCGCGGTGTCTGGCGATTTCGCCGTCTGGGGGCAGTCATGCTCTCTTTCCTTCTGTTCGTCGGGCTCAGGCATGGTCGGTAGGACTGCCGTGTACTTCGGCGGCACAGGGCCGGCAAGCATGTTGTGCAATGAGAAATTGTTCGCTATTGGCGCAACAGCGAACACGCCCTGTGTCTCGCCGTCAAGCCCTCTCGCGCTAGTTGTCGGGCTCTCGACCAGCATCGGAATCGGCCTGTGACACATGAGGTGACTGACCGCGTACGGCTTCCGCCGTCGAGGCGCCGAGGCTGCGGATCAGCTCGCGATGATCTCGCTCGGCCGGCCTGTCCAGGACGCCTGACATGGCGGCGGGCGGTGTTCCGGCTGTGGCAGGCATGCTGGTCGGCGGCGCATCCCAGCCGAAGACGGTGAAAGTCGATACTGCAGCCGCCGCGCCTGCGCCCTCACGTCCTGGCGTCGTATCCGCCCTCTGGCCACTCGGTCGATGGATGGTCGAATCCTTGACCCCGGGTCGGCGCTCCGTGATGCTGTGTTGCGGGACACGAGATGTGTGCCGTAATGAGCAACGTCTTATTCAGATCTCGTATCAGCCGAGGAGTGGCCATGACGCACCAGGTCCGTGCTGTCGTCGCGCGGGGCAAGGGCGCCCCCGTCAGCCTGGAGACGATCATCGTGCCCGACCCGGGTCCGGGTGAGGCGCTGGTGAAGATCGAGGCATGCGGGGTCTGCCACACCGATCTGCACTATCGCGAGGGCGGCATCAACGACGATTTCCCGTTCCTGCTGGGGCATGAGGCCGCGGGGATCGTGGAGTCGGTGGGGGAGGGCGTCACCGAGGTCGCGCCCGGCGACTTCGTGATCCTCAACTGGCGTGCGGTGTGCGGCCAGTGCCGTGCCTGTCAGCGCGGAGAGTCGTGGTACTGCTTCAACACCCACAACGCGAAGCAGAAGATGACCTTGCTGGACGGCACCGAGCTGTCTCCCGCCCTGGGCATCGGTGCGTTCGCGGAGAAGACGCTGGTCGCGGCCGGGCAGTGCACCAAGGTCGACCCGACCGCGTCGGCGGCCGCCGCCGGTCTGCTCGGGTGCGGCGTGATGGCGGGCATTGGCGCCGCCATCAACACCGGGAACGTGGGGCGGGGTGACTCGGTCGCCGTCATCGGCTGCGGCGGTGTCGGGGCCGCGGCGATCGCCGGGGCGAACCTGGCGGGCGCGGCGAAGGTCATCGCGGTGGACATCGACGACCGCAAGCTGGACACGGCCAGGAAGCTGGGCGCGACCTACACCGTCAACTCCAAGGACGCCGACGCGGTCGAGGCGATCCGCGAGCTGACCGGCGGCTTCGGCGCCGACGTCGTCATCGAGGCGGTAGGCCGCCCGGAGACGTACAAGCAGGCGTTCTACGCCCGCGACCTCGCCGGCACGGTCGTCCTGGTCGGTGTGCCCACCCCGGAGATGAGGCTGGAACTGCCGCTGCTGGACGTCTTCGGCCGAGGCGGCTCCCTGAAGTCCTCCTGGTACGGCGACTGCCTGCCCTCACGCGACTTCCCTATGCTCATCGACCTCTATCTCCAGGGCCGGCTCGACCTGGACGCTTTCGTCACGGAGACCATCGCGCTGGACGAGGTCGAGAAGGCCTTCGAGCGGATGCACCACGGCGACGTCCTGCGCTCGGTGGTGGTCCTCTGATGGCCGCCCGCATCGAACGTCTCGTCACCTCGGGGCAGTTCACGCTCGACGGCGGCACCTGGGACGTCGACAACAATGTGTGGATCGTCGGCGACGACACCGAGGCGATCGTCATCGACGCCGCCCATGACGCCGAGGCCATCGCCGCGGCGGTCGGCGACCGGCGCCTGACCGCGATCGTGTGCACCCACGCGCACAACGACCATATCGACGCCGCGCCCGAACTCGCCGACCGCACCGGTGCCCCGGTCCTCCTCCACCCGGACGACCTGCCGCTGTGGAAGCAGACCCACCCCGACAGGGCGCCGGACGCCGAACTCGCCGACGGCCAGGGCCTCACGGTGGCCGGCATCGAGCTGACCGTGCTGCACACGCCGGGACACGCCCCTGGGGCGGTCTGCCTGTACGCGCCGGCCCTGGAGGCGCTCTTCAGCGGCGATACCCTGTTCGCCGGCGGGCCGGGGGCGACGGGGCGATCGTACAGCCACTTCCCGACCATCATCGACTCGATCCGGGACCGGCTGCTGACGCTGCCGGGAGAAACCGTCGTGTACACCGGACATGGGGACACGACCACCGTCGCCGCCGAGGCCCGGCACCTCCAGGAGTGGGTCGACCGCGGCTTCTGACGCCCACCGGCGCCCCTCACACGCCCGCCCTCGGCTCGCGGCCACCGCGAGCCGACGTGGCGGGCTGTTGTTGCTCTATGCGAATGAAGTTTTTTATGGCGCAACCAAAAATCAGACTCAGAGCGGCCTCTGAATGCCTTGACAGGGGTTCGGGCCGACCTCAGACTGTTGTTGCGCTTACCGCAATCCGTTTCGTTATATGCACCGAGGTGTCATGATGATTCCCGCGTGCCGTCTCGGGGACCTCCCTCGAGGCGAGGCCCACCGGCTCGACATCGATCCGCCGGTTTCGGTGTTCCACACCGACGATGGCGAACTCTTCGCCATCGACGACACCTGCACCCACCAGGACGCGTCGCTCGCCGACGGGTGGCTGGAGGGCTGCGAGGTGGAATGCCCCCTGCATGCTTCCAAGTTCGACCTGAGGACCGGCGCGGTCGACGCCCCGCCGGCCAAGCTCCCGGTCCGGACGCACGAGGTCGTCGTCGCGGACGGCATGATCCACGTCCGGCTGTCCACCGAGGCGCCCAACCTGCCGCCCTGCATCTCGGCCCGGCTCGCCGGGGGTCCCGCGTGAGGACCGTCGCCGTGGTCGGCGCCTCGCTGGCCGGCCTGTCGGCGGCGCGCTCACTGCGCAAGCAGGGCTACGACGGGCGGCTCGTCCTCATCGGCGACGAGCTCCACCGCCCGTACGACAGGCCCCCGCTGTCCAAGGAGTTCCTCTCCGGCACTCTCGGCGAGGCCGAACTCGCCCTGGAGACCGACGAAGAGGACCTCGGGGCGGAGTGGCTGCTCGGCGCCCGCGCCACCGGACTCGACCACGCGCGGCGTGCCGTCCGGCTCGGCGACGGACGGGAGGTGCAGGCCGACGGGGTCGTCATCGCGACCGGCGCCGCGGCGCGCATCCTGCCCGGATCCGAGGGTCTGGCCGGAGTGCACACGCTGCGTACGCTGGACGACGCCCGCGCGCTGCGGGACGAACTGGCGCGCGGCGGACGCCTGGTGGTGATCGGCGGCGGCTTCATCGGCGCCGAGGTCGCCTCCACCGCGTACACCCTCGGACTCGACGTGACCGTCGTCGAGGCGGCCCCGACGCCGCTCGCCGGACCGCTCGGCGAGACCATGGGCGCCATCGTCTCCGCCCTCCACGCCGACCACGGCGTACGGCTGGAGTGCGGCGTGGGTGTCAAGGGGCTGAGCGGGGAGACCCGTGTCGACGCCGTCCTGCTGGAGGACGGCCGCAGCATCCCCGCCGACATCGTCGTGGTCGGGGTGGGCGCACGCCCGAACGTCGAGTGGCTGGAAGGCTCCGGCATCGCCCTCGACAACGGCGTCAAGTGCGGCGCCGACGGTCGCACCAGCCTGGCCGGCGTCGTCGCGGTCGGCGACTGCGCCAACTGGTACGACCCACGCGCGGGTTTCCACCGCCGCGTCGAGCACTGGACCGGCGCGCGGGAGCGGCCCGACGCCGCGATCGCCACCCTGCTGGCGGGCGGCGCGGTGGAACCGGGTGTGCCCCGGCCGCCGTACTTCTGGTCCGACCAGTACGGCGTGAAGATCCAGTTCGCCGGTCACGCGGCCGGCGCGGACAGCGTGTCCATCGAGGCGGGCGCCGCGGGCGACCGCGACGTCCTGGCCGTCTACCGGCGGGCCGGGGGTCCGGTCGCCGTGCTCGGGATGAACCAGCCGCGGCTGTTCATGCGCTGGCGCAAGCAGCTCGCCGCCACCGCAACCTGACGCCACCGCATCCTGACACCCCTCGCATCTTGACACCACCCCAGTGGCATCCCATGCTGCGGTTGCACATAGCACGCAGCGTTGCTCTTTGCACAACGCCGTCCGGAGTCGCTCTTCCCGGCGCGTGAATGACCCCTCCCCGACGCTCTCCCGAGGAGTGCACCGTGACCTCGACCAGCCTGCCGGACAGCCTGATCGCCACCCTCCCCGGCTCCTCTTACACGGACCCGGGGATCTTCGCCCAGGAGCAGGAGCGCATATTCGAGACCATGTGGTTCTGCGTGGCGCGCGCCTCCGACTTGGCGAAGCCCGGTGCCTTCCGCACCGTCGACGTGGGCTGCGAGAGCATCCTCGTCACCCGGGCGAGGGACAACAGCATCCGTGCCTACTTCAATGTGTGCCGGCACCGCGGAGCCAAGCTCTGCACCAAGGAGACCGGTGAGGTGAAGCGCGCCTTCCAGTGCCCCTATCACGCCTGGACGTACGACCTGAACGGCAAGCTCGTCGCGGCGCCCAACCTCACCAAGATGCCCGACATCGGCCGTACCGAGTACGGTCTGGTGAGCGTGGCCGTACGTGAGTGGCTCGGATATGTCTGGGTCTGCCTGGCCGAGAACCCGCCCTCCTTCGAGGAGGACGTCATCGGTGAGATCGTCGACCGCCTGGGCGACGTCGAGTCGATCGAGCGCTACGGCATCGAGAACCTCTCCGTC
Source organism: Streptomyces sp. NPDC059679 (assembly GCF_042734105.1). NCBI lineage: Bacteria > Bacillati > Actinomycetota > Actinomycetes > Kitasatosporales > Streptomycetaceae > Streptomyces > Streptomyces sp. NPDC059679. The sequence continues at coordinate 101,593 of NZ_JBHWES010000021.1, read as the reverse complement.
GGCAAGCGGATCACCTACGACGTGAAGGCGAACTGGAAGCTCATCATCGAGAACTTCATGGAGTGCTACCACTGTGCCACGATCCACCCCGAACTCACCGAGGTGCTCCCGGAGTTCGCGGACGGTTTCGCCGCCCAGTACTACGTGGGCCACGGCGCGGAGTTCGGCGAGGACGTGCAGGGCTTTACCGTCGACGGCTCCGAGGGCCTGGACCGTATCCCGGGCGTCGCCGAGGACCAGGACCGCCGGTACTACGCGATCACCGTCAAGCCCCAGGTGTTCATCAATCTCGTGCCCGACCACGTGATCTTCCACCGGATGTACCCGGTGTCGGTGGACCGCACGATCGTCGAGTGTGACTGGCTGTACCTGCCGCGTGTCGTCGAGAGCGGCAAGGACGTCAGCCGGTCCGTGGAACTGTTCCACCGCGTCAACCAGCAGGACTTCGACGCCTGCGAGCGCACGCAGCCCGGAATGAGCTCCCGGATGTACGCCAAGGGCGGCGTGCTGGTGCCCAGTGAGCACCACATCGGCGCCTTCCACGACTGGGTGAACGAGCGCCTGGGGCACCCCTCAGGGGTGACTCAGCCGAGGTAGCCCATCCGGTGGCTGATCTCCTCGGCGCCCTTGAGCAGTATCGGGGAGAGCTCGTGCAGGTGCTCCTCGGTGAGCCGGTACCCGGGCCCGGAGGCGCTGAGCGCCGCGATGACCTCACCGTCCCGGTTGCGCACCGGGGCGGCCATCGCGTGCAGACCGACCTCCAGCTCGTCCAGGGTGAACGCGTAGCCCCGCTCCCGCGCCTCAGCGAGGTTCTTCTCGAGCTTTGTCTTCGCGGTGATGGTGTGCGGGGTGACCTTCTTCAATCCGGCGGCGGACAGCAGCGCGGCGCGCTCCTTGGCCGGCAGATGCGCCAGCAAGATCTTGCCGCTGGAGGTGGCGTGCAGCGGGGTCAGCTGACCGACCCAGTTGTGCGCGGTGACGGCTCCGGGGCCGCGCACCTGATACAGGTTGATCGCGTAGTGCTCCTGCATGACGGCGATGTTCACCGTCTCGCCGATCTCCTCGGCGAGGCGCTCGCAGACCGGGCGGCCCTGCTGGGTGATGTCGATACGGCCGGTGACCGCGCCGGCCAGGCGGACGATGCCGAAGCCGAGCCGGTACTTGCCGCGCTCACCGGCCTGCTCCACCAGGCCGCGCGCCTCCAGGGCGCCGAGCAGGCGGAAGGCGGTGGACTTGTGGACATCGATCTCGCCGGCCACCTCACTGACGCCCGCCTCGCCACGCTGGGCGAGGATCTCCAGGACGCTGATGGCGCGGTCCACCGACTGCACGCCGCCGGCCTGCGAATTCGACGTTTCAGTGTCAGGGCTGTATTTGCTCACCAGTAAAACTATACGCGTAGTAAACAACGCCCCTGCAAGTAACAGGACCGAAACCAAGATGTTGAAGGTTGCGTGGTTCGCAACCTGGTGCGTATAACGCGACTGGGTTTAGCATGCCTCGCATATCTACGGCGCGAGCGAGACGAGGCACCATGGCTCCTGTGCAGTACGACTTCGTCATCGTCGGCGGCGGTTCGGCCGGCAGTGCACTGGCGAACAGACTCTCCGCCGACCCGGCCAACCGTGTGCTGGTCCTGGAGGCCGGCCGGTCGGACTACCCGTGGGACGTCTTCATCCACATGCCCGCGGCGCTGACCTACCCGATCGGCAGCCGGTTCTACGACTGGAAGTACGAGTCCGAGCCCGAGCCCCACATGGGCGGCCGGCGCGTCTATCACGCCCGCGGCAAGGTCCTGGGTGGCTCCAGCAGCATCAACGGCATGATCTTCCAGCGCGGCAACCCCATGGACTACGAGCGCTGGGCGGCGGACCCGGGCATGGAGACCTGGGGCTACGCCCACTGTCTGCCGTACTTCCGGCGGATGGAGAACTGTCTGGCGGCCGACCCGGACGACGAGTTCCGCGGCCACGACGGCCCCCTCGTACTTGAACGCGGCCCGGCCGCCAACCCCCTCTTCGGCGCCTTCCTCAAGGCCACTCAGGAGGCGGGCTACGCGCCGACCGAGGACGTCAACGGCTATCGACAGGAAGGTTTCGCTAAGTTCGACCGGAATGTCCATCATGGACGCCGGCTCTCCGCCTCGAAGGCGTACCTCAAGCCCGCGATGAAGCGGCCCAACCTCACCGTCAAGACCCGCGCCCTCGTCACCCGCGTCCTCTTCGAGGGCAAGCGCGCCGTCGGTGTCGAGTTCCAGCGCGGCCGGGGAGCGCTCCAGCAAGTCCGCGCCAAGGAAGTCATCCTCTGCGGAGGCGCCATCAACTCCCCGCAACTGCTCCAGCTCTCCGGCGTCGGCAACGCCGGGGAACTGCGCGCCCTCGGCATCGATGTCGTCCACGACCTCCCGGGCGTCGGCGAGAACATGCAGGACCACCTGGAGGTCTACGTCCAGTACGCCTGCAAGCAGCCCGTCTCCATGCAGCCGTACATGGCGAAGTGGCGCGCCCCCTTCATCGGCCTGCAGTGGCTGTTCCGGAAGGGGCCTGCGGCGACCAACCACTTCGAGGCCGGCGGCTTCGCCCGCAGCAACGAGGACGTCGACTACCCCAACCTGATGTTCCACTTCCTGCCCGTCGCGGTCCGCTACGACGGCTCGTCACCCGCCGGTGCCCACGGCTACCAGGTGCACGTCGGACCCATGTACTCCGACGCCATCGGCTCGGTGAAGATCAAGAGCAAGGACCCGCGCGAACACCCGGCGCTGCGCTTCAACTACCTCTCCACCGAGCAGGACCGCCGCGAATGGGTCGAGGCGATCCGCGTGGCCCGCAAGCTCCTCAACCAGCCCGCGCTCGCCCCGTACAACGGCGGCGAAGTCTCACCGGGACCGTCGGTGGAGACGGACGAGGAGATCCTCGCCTGGGTCGCGAAGGAGGGCGAGACCGCCCTGCATCCGTCCTGCACCTGCAAGATGGGCACCGACGAGATGTCCGTCGTCGACCCGACCAGCATGCGGGTGCACGGCGTGGAGGGCCTGCGCGTGGTGGACGCGTCGGTGATGCCCTACGTCACCAACGGCAACATCTACGCCCCGGTGATGATGATCGCAGAGAAGGCCGCCGACCTGATCCTCGGCAGGCAGCCGCTGGAACCGTCGAAAGCCGCGTACTACCGCCACCGCGACGCCCAGAAGCAGACGGGGTAGGCGTTGGGCACCGCAGGGCTCCGGGCGCTGCTGCACAGCGTCCGCTACGAGGTGCTGCCCGCGAAGGCGACCGAGGACAAGGTCCTCGCCCATGTCCCGCGCGACGTCGCCGTCACCGTGACGGCGTCGCCGGTCAAGGGCCTGGAACCGACCCTCGACCTGGCCGGTCGGCTCGCGGGCCACGGCTACCGGGTCGTCCCGCACGTGCCGGCGCGGCTGCTGCGGGACGACCTGCATCTGAAGGAGGTCGCGGGCCGGCTGCGCGAGGCGGGCGTGGACGACGTCTTCGTCCCGGCCGGCGACGCCGACCCGCCCGCCGGGGTCTACGACGGGGCGCTGCCGGTGCTGCGCAGGCTCAGTGAGCTGGGCAGGCCCTTCGCGCACGTCGGTGTCACCGGCTACCCCGAGAGCCACCCCCTCATCGACGACGACGTCACCGTCCAGGCGATGTGGGACAAGCGCGAGCACGCCACGTACCTCGTGAGCAACCTCTGCTTCGATCCGCGGGTGCTGGGGGAGTGGATCGTGCGCATACGGCGCCGGGACGTCACCCTGCCCTTGTACGTGGGGGTCGCCGGGCCCGTGCAGCGGGCGAAGCTGCTGGCGATGGCCACGAAGATCGGAGTGGGGGAGTCGACGCGCTTCCTGGCGAAGCACGCCTCCTGGTTCGTGCGTTTCGCGGCACCCGGCGGGTATGCCCCCGAGAGGCTGCTGACCCGCGCGGAGGAGGCGCTCATCGCACCCGGGGCGGGGGTGGCCGGTCTGCACCTGTTCACGTTCAACCAGATCGCCGAGACGGAGCGGTGGCGCCGCGCGCTGCTGGACCGGCTGGGCGGCTGAACCGAGAGAAGGATGACAACGGACATCGACTGGAATCTGACTCGAACCTTCGCCGGCACATCCGGTGACCATCAGGTGTTCGTCTGGGTCATGCCCGGCTACGGAACCTCCGAGATGGCCATGGGCCAGGACGTGTCCCTGGCCGCCCAGGGCCGCGTCTTCACCGAGCTCCTCAGCCACTGGGCCTGACGGAACCGCTCGTCGTCGCCCACGATGTCGGCGGCGCGGTCGCCCTGCGAGCGCATCTGCTGCACGGGCCGGCCAGTGCTCCGCTGTAAGTGCCGCGATGTGCCGTCGTTCGTCTGCGGCGCCTTCGTGGCTGATCGCGCAGTTCCCCGCGGCCCTTTAGGGCGATGCCGCGCCCGGCCTGTGCAGCGCCCCCCTGGCTGGACGGCCCCGGCCAACCGATCAGCACTGCACCGATGAAATCCAGAGCCGTGGATCCCCGTGGCGAAGGGGCGCCAGCTTGCCGCTCTCATCCCCTGCGGGCGCTTCGAACCGATCGCCGGCGCGGGTCGCCGCGTCCAGGAGGATGCCCCCGCGCAGCTCACGGCCGCGCTCATCGCCTTCCTCCAGCAAAGGCTGTGACGGAGGGCGGCGCTCCCGGGGCCGTATACGACGGGGGCGGGACATAGAACGGGGCGGGACCGGAATCCGGTCCCGCCCCCTTGCGAGTGCGGGTCAGCGGAAGACCACCGTGCGGTTGCCGTCCACCATCACGCGGCTCTCGCTGTGCCACTTCACCGCGTGCGCGAGCACCTGTGCCTCCACGTCCCGCCCGACGGTGACCAGGTCGCCGGGGTCGAGGGAGTGGTCCACCCGGACGACGTCCTGCTCGATGATCTGGCCCTCGTCCAGGTCCGGCGTCACATAGTGCGCCGTCGCGCCGACGAGCTTCACCCCGCGCCGGTAGGCCTGCTCGTAGGGGCGTGCGCCCTTGAAACTGGGCAGGAAGGAGTGGTGGATGTTGATGGCGCGGCCCTCCAGCTCCTTGCACAGGTCGTCGGAGAGGACCTGCATATAGCGGGCTAGCACCACCAGGTCGATGTCCAGCTCCCGCACGAGCTCCAGCAGCCGTGCCTCGGCCTTGGGCTTGGTCTCCTTGGTCACCGGGATGTGGTGGAAGGGGATGCCGTACGTCTCCGCGAGCCCCTCGAAGTCCCGGTGATTGGAGACGATGCCCGGGATCTCGATGTTGAGGGCGCCGGTGCGGCGGCGGAAGAGCAGGTCGTTCAGGCAGTGGCCGAACTTGGACACCATGATCAGCGTCCGGGTCGGCGTTGCCGCCTCGCTCAGGTTCCAGGAGATCCGGTAGGCCTGGGCCACCGGCCCGAACCGGTAACGCAGTTGCTCCAGACCGGCGTTCGGATCGGAAACATCGAAATGGACCCTCATGAAGAAACGGCCCTGGAGTCGATCATCGAACTGCTGGCTTTCCAGGATGTTGCCGGAGTTCCTGACGAGAAAGCCGCTCACTGCGTGGACCAGTCCGGCGCTGTCGGGGCAGGAGAGGGTGAGGACATACTCGCGGCCGGGTTGCGGTCTGGGGGACATGCGGGCCTCCGTCGGGTGCGTATTGCACAACACGATGAGCGATGCGCAACATGGTCGGTGTCCGCGGGACCCGCGGTCAAGAGAGAAGGGTCAATGGGCCCCTTACGAAATCGTCATCGGCGAACCTCTTGACGTCTGTCCGGACATTCGACCAGGGTGTTCCACCACAAGCAATCTGGTGCACAATGCGCAACGCATTTCAGTTGAAAGGCTCGGCGCGTGGCAGACCTGTACGTGGATGGCGAATGGCGGAATCCGGTGGCAGGCGGGCACCGGGACATCCGATGTCCCGCCGACGGCACGCTCGCGGCGACCGTCTCGGAAGCGACACGCCCCGACACCGAGGCGGCGATCGCCGCGGCCCGCCGCGCCTTCGACGAGGGCCCCTGGCCGAGCACCCCCGAGCGGGAGCGCGGCGCGCTGCTGCTGCGCACCGCCGACCTCATCGAGCGCGATGCGAAGGAATTCGCCCGCGCCGAGTCCCTGGACACCGGCAAGCGGCTGGTGGAGAGCGAGTACGACATCGCCGACGTCGTGTCCTGCTTCCGCTACTACGGTGGGCTCGGCGGCACCGACGCCGGCCGCGTGATCGACACCGGCCGCGACGACGCCGTCAGCCGCGTGGTGTACGAGCCGGTCGGGGTGTGCGGGCTGATCACACCTTGGAACTACCCTCTGCTGCAGGCGAGCTGGAAGGTCGCTCCGGCGCTCCTCGCCGGCAACACGATCGTCCTCAAGCCCAGCGAGCTCACCCCTTCCACCTCGATCCTGCTGATGAGGGCACTGGACGAGGCAGGGCTCCCGGCCGGCGCCGCCAATCTCGTCCTCGGCACCGGGCCCGAGGTGGGGGCACCGCTCTCCGAACACCCCGCTGTCGACATGGTGTCCTTCACCGGAGGTCTGGAGACCGGCAGGCGCATCATGGCCACCGCCGCCGCGACAGTGAAGAAGGTCGCGCTGGAGCTCGGCGGCAAGAACCCCAATGTCGTCTTCGCCGACGCCGATTTCGAGGCCGCCGTGGACTTCGCGCTCACCGCTGTCTTCCTGCACTCGGGCCAGGTCTGCTCGGCCGGCGCCCGGCTGATCGTCGAGGACTCGCTGCATGACCGCTTTGTCGACGAGGTCGTCCGCCGCGCCCGGCAGATCCACCTCGGCGGGCCGTTCGACCCCGAGGCCGAGACCGGGGCGCTGATCTCCGCACAGCACCTGACGAAGGTCGAGGCGTACGTCGCGGCCGGCCTCGCCGAAGGCGCGGTACTGCGCTGCGGTGGCGCACGGCCCGACGATCCCGCGCTGGTGAACGGCCACTACTACCCGCCGACCGTCCTCGACGAATGCCGGCAGGACATGCGCGTGGTGCACGAGGAGTCGTTCGGGCCCGTGCTCACCGTGGAGCGTTTCACCGACGAGGAGGATGCCGTACGCATCGCCAACGACACCGAGTACGGACTTGCCGGAGCCGTGTGGACGCAGGACGCCGGCAAGGCCCAGCGGGTCGCCCGGCGGCTGCGCCAGGGCACGGTGTGGATCAACGACTACCACCCCTACGTGCCGCAAGCGGAATGGGGTGGCTTCGGGCACTCAGGCGTGGGCCGGGAGCTGGGACCTACCGGCCTGAACGAGTACCGAGAGCCCAAACACATCTGGCAGAACATCCATCCCCGGCCGCAGCACTGGTTCCGCGGCTGAATGCCGAAAAGAGGTCGAACGTGACCACAAAGACCGAGGTGCCGCAGTGGCGCGGCACGCCCCAGGATTCGGGCTCCACCCCGGTCATCTCCGTGCGCAGGCTGTGGAAGGTGTTCGGGCCGAAGGCCGACCAGGTCCCGGACTCCGAAGAGCTGTGCGGCCTCACCCGCCGTGAGCTCATGGACCGCACCGGATGCACCGCCGCCGTACGAGACGTCCACTTCGACGTCTCGCCCGGCGAGGTCTTCGTCGTGATGGGCCTGTCCGGCTCCGGCAAGTCCACGCTGGTGCGATGTCTGACCCGCCTGATCGAACCCACCGCCGGTGAGGTCGTCTTCGAGGGCGAGGACATCCGCCAGGCCGACGACAAGCGCCTGCGCGATCTGCGGCGCCGCAAGTTCTCCATGGTCTTCCAGCACTTCGGTCTGCTGCCCCACCGTCGCGTCGTCGACAACGTGGCGTTCGGGCTGGAGATCCGCGGCATGGGAAAGGCCAAGCGGACCAAGCGGGCCCGGGAGGTCGTCGAGCTGGTCGGCCTCGCGGGCTACGAGAACTCCTACCCCGACCAGCTGTCGGGCGGCATGCAGCAGCGCGTGGGCCTCGCCCGGGCACTGGCCGGCGATCCGGACGTGCTCTTCTTCGACGAGCCGTTCTCGGCGCTCGACCCGCTGATCCGTCGGGACATGCAGAACGAGGTCATCCGCCTGCACCACGAGGTCGGCAAGACGATGGTGTTCATCACCCACGACCTCTCCGAGGCCCTCAAACTGGGCGACCGCATCCTCATCATGCGCGACGGCAAGATGGTCCAGTGCGGCACCGGCGACGAACTCGTGGGTGCCCCGGCGGACGACTACGTGCGCGAGTTCGTCAAGGACGTGCCGCGCGGCGACGTGCTCACCCTGCGCTGGATCATGCGGGCGCCGGAGGACGGCGACGAACTGGACGGTCCCGAACTGGGCCCGGACGTCGTGGTGAAGGAGGCCACCCGGGCGGTGCTGGCGGCCGACAGGCCGGTCAAGGTCATCGAGAACGGCAAGCTGCTCGGCATCGTCGGCGACGAGGAGATCCTCGCGGTGGTCGTCGGGCAGGAAGGCGGCGCGTGATGACCGTCGCCGTGGAGAGACCCGAGAAGACACAGGCAGCCGAGCCGGCTGCTCCTGTCGACGAGACACGCAAGGTCCGCCGGCCCATGGTGGTCGGCGCCATCCTGGTCGTCTGGCTGGTGCTGTTCGTCGTACTGCGCGGCAAGCAGACCCTCGCCCTCGCGGCGGCCGACCTCACCGATCTGCACCGGTGGTTCAACGACGTCAACGACTCCATCGGCGCGAACCGCAATTCCAACCCCGTCTTCCTGTACTTCTTCAACGAGATCCGCCTGGTCATCGACAACCTGGTGACCTTCATCCAGGAGCTGATCGCGCAGGCGCCCGTCGGCCGCCCCGTCCCGCAGATCGGCTGGCTCGGTGTCGTCGGCATCGTCGGCTATGTCTCCTGGGCCGTGGGCAACTGGCGGGTCGCGCTGCTGGCGGTGGCCGGCTTCACCTTCCTGGGCCTTCAGGGCCTGTGGCAGGAGAGCATGGACACGCTGGCGCTCACCGTCTCCGCCGTCTTCGTGGCGCTGGTGTTCGCGATCCCGCTGGGTGTGTGGGCGGGGCTGTCCGACCGGTTCAACCGGTTCGTGACGCCCTTCCTGGACCTCATGCAGACCATGCCGACCTTCGTCTACCTGGCCCCTCTGACGCTGTTCTTCCAGATCGGCCCGGCCTCCGCCACGATCGCCACGCTGATCTACGCGGCGCCGCCGACGATCCGCATCACCGCGCACGCCATCCGCTCCGTACCGGAGACGACGGTGGAGGCGGCCGACTCGCTGGGTGCCACGCGACGGCAGTCCCTCATGAAGGTCCTGCTGCCGATGTCCAAGCGGACCGTGGTGATGGGCGTCAACCAGACCATCATGGCCGCCCTGGCCATGGTGACCATCGCCGCCCTGATCGACGCGCCCGGCCTTGGCAAGACCGTCGTCCAGGCACTCCAGACGCTCGACGTCGGCACGGCCTTCAACGCGGGTCTGGCCATCGTCGTCATGGCCATCGTGCTGGACCGGGTCACCACCGCGGCGAGCGCACGCGAGGCGGCCGCCCGCCGTTCGAAGAACCGCTTCCTGACCTGGAGACGCCCGCTGCTGGCGGCAGGTGCGGCGGTCACGGCGGTCCTGGCCTATCTGTCCCACACCTATCTGTGGGCGGCGGAGTTCCCCGGCGAGGGAGGCACCGGCAGCGCCATCAGGAGCACGGCGGACAGCGTGACCACCTGGGTGCAGGACAACCTCTCGGGCGTTACCAACGCATTCCGGGACGCCATCACCAACAGCCTGCTCAACCCGTTCCAGGCGCTGCTCACCGACTCCCCGTGGTGGCTCGTCGGCGCGGTACTGATCGCACTCGCCGTCGTCCTCGGCAGCTGGCGCGCCGGTGTCACCACCGCGGTGTGCGTGGGCCTGCTGGTCGGCACCGGTGTGTGGTCGGACGGCATGACGACGCTGGCGTCCACCCTCGTCGCCACGGTGCTCGTGATGCTGCTCGGCGTCGTCTTCGGTGTGTGGATGGGACGCAGCGCGCTGGTGGACCGGCTGATCCGGCCCACCTTGGACGCGGCTCAGGTCATGCCGCCGTTCGTCTATCTCGTACCGTTCCTCGCGCTGTTCGGCGCGACCCGCTTCACGGCGATCGTCGCCGCTGTCGTCTACGCGGCTCCCGTCGCCATGAAGATCATCGCGGACGGCGTGCGGAACGTGCCCGCGACGACCGTGGAGGCGGCGACCTCCGCTGGGTGCAACACCTGGCAGATCATCACCAAGGTTCAACTGCCGATGGCACGCGGCGCCCTGACTCTCGCGACCAACCAGGGCCTCATCTACGTGCTGTCGATGGTTGTGGTCGGCGGCCTGGTAGGCGCCGGCGCCCTCGGCTACGACGTCGTAGCCGGCTTCTCGCAGGGTCAGCTGTTCGGGAAGGGGCTCGCCGCGGGGCTCGCCATCGTCCTTCTCGGAGTCATGTTCGACCGGATCACTCAGGCAGCGGCGCGGCGTACCAGCGCGTAAGGAGCAACTGACCATGGCAAGGCAAGCAAGACAGCGGAGAGTCGGCGCGGCCGGCATAGTGGGCGTGGCTGTCCTCGGACTGACCCTCACCGCCTGTGGCGGTGCGAAGGTCGGTGACAGCTCTTCGGACGCCGGCGGTTCGGGCAGATCCGGCAAGTGCGGCACCTTCAACCTCGCGGTCAACCCGTGGGTGGGGTACGAAGCGAACGCGGCGGTGATCGCGTACGTCGCGGAGCAGGACCTCGGCTGCAAGGTCACCAAGAAGGATCTCAAGGAAGAGATCGCCTGGCAGGGCTTCGGGACGGGCGAGGTCGACGCCGTCGTCGAGAACTGGGGTCACGACGACCTGAAGAAGAAGTACATCACCGGCCAGAAGACCGCCGTCGACGCCGGCCCGACCGGCAACGAAGGCCTCATCGGCTGGTACGTGCCGCCGTGGCTGGCCAAGGAACACCCCGACATCCTCGACTGGAAGAACCTCAACAAGTACGCGGCCGAGTTCAAGACGTCCGAGTCCGGCGGCAAGGGCCAGCTCCTCGACGGCGACCCGTCGTTCGTCACCAACGACGCGGCCCTGGTGAAGAACCTGAAGCTGGACTTCAAGGTCGTGTACGCAGGTAGTGAGACCGCCCTCATCCAGGCCTTCCGCAGGGCGGAGAAGAACAAGGAATGGGTGATCGGCTACTTCTACGAGCCGCAGTGGTTCATGTCCGAGGTGCCGCTGGAGAAGGTCAAGCTGCCCGAGTACAAGGAGGGCTGCGACGCCGACGAGGAGAAGGTCGACTGCGACTATCCCGTGTACAAGCTGGACAAGATCGTCAGCGCGAAGTTCGCCAAGTCGGGCAGCCCGGCCTATGACCTGGTCAAGAACTTCACCTGGACCAACGAGGACCAGAACCTCGTGGCCAAGTACATCGCGGTGGACAAGATGACCCCTGAGGCGGCGGCGAAGAAGTGGGTCGAGGCCAACCCGGACAAGGTGAAGGCCTGGATCAAGTAGTGCCGCTCGGCCGGGTCGCTGCACCCGGTCGGGGGGACTGGACGGCAACCCCTGAGAAGGGCCCGGCAGGCTGCGCCGACAGCCTGCCGGGCCCCCTTGTGTTTCGGCGCTTCCAATTTCCGATGCCGACCACAGCAAGCTGATATATTTGAAGTATGTCAGAGGTAGGACGCTTGATGCCCACAGTGGCGCGCGAAGGAAGAGGCGGCCGAAAGATGAACACGCCCGAGGTCTCCCCCGTGGCTGACTCGGCGCCGATGTCATTGGCCGACTTGGCGTATGAGCGCCTTCAGGATCGATTGGTCATGCTCGACATCCGGCCCGGCGAGCCGATCAACGACAATCAGCTTGCCACGGAGATCGGCGTCGGACGCACACCTGTTCGCGAGGCACTCAAGCGACTCGAGACCGACCATCTCGTGGTGTCCTACCCGCGCCGGGGCACATTCGCCACCGCCATCGACGTGACCGAGCTCGGCGCGATCTCCGACATCCGCGAGCAGCTCATGCCGTTCGCGGCACGGCGGGCCGCCGTTCAGGCCAGTAGCGCCATGCGCGACGCGCTGCGCGCCAAGGCCGACGAGGTGAGGAGCCTCGAGAGGCCTCGCGATGATCGCACCGCAATGATGCGGATGGACATGTCGCTGCACCGGCTCATCTACAAGGCGGCCGGCAACCCACACCTCGAGGACGTGCTGATCCGCTACGACAACCTGGCCACCCGCATCTGGTGCCTGGTCATCGACCGGCTTCCTGACCTTGCACACCACATCACCGAGCACGCGGACCTGCTCGACGCCGTCGCTGACGGCGACGCCGACCGAGCCGAGCGCCTCACCCGCGAACACATCGCCGGCTTTGCCCGTGAGATCCGCGGCGTGCTCTGACCTTCTGCGCGCTCGCCGACTGACTGCGGGACGAGACTCCCGCTTGCGCGGGGTGGGCGCCTGACCAACTGGGAGCGCGCAGGCCGAGGGCGACCTGCGCGAGTGCACCGGGCGGCAACGAGCCTGTCCCCGACCGCTGAGCGCCGGCAGATCCGCCGTGTCCGGGCCCGGCCCGTCGCTCGGCAGGCTCAGCAGACCAATGCCCCCATGCCGGATTCCGGCATGGGGGCACACGGTCTTTTACCGGGTCTAAGTGATCAGAGGTCGAAGAGGCCCTTCGGCTTCTCCGTGACCTCGTGCTGCTCAGGCTCGGCCTCCGACGCAGCCTCGGCCTTCGGGTCGGGCTGTGCCACCGGCTCCTCCTCGATGTCGAAGAGGGAGCCTGATGGTGCGGTCTTCGCGGCGGCTTCGGCGGTCGGCTCCGGCGTCCCGGTGGTCGCGGGCGCCGGAGCCTCGTCGGTCGGGACGTCGAAGAGCGACCCTCCCGAGACGGTCGGCGCAGGAGTCGGCTCGGCTGTGGGCTCGTCGAACAGTGATCCGGTGGGGGGCGTGTGCTCGGGGGGTGTTTCGTCGAAGAGTGAGCTGCTTGTGGTGGCCGGCGCAGGAGTCGGCTCGGCTGTCGGCGCGTCGAACAGTGATCCGCCGGAGACCGGCTTCGCGGGTGCCTTCGCCGGTGCCTCGGCGAACAACGACGGCCCGGAGGCGCCGGAGGCGGCGGGCTCGGCAGGGGCGGCCGGGACAGCCGCGGCGGCGGGAGTGGCCGCGGGAGCACCGGCGGGCGCCTTCTCGGCCTCGGTCGCGCTCTCACCGGCCTTGACCGAGGCGAGCAACATCTGTGCGACGTCGAGGACCTCGACCTCCTCGCGGGCCTCGGACTTGGCCTGGAGTGCCGTGACTCCGTCGGAGAGCATCACCCGGCAGAACGGGCAGCCGACCACGATCTGGTCGGCACCGGTGCCGACGGCCTCCGTGCTGCGGTTCATGTTGATCCGCTCGCCCAGGCTCTCCTCCATCCACATCCGGGCACCGCCGGCCCCGCAGCAGAAGGACCGCTCCGAGTTGCGCTCCATCTCGACGTACGAAGCGCCCGGCAGCGCCGACAGCAGCTCGCGCGGCGGGCTGTAGACCTGGTTGTGCCGGCCGAGGTAGCACGGGTCGTGGTACGTGATCGACCGCGTGTTCGTGCCGGGCTCGGGGGCGACCGGCTTCAGCCTGCCTTCGCGCACGAGCCGGTTGAGCAACTGCGTGTGGTGGACGACCTCGAGCTCGATACCGAATTCCTTGTATTCGTTCTTCAGCGTGTTGAAGCAGTGGGCGCAGGTCGCGACCACCTTCTTGACCTTGAACTCCTTGAAGGTCTCGACGTTCTCCTGGGCCAGGGCCTGGTAGACGAACTCGTTGCCGGCGCGGCGGGCGGAGTCGCCGGTGCAGGTCTCGTGGTTGCCGAGTACGCCGAAGGAAACGCCGGCCATGTGGAGCAGCTCGGCGACGGCGCGGGTCGTCTTCTTGGCCCGGTCCTCGTAAGCGCCGGCGCAGCCGACCCAGAACAGCCAGTCGACCGACTCCAGCGACTCGAGGTCCTTGCCGACCTCCTTGACCTCGAACGGCAGGCCCTTGGCCCAGTCCATGCGTGCGCTCGCCGCCATGTTCCAGGGGTTGCCCCTGGTCTCAAGGCCCTTGAAGACCTGGTTGAGCTCGGCGGGGAAGTCCGACTCGATCAGTACCTGGTAGCGGCGCATGTCGACGATGTGGTCGACGTGCTCGATGTCGACCGGGCACTGCTCGACGCAGGCGCCGCACGTCGTGCACGACCAGAGCACATCCGCGTCGACGACGAAGTCGGCGCCCTCGGGGTTGTAGGACTCACCGCCCGCGTCGCCCTTGCCGATCAGCGCCCGGTCGGTGTGTCCGGCCAGGCCGGCGGCCTTGAGGTAGGTGTGCTCGCGCAGGCCCTTCATCAGCAGCTTCGGCGAGAGCGGCTTCTGGGTGTTCCAGGCCGGACACTGCGACTGGCAGCGACCGCACTCGGTGCATGTGGTGAAGTCGAGGAGGCCCTTCCAGGAGAAGTTCTCGATCGCTCCGACGCCGAGGGCGGCGTCCTCGTCGAGGTCGTCGAGGCCCTCCAGCGTGATCGCCTTGCCGTCGACGGCGAGCGGCTTGAGAGCGCCCAGCGCCGTACGGCCCGAGGACTCACGCTTGAACCAGATGTTGAACCAGGCGGTGAACCGGTGCCAGGCGATACCCATGGTCAGGTTGCGGCCGATGACGATCAGCCAGACCATCGCCAGCGCGATCTTGAAGAACGCGATGAAGTGGACCAGGTTCTCGTTGGCGCTCTGGCCGGCCGGGTAGAGCGCCTCACCGAGCCAGGACGAGAGGGGGAAGTGCGCGCGGGTTGCGTGCTCATCGTCGGCGAGGTGGTACTCCGCGCCCCGGATGAACAGGATCGCCGCACCTTCGAGCAGGGCCAGGTACTCCACGAAGTAGGCCTGCCAGAACGTCGAGCCGAAGAACCGGCTCTTACGGCCCTCGCTGCGGGGGTGGTGCTTCTGCCGGTAGACGATCAGCCAGATGATGCCGACTGTGCTCAGCGCGCCGATGAACTCGCTGAACCACTCGAAGGGATACCAGTGGCCTGCGATCGGCCACGCCCACTCGGGGTCGAAGAGCTGGACGTAGGCGCCCACCACCGCGGTGCTCAGAAAGATGAACGCCGCGAACACGAACCAGTGCATGACGCCGACCCAGGTCCACTGGAGCATCCGGGTGTGCAGCACGGTCTCCTTGAGCATGGTGACCGTACGAGCGACCGGATCGCCTGTGCGGCTCGGGCTCGCGGGCTGGCCCATCCGGATCACCCGGAGCATGCTCCGGACAGCGGGGACCAGGACGAACAGGGCGGCCAGCGTGAGCGCCAGCGACGCCACCATGGCGAAGATCTGCATCAGGGCTCCTCAAGGACGGTCCCCTGGCCGGGGGCGTGTCGGAGCGTTGCGCGGCCCGTCCGCCGGGGGTGGCCAGGGTGACCAGGTGCATGCGGTCCAACTCGGGCGCAGGTTGCGTTGCGCCAGGTGTCGCCGACGGCGGTTTCGGCGACCCGTCCCGTGGTGACAAAGCGGAGGAGGCTGCGGCATCCCTTGCAGTTGCCGCAGCCTCGCTCCACGGCGATGAGCTGCTTCGTAATGGCGGCGAGATCCTCGGTTCCCGCTGCCGTGAGTCACTCAGCAGCAGTGGGTCACGTGCGTCAACCGCTCACCCCGCGCGACTTGAGCTCCTCGATGACCGCAGGGAGGACTTCGTGCATGTCGCCCACGACGGCGTAGTTCGCCTTGGTCATCATCGGAGCCTCGGGATCGGTGTTGATCGCGAGGATCGTCTTCGACGACGCGCAGCCGGCCCAGTGCTGGATGGCGCCGGAGATCCCGCACGGAATGTACAGGTCCGGGCTGATCCGGGAGCCGGTCTGGCCGACCTGCTCGTGGTGGGGCCGCCAGCCCAGCGAGGTGACCACCCGGGACACACCGACCGCGCCGCCGAGCAGCCCGGCGAGCTCGGTGACCGCGCCGAAGCCGTCTGCACCACCAGCTCCGCGCCCGGCGCCCACGACGACCTTGGCGGACTTCAACGAGTCGGAGTGGTCGACTTCCTTGGTGCCGGTCGAAACGACCCGCGCCACCAGGTCGGACTCGGCGACCTCGGGGGTCACCTCCACCCAAGCGGCGGGCGACGCGCCCTCGACCGGCGACACGGACCACGAGTGGCCGGCGACGGAGAAGACCGCAGGCCGTTGGTCGAGCTTCATCTCCTCCAGGGCCGCCCCGCCGACCACCTGCCGGGTCACCACGAACGGCGCCAGGCCGTGGAACGCAGTCGCGTTGGCGGCCATGGGCACGTCGAGCCGGGCGGCCAGATGCGCCAGCACCTCGTTGCCCCGGGGTGAGCCCGCGGCGGTGACCACGACGGAGCGGGTCGACTCGCGGATCGCCTGCAGTGCCGCAGCCCAGGCGGCCCCGGAGTACGACGTGAACGCCTCGCCCACCGCGTGCAGGACCTCGGCCGCGCCGTGCGTTCCGAGTTCGGCCGCCAGCGCGTCGCGGTTCTCTACCGCGCCCACCACGACCGCGCGGATGGCGATGCCGCCGCCCTCGGCCGACAGCGACCGGGCGAAGGCGAGCGTCTCCAGCGAGATCTCGCTCGCGGCGCCGTTCTCGGTCTCGACCAGCACCAGAATCATCGGGTCACCCCCAGCTTTGCGAACAGGTCGGCGACCGCACCGGCCGCCTCCGGGCCCTCGCCCAGCACCTCGACCGTCGACGGCGCGGGCGGAGGCAGCAGCAGCTTCACCCGGCTGGCTCCGGCGGGTTCGGCCGACAGGGGCAGGGTCTCGATCTGGACCTTCTTGGCCGCCATCCGGCCCTTCAGCGTCGGATAGCGCGGCTCCACCCCGCCCTCCAGCACGGTGGCGACCGCGGGCAGCGGCAGCGAGTAGGTCTCCTCGCCGTCGGGGCCGTCGCCGCGGGCGGTCAGGCGGCCGTCGGCCACCTCGACCGTCGACACGCCGTTGACCACCGGCCGGCCGAGCGCGTGGGCCAGCCGGATGCCCACCTGGAAGTCGCCGCTGTCGGCGGCGTCGTTGCCGAGCAGGATCAGGTCGTACGTGCCCGCGGCCTCCTTCCCCCGCACGACGTGGGCGATCTCCCGGGCCACGTCGGCCGGTCCCAACCGGCCCGGCTCCGCCTCCACGAGTACGGCGGCGTGGCAGCCGAGCGCCAGCGTGTCCCGCAGCTGCTCGGTGGCCTCGGACGGGCCGACCGTCAGCAGCGTGACCGTGCCGCCGGTCGCCTCGGCGGTCTGGACCGCCAGCTCGACCGCACAGCTCTCGTGGTTGCTCACGGTGAAGCCGACGTACCTCCCGTCGACGCTCTGCTGGTCGTCGGTGAGCAGGACCTCACCGGAGGAGTCAGGGACCCGCTTGATGCAGACCAATACGTTCGTCATCGTTCACCTCTCGTGGTCTCGACAGGCCCGACCACTGACAGCACCGCCATCAGCGGATCCGCTCGTTGTCCGGGTCGAAGGGGGGCGTGGCGTCGTTGGTGAGCACGGTCACCGGGTAGAGCTCCTCCATGTAGGAGACCGCGAGTTCGTTGCCGACCCGTGCCTGCTCGGGCGGCAGGTACGCCATCAGCAGGTGCTTGCCCAGCGAGGGGGCCGAGCCGGCGGCGGTGACGTAGGGGTGGTGCCCGTGCCCGTCGACGAGCGCCTCGCCGGAGCGGGTGCGGATCGGCTCGCCCCCGAGCATGTACCGCTTCACCCCGGACGCCGACGTGTGGTCGTCGACGGCCAGCGTGCACAGCACCGCCGCGGGCTCACCGGCGCGCTGCTCGAGGTAGGCCTCCTTGCCGATGAAGTCGGCACCCTTCACCTTCGGCCGCTGCATGCCCGCCTCGACGATGGTGCGTTCGCCGTCGAGCTCGTTGCCGAAGGCCCGGTAGCCCTTCTCGATCCGCGCGGTGGTCACGTAGACGCCGATGCCGACCGGGCGGGCACCGTACGGCGCGCCCGTCGCGAGCAGCTTGTCCCACACCGCCGTGGCCTGGTCGAAGGAGACGTACAGCTCCCAGCCGAGCTCGCCGACGTAGGAGATCCGGGAGGCCAGCACGGGGATGCCGTCGAGGTCGATCTCGCGGCAGGTGAGGAACTTGAAGTCCTCGTGGGACACGTCCGCATCGGTCAGCTGCGACAGGATGTCGCGGGCCCGCGGGCCCCACAGCCCGATCGTGGAGATCCCGTCGGTGAGGTCCTCAAGGGACGCGTCGTCGCCGAGTTGGTCGGCGAACCACTTCTTGTCAGCCATGCCGTGCGCGCCGCCGGTGACGACCCGGAAGTGGTTCTCACCCAGGCGCATGACGGTGAGGTCGGAGCGGAACCCGCCCTTGCGGTCGAGCACCGGGGTGTAGATCACCTTGCCGACCGGCACGTCGCACTGCGCGACACAGGTGCGCTGTACGGCGTCCAGTGCGCCGGGACCGGTGATGTCGAAGATCGCGAAGGCGGTCAGGTCGATGACGCCCGCGGCCTCGCGCATCCGCAGGTGCTCGGCGTTGATGATCGGGCTCCACCAGCGCGCGTCCCACTCGTGCTCGCGCGGCATCACGCGGTCGCCGTACACCTCGAGGAGGTCGGCGTTGGACTCGTACCACTGCGGCCGCTCCCATCCAACCGCCTCGAAGAAGGCCGCGCCGAGCTTCTTCTCCGACTCGTACATCGGGGAGAGCCGCTGCCCGCGGTCGGACTCGTACTGCTCGGCGGGGTGGATGATCCCGTAGGTCTTGATGAACGACTCGGTGGTGCGCAGCCGGGTGTGCTCGCGGCGCATCTGGTGGGGGTAGAACCGGGCGATGTCGGCCCCGGAGATGTCGATCTCGCTGTGGCCGTGGGTCATCCACTCCGCGACCGCGCGGCCGACGCCCGGCCCCTCCTTGATCCACACCGCGGCCGCCGTCCACACCCCCTTCACCTGGCTCTCACCGAGGATCGGGTTGCCGTCGCAGGTCAGCGACAGCAGGCCGTTGATCGCGTACCGCATCTCCGCGCCCTCGGCGCCCAGCAACTCCGGCATCAGCTCATAGGCCTGCTCCAGCTGCGGGTCGAAGTCGTCGGAGGTGAACGGAAGCTCGGTGGGGCTGAGCTTGGACTGCTCGATGCTCGGGATGTCCTCCGGCTCGTGCAGGATCGCCCGGTGGGCGTAGGAGCCCACCTCCATGTCCGCGCCGTGCTGGCGCTCGTAGCAGAAGGTGTCCATGTCCCGGACGATCGGGAAGTTGATCTCGCCGGGCAGCCCGGACAGCTGCGGGCAGGGGCCGACGGAGATCATCTGGTGGACGGCGGGAGTCAGCGGGATGCTGACACCGGCCATGTCGCCGATCTTCGGGCTCCACACGCCACAGGCGATCACGACGTACTCGGCCTCGATGTCGCCCTTGTTCGTGCGCACCCGGCGGATCCGCCCGTCCTCGACGTCCAGGCCGACCACCTCGACGTTGGGCACGCTCGTCAGTGCGCCGCTCGCGATGGCGCCGTCACGCATGATCGTGCCCGCGCGCAGGGAGTCGACGACGCCGACGCTCGGGGTCCAGAAGGCGCCGATGAACTGGTCTTCCTCGATGAACGGCACCTTCTCCTTGACGAACGCGGGAGAGACCAGCTCCGCCTCGATGCCCCAGGCCTTGGCGCTGGACATCCGGCGGCGCAGCTCCTCCATGCGCTCCTCGGTGCGCGCGATCTCGAAGCCGCCGGACTCGGTGAAGACGCCCAGCTCCTTGTACTGGCGCATCGAGTCCAGCGTCAGGTCGGTGATCTCGCGGGAGTGGTCGACGGGGAAGATGAAGTTGGAGGCGTGACCGGTCGAGCCACCGGGGTTGGGCAGGGGGCCCTTGTCGAGCTGCACGATGTCGCGCCAGCCGAGCCGCGCCAGGTGGTGGACCAGGCTGTTGCCGACGATGCCGGACCCGATCACGACGCATTTCGCCTGCGATGGAACCTCTGCCACGACGACCTCCCTCAGAGTGACACGCAACTGATATACTAGTTGTGGGCACGTTATGTGACAGACGGGCGGCGGTCAAGGGTCGAGTCGCCGAACTCAAGAGGTCCTTGTGCGGCGGGCTGGCGCTGAGCGGGAAAAGAGGCTCGATGGGTCCTTGACAGATCTCTTATATATCAGTCGAATGTTAGTCGTGGATGAGTGGTGACGAACATCGACGTGCCACCCGTTCCGAGACGTCCCGTTCCGGCGCAGTCCCGACATCGACGACCCGACCGGGACCGGCTGGCAGGCCACGTCACCAGCGCCGCCTACGGCTACATCATCAGCAAGGGCATCGCCCACGCCGGCTCCCCGCCGAACTCGCCGCCCCCGGCACCACCACGGACATCGGTTGTCTCGACCCGGGCGTCGAGGCGGTCGTCGCCGAGAAACCCCTGTTCGACCCGACCATGACCCACCTCCGTGGCCAGCACAGGACCGAATTGAAGGGAAAGGAGCACTGCCGGTGAACGCACAGCTGCTCGACGGCAAGGCGACCGCCACCGACATCCGCCGCGAACTCGCCGAGCGCGTGGCCAAGCTGACCGCTGCCGTCGGCCGCCCGCCCGGCCTCGGCACCGTCCTGGTCGGTGACGACCCCGGCAGTCACGCCTACGTCGGCGGAAAGCACCGCGACTGCGCCCAGGTGGGCATCGCCTCCATCCGCCGGGACCTGCCCGCCGACGCGTCGCAACAGCAGGTCGAGGATGTCATCGACGAGCTCAACGCCGACCCGGCCTGCACCGGCTACATCGTCCAGCTCCCGCTCCCGCGCCAGCTGGACGCCAACGCCGTACTGGAACGAATGGACCCGGCCAAGGATGCCGACGGCCTGCACCCCGTCAACCTCGGCCGGCTCGTCCTGGGCGTCGAGGCCCCGCTGCCGTGCACCCCGCGCGGCATCGTCGAACTGCTCCGCCGCCACGACGTCCCGCTCGCCGGAGCGCGGGTGTGCGTGATCGGCCGGGGCATCACCGTCGGACGCCCCATCGGCCTCCTGCTCACCCGCCGCTCCGAGAACGCCACCGTGACCCTCTGCCACACCGGCACCAAGGGCCTGGCCTGGCACGTACGCGAGGCGCACATCGTCGTCGCGGCCGCAGGCTCGCCGGGGCTGATCACCAAGGACATGCTGCGCCCCGGCGCCGCGGTCCTGGACGTCGGCATCACCCGCACCGACGACGGGCTGGTCGGCGACATCCACCCGGACGCGGCCCAGGTCGCCGGATGGCTCGCCCCCATGCCCGGCGGAGTGGGCCCCATGACCCGAGCGATGTTGCTCGCCAACGTCGTCGAGGCCGCCGAGAGGAACGCCACCGCAGTATGAACGCGCACGTCCCCAAGTACCCGCAGTATCCGCACGTTTCAGAAGACCTTTCAGAAGACGGAGACGTCCGATGAGCCCCCGCACCCCCGGCGCCGACCTTCCCGACCACCCCGACTGGCTGTGGCGTACGCCTGAGCCGAAGCGGTCGTACGACGTAGTGATCGTCGGCGGCGGCGGACACGGCCTGGCCACCGCCCACTACCTGGCCAAGAACCACGGCATCACGAACGTCGCCGTGCTGGAGAAGGGCTGGCTCGCGGGCGGCAACATGGCCCGCAACACCACGATCATCCGCTCCAACTACCTGTGGGACGAGAGCGCCGGCATCTACGAGCACGCCCTCAAGCTGTGGGAGGGCCTGGCGGAGGAGCTCGACTACCCGATCCTCTTCTCCCAGCGCGGCGTGCTGAACCTCGCGCACAGCCTCCAGGACGTCCGCGACAGCGTGCGCCGCGTGGAGGCCAACCGCCTCAACGGCGTGGACGCGGAGTGGCTCGACGCGGACGGCGTCAAGGAAGTCTGCCCGATCGTCAACATCTCCCCGGACGTGCGCTACCCGGTCCTGGGCGCCACCTACCAGCCGCGCGCGGGCATCGCCAAGCACGACTACGTGGCCTGGGGCCTGGCCCGCTCGGCGGACGCCGCGGGTATCGACATCATCCAGAACTGCGAGGTCACCGGCCTGGACGTGGTCGGCAACCGGGTCGTCGGAGTCCAGACCAGCCTCGGCCTCATCGCGGCCGGCAAGGTGGCGCTCTGCTCGGCTGGCCACACCTCGGTCCTCGCCGCCATGGCGGGCATCGAACTCCCCGTCCAGAGCCACCCGTTGCAGGCGCTCGTGTCCGAACTGCTGCAGCCGGTGCACCCGACGGTCGTCATGTCCAACGCGGTCCACGTGTACGTCAGCCAGGCCCACAAGGGCGAGCTGGTCATGGGCGCGGGCATCGACGCGTACAACTCCTACACCCAGCGCGGCGCCTTCCACATCATCGAAGAACAGATGTCCGCGGCCGTGGAGCTCTTCCCGGTCTTCGCCCGCGCCCATGTCCTGCGCACCTGGGGCGGCATCGTCGACGTCAGCCCCGACGCCTCACCGATCGTCGGGCTCAGCCCCGTCGACAACCTCTACCTCAACTGCGGCTGGGGAACGGGCGGTTTCAAGGCCACCCCGGGCGTCGGCTGGGTCTACGCCCACACCATCGCCCACGACACCCCGCACGCCCTCAACGCCCCCTTCTCGCTCGACCGTTTCACCACCGGCGCGCTCGTCGACGAGCACGGCGCGGCCGCGGTGGCCCACTAGGGAGCCGAACCATGTTGCTCATCCACTGCCCGTGGTGCGGGCCCCGCGACGAGGCCGAGTTCCACTACGGCGGCCAGGCCCACGTGCCCTACCCGGAGGACCCGGCGGCCCTCACCGACGAGGAGTGGGCCCGCTACCTGTTCTTCCGCGACAACCCGAAGGGCCCCTTCGCCGAGCGCTGGAGCCACGCGGCGGGCTGCCGCCGCTGGTTCAACATGGTGCGGGACACGGCGACGAACGAGATCTTGGCGGTGTACGGAGCGGGGGAAGAACGCCCGGCAACTGTTGAGCCGAGGCCGCTGTTGTCAGCCTGTCCGGCATTTGAGGACGAGCCCCTTTCGGGGCCGACGGGGGTCCAGGGGGCGGAGCCCCCTGGCGGGGTCGAAGGGGCGGAGCCCCTTCAGGACGGGACGGGTAGGGGCGGCGGGGGCGCTGCATCCCTGAGCGGCTCCGCCGCGGGCCAGCCGTTCCGCCACCCCACCCGCGGCCGAATCGACCGCGACACCCCCCTCACCTTCACCTTCGACGGCACCGAATACCAGGGCTACCGAGGCGACACCCTCGCCTCCGCCCTCCTCGCCAACGGCGTCATCCAGGCCGGCACCAGCATCAAGCTCGGCCGCCCCCGCGGCATCTTCTCCGTCGGCGTCGAAGAGCCCAACGCGGTCGTCCAGATCGAGGAGCCCTTCCCGGAGCCCATGCTGCCCGCGACGACCGTCGAGCTCTACGACGGCCTCGTGGCCACCAGCCTCCCCGGCCAGGGCCGCCTCGCCACGGAACCGGACCCCGCCCGCTACGACGCCGTACACGCCCACTGCGACCTGCTGGTCGTCGGCGCGGGCCCGGCAGGCCTCGCCGCGGCGGCGGCCGCCGCCCGTAGCGGAGCCCGCGTCATCCTGGCCGACGACCAGCCGGAGCCGGGCGGCAGCCTCCTGGGCACGGCCGAACACCTCGACTGGGTCTCGTCGGTCGCCGAGCGACTGGAAGCCGAACCCGAGGTCCGCCTCCTGCGCCGTACCACCGTCTTCGGCTACTACGACGACAATCACCTCCTCGCCGTCGAGCGCCGCACCAACCACCTCGGTGCCGAGGCCCCCGAGAACGTCTCCCGCGAACGCGTCTGGCGCATCCGCGCCCGCCGCGTCGTCCTCGCCACCGGCGCCCACGAGCGCTCGCTGGCCTTCGCGGACAACGACCGCCCCGGAGTGATGCTGGCCTCCTCGGCCCGCACCTACGTCAACCGCCACGGCGTCCTGCCCGGCCGCCACGCGGTGGTCTTCACCACCAACGACAGCGCCTACGCGGCAGCGCTGGACCTCACCGCGGCGGGCCTGGCCATCACGGCGATCGTCGACACGCGCCCCGAACCGGGGGAGTGGGCGGAGCGCGCGAGAGCGGCCGGCATCGAAGTCCTGCCCGGCCATGCCGTCACCGGCACGGAAGACGACACGCGCCTCACGGCCGTGACCGTCGCCCCGTACGGAGAGTCCGCCGGACAGCGGCAGTTCGCTGCCGACCTGCTGCTGGTCTCCGGCGGCTGGAACCCGGTGGCGCACCTGTTCAGCCAGTCGGGCGGCAAGCTGCGCCACGACGAGGCGCTGGGCTCCTTCGTGCCCGACACCTGCCGCCAGGCGGTCGAGGTCGTGGGCAGCGCGAGCGGCGTCCTCGACCCGGCCACTGTCCTGGCACAGGGCGCGGCCGCCGGTGCCCGTGCCATCGAGGCTGAGGGCTACACACCCGAGGCGCCCCGCCTCCCGGCGGTGGCGGCACAGCCGCGACAGACGGCACCGATGCACGTGTACGTCGTCCCGGGCAGCTCGGACGCCCCCCGATTCGTCGACCTCCAGCGCGACGTCACTGTCGACGACCTGGCCCGCGCGACCGGCGCTGGCCTGCGCTCGGTCGAGCACACCAAGCGCTACACCACGGCCGGCACCGCCAACGACCAGGGCAAGACCTCCGGCGTCCTGGCCAGCGGGGTGGTCGCGGAACTCCTCGGCGTGGACATCTCGGCGCTCGGCACGACGACCTTCCGCCCGCCGTACACCCCGGTCTCCTTCGCCGCCCTCGCGGGCCGCGACCGGGGCGCGCTGAGCGACCCGGTCCGCACGACCGCCATCCACGACTGGCACGTCGCGCACGGCGCCCTGTTCGAGAACGTCGGCCAGTGGAAGCGCCCCTGGTACTACCCGCAGAACGGCGAGGACATGGAAGCCGCCGTGCTGCGCGAGTGCCGGGCGACCCGCGAGAGTGTGGGCTTCATGGACGCCTCCACCCTCGGGAAGATCGACGTGCAGGGCCCGGACGCCGGCGTCTTCCTGGACCTGCTCTACACCAACATGATGAGCACCCTGAAGGTCGGCATGATCCGCTACGGCGTCATGTGCCGCCCGGACGGCATGGTCTTCGACGACGGCACGGTCATCCGCGTCGCCCAGGACCGCTTCCTGGTCACCACGACGACGGGCAACGCAGCCGTCGTACTCGACTGGATGGAGGAGTGGCTGCAGACCGAGTGGCCCGAGCTGAAGGTCCACTGCACGTCCGTGACCGAGCAGTGGGCCACGGTCGCCCTGGTCGGTCCCAAGTCCCGCGAGGTACTCGGCTCGCTCGCACCCCGACTGGCCGTCGCCAACGACGACTTCCCGTTCATGGCTTGGCGGGAGACCACGGTCGCCGGCATCGAGGCCAGGGTGTGCCGGATCAGCTTCTCCGGCGAACTCGCCTACGAGATCAACGTGTCGCCCTGGGCGGCCCTCGCCCTCTGGGAGGCCGTGTACCAGGCCGGCGCCCCGTACGGCATCACCCCCTACGGCACCGAGACCATGCACGTCCTGCGGGCCGAGAAGGGCTACCCGATCATCGGCCAGGACACCGACGGCACCGTCACTCCCCAGGACCTCGGCATGAACTGGGTGGTGTCGAAGAAGAAGCCGGACTTCATCGGCAAGCGGTCCTACGCCCGCGCCGACACCGTCCGCCCCGACCGCAAGCAGCTCGTCGGCCTCCTACCCGAAGACGCGGGAACCTTCCTCCCGGAGGGCACCCATCTGATCGCCGACGGTGTGCCGCCGACCCCGCCCGTCCCGATGCTCGGCCACGTCACCTCCAGCTACCGCAGCGCGGCGCTCGGCCGAACGTTCGCGCTCGCCCTGATCAAGGGCGGCCGGGACCGCATCGGCGAACGGCTGTACGCCCCCGTGGGCGACCGACTGGTCCCAGTGACCGTCGCAAGCCCCGTCCTCTACGACCCCGAGGGAGCCCGCCGCGATGGCTGACAACGCCCTGACCGCCCCGCTCCGCAGCCCCCTGTCACAGGTCGCGGACCGCCTGGCCGCCGCGACACGTATGTCCGAAGGTGCGATCCGGCTGGCGGAACTCCCCTTCCTGGCCCAGCTCAACGTGCGCCTCGACGCCAAGGGAGCGGCGGCGGAAGCCGTCGGGCTCGCGCTGGACCTCCCACTGCCCCTCCAGCCCAACACCGTCGCGCGCGCGGGGGAGTTGACCGCGCTGTGGCTCGGCCCGGACGAGTGGCTGCTCGTGGGACCGCCCGGGAGCGAACGGGACCTGGAGAGCCGGATCCGTCAGGCCGCGGGAGACGAGCCCGTCTCGGTCATCGACGTCTCCGCGCAGCGCACCACGCTCCTGGTCACGGGCCCCCGCGCCCACGACCTGCTGGCCCACGGCTGCCCGCTGGACCTGCATCCGCGGACCTTCGGCTACGGACGCTGCGCCCAGACGACACTGGGCCGCACGCAGGTCGTCCTGGTCGCCCGGGACGAACCCAGGGCCGGATTCTGGGTCCTGGCCCGCTCGTCGTTCGCCGGCTATCTGGCGGACTGGTTGCTCGACGCGGCGGCGGAGTACATCTGAGCGACCTATGCGGGGTTGCCGCCGAGTCGCCCCTGTGGTAGCTCCACCGCGGGGCTCCCACAGGACTTCGTGGAGCAACTCTCGTGACACGCACGGAAAGTCGGACCCCTGTGACCACCACGGCCCACGCCACCACCCCTCCGTACCCGGGAACGCCGGAACTCCACCCGCACGGACTTCCGCGCCCCGGGCCGGACGCTGGTCATGGGTGTCGTGAACGCCACCCGGACTCGTTCTCCGACGGCGGGCTGTCGTTCGCCGCGGACGCGGCCGTCGCGCACGGACTCACGCTGCTCGAGCAGGGAGCGGACATCGTGGACGTGGGTGGTGAGTCGACCCGCCCCGGTACGGCACGCCCGCCGGTCGAGGAGTGCGGCTGAGGGCCGAGGCCCCGCTGGAGGCGGGGATCCCGCCCGGCTGCCTGATCATCGACCCCGGGCCGGGCTTCGCCAAGGCGCCCGAGCACAACTGGGAGCTGCTGGGCCGCCTCGGGGAGGTCCGTGTACTCGGCCACCCCGTCCTTGTGGGCGCCTCCCGCAAGTCGTTCCTGGGCCATTTGCTCGCGGACCGGGCGACGGGACGACCCCGCCCGGCCGACCCGGGACCGGGTCGCCGACTGGGACATACCCCGCGACCCCGCTGCCCTCGGCCCCCTGCGCCCCGCCTGCGCCCGCCGGCTCCGGGACTGGGGGCTGGACGAGATCCCTTCACCACCGAACTCATCCTCAGCGAACTGGTCACCAACGCCATCCGCTACGGCGGCGATCCCATCCGCCTCCCGCTTCTGTCCGACCGGGACAGCCTGATCTGCGAGGTCTCCGACGGCAGCAGCACGTCCCCGTATCTGCGCCGCGCCGCCACCACCGACGAGGGCGGCCGAGGGCTGTTCCTCGTCGCGCAGTCCGCCCGGCGCTGGGGCACCCGGTACACCGATCGCGGCAAGGTCATCTGGAGCGAACAGTCCCTGGATGCCACCGAGGCAGGGCTCGACGAAGCCATGGGCGCCCTGCTCCTGGACCAGTGGGACGAGCCGGCGCCGTAACCGGAAGCGGCGGGGCTTCTCGTCATGCGTGGGTTGCGGATCGCACAACGCCAAGCATCATCAGAAATCGAAAGATGCCGCCACTCTTGACAATGCCCGCATCGCGCGGAAAGCATGTTGCGCATAGCGGATACTGTTGTGTTATGTGAGACACCTCTCCGTCTGGAGCCGGCATGAGGAGCATCACCGTCGTCGGAGCGTCGCTGGCAGGCCTGAGCACGGTCCGCGCGCTGCGCGCAGAGGGCTACGACGGCGAGATCGTCGTCGTGGAGGAGGAGCGCCACGCTCCCTACGACCGTCCGCCGCTGTCCAAGGACTTCCTCAAGGGCGACATCGACGCCGCCGCCCTCGCGCTCGGCGACGCGGACGAGTGCGAGGTCCTGGACGCGCAGTGGCTGCTCGGCGAGCGCGCCGTGCGGCTCGACCCCGTTACCGTCACCCTGGCCGGCGGACGGCATGTGCGCACGGACGGCATCGTCATTGCGACCGGCGCCGCCCCTCGTACCTTCCCGGCCACCGACGGGTTGGCGGGCGTCCACACCCTGCGCACTCTGGAGGACGCCCAGGCCCTGCGCGCCGAACTGCTCGACGGCCTGCCCCGGGTCGTCGGCATCGGCGCCGGGTTCATCGGCGCCGAGGTGGCCTCCACCGTGCACCGGCTCGGACTCCACGTCACCGTCGTCGAGGCGCTCCCAGTCCCTCTGGAGCGTCAACTCGGGCGCGAGATGGGGCTGGTGGTCTCCTCGCTCCACAGTGATCACGGGGTCCGGCTGCTGTGCGGAACCGGCGTGGCGGAACTGATCGGCGAGGGCCGGGTCACGGGCGTACGGCTGGCGGACGGGCGGGTGCTGCCCGCCGATATCGTCGTGGCCGGTGTGGGCGTGCGGCCCAACACCGACTGGCTCGCCGGCTCCGGTGCGCTGGTGGACGACGGCGTGGTGTGCGACGCCGGCTGCTCGGCCGGCGTGCCGGGCGTGGTCGCCGTCGGTGACGTCGCCCGCTGCCCCGACCCGTTCACCGGACGGCACGCCCGCATCGAGCACTGGAGCAACGCCACCGAGCAGGCGAAGACCGCCGCCCGCACGCTGCTGACCGGTGTGTCGGCCGAGGCCCCGCTCACCCCGCCGTACTTCTGGTCCGACCAGTACCAGACCTGCATCCAGGTCGCCGGGTACGCCGCCCCGGGCGCCGAGCCCGAGGTCGTCGAGGGCGACATCGACAGCCGCACGTTCACGGCCGTCGACCGGCGCGAGGGCCCCCCGTCGCCGTGCTCTCCCTCAACCGGCCAAAGTTCTTCAACCGGCTCCGCCGCACCCTCGTCCCCGCCGCCGCGGCCGTCGCGTCATGAGCTCCGCGTCCCAACTCTCCCTGGAATCTGCAGGAGAGACCGCCCCGGGCATTCCGCGGCACCTGCGTTACACCTGGGACCACGAGTGGCTGGTCGTGGACGAGGGCAACGCCACCGTCGGTATCACCGCGTTCGCGTCGAAAGCGCTCGGTGACGTCGTCCACCTCCGACTGCCCGACGTCGGGACCTGGGGCGAGGCGGGGGAGAGCTGCGGGCGGATCGAGTCACGGACCGCCGTCCGCGGCCTGTACGCCCCCGCCTCGGGCCGGGTCCTGGAAGTCAACCCCGCTCTGGCCGACGACCCCGGCGTCGTCAACGCCGCCCCCTACACCGGCGGCTGGCTGTTCGGGCTGCGGGTCGAGAACATCGCCGGCGCGCTGACCCCCGATGCCTACGCCGCCCACTGTGCCCACACCCAAGGAGACCGCCGATGACCCTGTTCAACCAGCCCCTGCACGAGCTCGACCCGGAGGTGGCCGCCGCGGTCGACGCCGAGCTGGAGCGCCAGCAGTCCACCCTGGAGATGATCGCCTCCGAGAACTTCGCGCCGCTCGCGGTGATGGAGGCGCAGGGTTCGGTCCTGACCAACAAGTACGCCGAGGGCTACCCGGGCCGTCGCTACTACGGTGGCTGTGAGCACGTCGACGTCGCCGAGCAGATCGCCATCGACCGGATCAAGGAGCTGTTCGGCGCCGAGTACGCCAACGTCCAGCCTCACTCCGGCGCCTCCGCCAACCAGGCCGCCCTGTTCGCGCTGGCCCAGCCCGGCGACACCATCCTGGGTCTGGACCTGGCGCACGGCGGCCACCTCACCCACGGCATGAAGATCAACTTTTCGGGCAAGCAGTTCAACGTCGTTCCGTACCACGTGGACGACGCCGGTCTGGTCGACATGGCCGAGCTGGAGCGGCTGGCCAAGGAGCACCGCCCGAAGGTGATCATCGCCGGGTGGTCGGCGTACCCGCGCCAGCTGGACTTCGCCGAGTTCCGGCGGATCGCGGACGAGGTCGAGGCGTACCTGTGGGTGGACATGGCGCACTTCGCGGGTCTGGTCGCGGCGGGACTGCACCCGAACCCGGTCGAGTACGCGGATGTCGTCACCTCCACGACGCACAAGACGCTGGGCGGGCCGCGCGGTGGCATCATCCTGGCGAAGAAGGACTTCGCGAAGAAGCTGAACTCGTCCGTCTTCCCGGGCTTCCAGGGCGGCCCCCTGGAGCACGTGATCGCGGCCAAGGCGGTCTCCTTCAAGGTGGCGGCGTCGGAGGAGTTCAAGGAGCGCCAGCGCCGCACGGTCGAGGGCGCGCAGATCCTGGCCGAGCGGCTGACGGCTGCCGACGCCCGTGAGGCCGGGGTGAACGTGCTGTCCGGCGGCACGGACGTGCACCTGATCCTGGTCGACCTGCGCGACTCCGAGCTGGACGGCCGGCAGGCCGAGGACCGTCTCCACGAGGTCGGCATCACGGTCAACCGCAACGCCGTCCCGAACGACCCGCGCCCGCCGATGGTGACGTCCGGACTGCGCATCGGCACCCCGGCCCTGGCCACCCGCGGCTTCCGGGCCGAGGACTTCGCCGAGGTCGCGGACGTCATCGCCGAGGCGATCAAGGCGCCTTCTCCCTTCGGGGAGGCCGACGCGGAGGCACTGAAGGCCCGGGTCAAGGCCCTGGCCGACAAGCATCCGCTGTACCCCGGCCTGTAACCGACAACCTTGCCCAGGGCGTGCCGTGACCGTTCGTCACGCCCCCACCAATCCCACGGAGTATGGCGTGGCAATCAGCGTCTTCGACCTGTTCTCCATCGGCATCGGCCCGTCCAGCTCGCACACCGTCGGCCCGATGCGCGCCGCCGGGAGGTTCGTGGCCAGGCTGAAGCAGGACGGCGTGCTCGCCCAGACCGCCGCGGTGCGGGCGGAGCTGTTCGGCTCCCTCGGCGCCACCGGCCACGGCCACGGCACCCCCAAGGCGGTGCTGCTCGGCCTGGAGGGCAACGAGCCGCACACGGTCGACGTCGCGCAGGCCGACCTGGACGTCGAGCGGATCCGCGGCACCGGACGCGTCCGCCTCCTCGGTGCCGAGATCGGCCCGGCCCACGAGATCGACTTCGACATCGCGACGCAGTTGGTCCTGCACCGGCGGCGCTCGCTGCCGTACCACGCCAACGGCATGATCCTCTTCGCGTACGACGCCGATGGTGTGCCGCTGCTGGAGAAGACGTACTACTCGGTGGGCGGCGGCTTCGTCGTGGACGAGGACGCGGTCGGCGCGGACCGGATCAAGCCCGACGACACGGCGCTGCCCCATCCGTTCCGCACGGGCGACGAGTTGCTGCGGCTCTCCCGGGAGACCGGCCTGTCGATCTCCGCGCTGATGCTGGAGAACGAGAAGGCCTGGCGCACCGAGGAGAGGATCCGCGCGGGTCTGCTGGAGATCTGGCGGGTCATGGAGGCCTGTGTCTCCCGAGGTCTGGGCCGCGAGGGCATCCTTCCTGGTGGACTGAAGGTCCGTCGTCGGGCCGCGGCGGCGGCTCGGGCCCTGCGCAGCGAGGGTGACCCGGCGGGGCGTGCCATGGAATGGGTGACGCTCTACGCGATGGCGGTGAACGAGGAGAATGCCGCAGGCGGCCGGGTCGTCACCGCTCCGACGAACGGCGCCGCGGGCATCATCCCCGCCGTCTTGCACTACTACCTCGACTTCGTGCCGGGCGCCGACGAGGAGGGCATCGTCCGCTTCCTGCTCGCCGCCGGCGCGATCGGCATGCTCTTCAAGGAGAACGCGTCCATCTCCGGCGCCGAGGTCGGCTGCCAGGGCGAGGTCGGCTCCGCCTGCTCGATGGCTGCCGGAGGGCTCGCCGAGATGCTCGGCGGCAGCCCCGAACAGGTCGAGAACGCCGCCGAGATCGGCATGGAGCACAACCTCGGCCTCACCTGCGACCCGGTCGGCGGCCTGGTCCAGATCCCGTGCATCGAACGCAACGGCATGGCCGCGGTGAAGGCCGTCACGGCCGCGAAGATGGCGATGCGCGGCGACGGCCGCCACCACGTCTCCCTCGACAAGGTCATCAAGACCATGAAGGAGACCGGTGCCGACATGAAGGTCAAGTACAAGGAGACCGCGCGCGGCGGCCTCGCCGTCAACGTCATCGAGTGCTGACCAGGGGAAGCGACTCGGCATGGGACGAATCACCGAGCGTCGGCGCGTGCTGCGGATCCGGGACGGAGCGCTGAGCACGCGCCCGGACACGCTGGTCGCGGAGGAGCCACTGGAGATCCGGCTGGCCGGCAAACCGCTGGCCATCACGATGCGCACGCCCGGGGACGACTTCGCGCTCGCCGCCGGGTTCCTGGTGAGCGAGGGCGTTGTGGGCCGGGCCGAGGAAGTGGCGAACATCGTGTACTGCGCGGGCGCCACGGAGGACGGGGCGAACACGTACAACGTCGTCGACGTGCGGCTCGCTCCGGCCTGGCCGAGCCCGAAGGGCTGCAGAAGCTGGCGGCCCGCCTCGGCATCTCCGACGTCGTGGTGTTCCGGCCTGGGTGTCTTTATTGCCGTAAGGTGGTTGACCTGGGGCTTTGCGATCGCCTGAGTGTGGGCATGATCGATGCTTGTGGGTCTGCGACTGCTCTACCTGATCTTCTGCCGACTGCTGGGCGGCCTCCTCTTGCTGGGCCGATCGACCGCGGCGAACAACGCCGAGATCCTACGAGGTGGCGACCACGCCCGGTGGAGTGCGCGTGATTGTGGGCGACGTGCAGGGGAAAGGGCTGGAGGCGGTGGAGACCGCGGCCGTGGTTGTCGGTGCCTTCCGGGAGGCGGCGTACGACGAGCCGGACCTCAAGGCCGTTGGTGAGCGCCTGGAGCAGGCTCTGGAGCGGCATCTGACGCGGGAGAAGTTCGTCACTGCGGTCCTGGCTCTCCTCTTCTATACCGACGGGGTGACTGAGGCCCGTGACCACTCGGGCCGGTTCTACCCTTTGGAGGAGCGGGTGGGGCTGCTCGCGGACCCTGACCCGGAATCGGCACTGGCGGCTGTGCGGCAGGACCTGGTCGAGCACGTGGAAGCGCCGCCGCATGATGACGCGGCAATGCTCCTGCTGCGCAACCGCGAGGAGTGACCGGAGGGCGGACGGGCCGCGAGAGTTCTCCCCGGCCCGCCGCCGTTCGGCGGGACGTGTCGGTCTGCCGTGGAAGGCGTGGCGCGGTCAGAAGGTGGAGGCGATGTCGTCGTAGGTGGCTTCGTCGACCAGGCCGGAGTCGTCCAGGACGTTCTGGTGGTCAAGGACGGTGACGTTGACCTCGGAGGCGAAGCGGCGCATGAGGGAGTTCTTGGTGCTGGCGCGGACCTGGGCGATGGTGACGAAGATCTTGCCGTGGGTGCCGCGGAGGATGTTGGCGAACTTCTCGTCGAAGTCGGCGCCCTGGGCGTTTTCCAGGGTGCGGACGAATCCCTGCTGCTCTTCGCTGGCCTCGTCCGGCAGGGAGACGTTCAGTGCCTCGGCGGTGTTGCGGACGAACTCGTCGAGCTTGGCGTGGCCTTCCATGATGTGCAGGCCGGCCCGTTTGACGGACTCGCTGGTGGCGTGGGTCTGGGCGAGCCGCCCTGCCGGGGATTCCCACAGGTTGGCCTGGCGCACCTTCTTCAGGAACTCGATGTCGAGCTTGCTCACGGGTCCGGCTGTGGTGACCACGCTGCCGGGGGAGGCCGGTTTGGCGCTGGGGAAGTTCGACGATGTGCCCTCCGTCGCGCTTGCGTTTCCCCGGGTGGCCCAGACCACCGCTGCGGCGAGGAGGGCCAGGGCGACGAACAGGATGGCCGTGATGGTGAGGTTGCGTGAGCGGCCGTGCAGTGACCGGGCGTGGGCGGTCATGGTGCCTCCAGGTTTCGGGTGAGTCCGTCTGTAGGGGGTACGGACCCATGGGGTTGGGCACTCAGCACGGTAGGAATTTAGTCAGTGCAAATTTTGCACTTTGATGGGTTCTGCTGAACGCGTGGCGGGCTCTGCCGGTGTCCGCTACAGTCCCTCGCCTCCTTGGCGGCATGGGGAGGCGTCACCGTACGTGGACCCACTGTGCCTTGGAGGGGATGCCGTGCCGGTCGGTGACGAAGAGCATGTACCAGCCTGAGGGCACCAGGGACCGGCCCTGGGGGATGCTGATCGTCACTGATGCCGCGGTTCGCTTGAGGCCGAGGGCGATGGAACGCTGGTCGACGTCGGTGACATGGGTGGTGGAGCCCGGATGGATGAGTCGGGCTGTCGTGATACGGGCGGCATCGGGCGTGGTGTAGGTGGCGGTGGCGCCGCGGTGGAGGTGTCGCGGGCCGCCGTTCAGTGTGGGCCGTGGTGTCCGGTACAGGGAGGGCGGGGTGAATACCTCGACGCGCTGCTCGAACGTGCCGGGCCGGGTGTTGTCCTTGTCGCCGAACAGGGGGTCGGAGCCGAAGACGGCGACCCGTCCGTCGGGGAGCAGCAGCGCCTCGGTGTGGTAGTCGCGGCCGACGGTGGGGGCGGCGGCGGTGGTGAAGGTACGGGACCGGGGGTGGTAAATCTGGGCCGTGAGGATGTCGCTGGCGCCGCGGCCGCGGTAGTCGCGGGAGCCCCCGGTGGTGAAGACGGTGTCGTCCGGCATGATCACGCTGTTGAGGTAGCGGGTCTTCTCGGGCAGGTCGGGTCCCTGCCGGAAGACCGGGTGCCGGGAGGTCAGGTCGACGACGGCGGTGCGGGCGGTGGACTTGCTCGATTCGCCGACGCCGCCTCCGCCGAGGACCATGACCTTTTGGTCCTGCGCGGGGGGCAGCAGGACCGAGGAGGAGGTCTCCAGGATGTCGGGGTCGGGCAGGCCGGGGACTGGTGTGAAGGTGTTGTGCTCCAGGTCCCATACGCCGGGGGTGCGGCCGCGGTCGGCGGGACCGTATCCGGCGTTGGAGCCGGAGTAGAAGAGTTTGCCGCCCTGGAGCGGGAAGAGTGAGGGGTAGGTCGGGAAGTAGCGGTGTGGTCCTCGGGACCAGCTCTTCGTCTTCGGGTGGTAGATCTCGTTCTTGCCGGGGACGACCTGTCCGATGTCGTCCAGTCCGGATACGGCGAGCACCCGGCCGTCGGCGAGGCTGACCAGGGTGGGGTACCACCGGGCTTCGCTCATGGAGTCGGTCTTGCGGTACCGCTCGGTGAACGGGTCGAAGACGTAGGCTTCCCTGATTCCCTGGAAGTCCTTCTTGTCCATGCCGAGTTTGTTGGCCAGGCCGTAGAAGTTGTTCCGGTCCCTGCCGGTCAGGCCCTTGATCTCGTAGTGCTCGGATGTGTTGGTGATGCCTTTCGAGCCCTTCGATGTTGCCTCGACGTATACGCGGGCTTCGCTCGCGGTGACAGTGGCCTCGGTGGTCTTCGTGCCTTCGGCCCTCCTGGTCTTCTCGGTCTTCCTGGCCCTGGGGACGCGTACGGTCGTCTGGGAGGCGTACTCCTTGCCGTCGGGCGACCGGAAGAGGGTGCCCTTGGGGAAGACACGGGCCTTGTCGGGGTTCTCGTTCTTGATGAGCATGGCCCCGCCGGCTCGCTCCACATCGCCTTCCAGAACTTCGTAGCGGGCCGTGCCCCCGGCGATCAGCAGCCGTCCGTCGGGGAGTTGGGTGTGGCCTGAACAGAACATGTCCTTCGGGGTGTCGATCTTCTTGAAGGTGTTCTTCGCTGGGTCCCACAGGGTGCTTTTGAAGGTGCCGCCCTCGAAGAGCTTGATGTTGTTGCCGGAACCGGCGATCAGCAGGACCTTGCCGGTGGGCAGGAGGGCGGCGTGAATGGAGTTCAGGTGGAACTTCTCCGGCATGGGGGCCACGTCCCAGTGTCCGTAGCGGGCCCGGTAGTCCGGCCGGTTGATCTTGTAACGGTGATACCGCTCCGCGGTGAAGTCGACGACGGCCGGTGCGTTCAGCCCGGCGAGCATCATGGCGATCGTGGCCCCGAGAAGGGTCTTGCGCCGGTGCTGACCGAATCTGCGTGTCCTCATGCGTTTCCTCCCCGGTACGGAGGCCGACGAGTATGGTGAGACCAGGCAACGTTTGCATAGTCGAACCTTCTTGGTCGTCAAGAAACGCCGGTACCGCCACTTATGGACGAAGTGCGGGCAACGTGTGCAGTGGCGTGCGGAGTCGGCTCGTGAGGCAAGGAAACTGAGTGATGAGTGTCCGCCGAAAGCCGGTGTCCCCGCCGTCGGGCTTGCGCAGGCTGCTGTT
The DNA here is from genome assembly GCF_042734105.1 of Streptomyces sp. NPDC059679. Classification (NCBI taxonomy): domain Bacteria; kingdom Bacillati; phylum Actinomycetota; class Actinomycetes; order Kitasatosporales; family Streptomycetaceae; genus Streptomyces; species Streptomyces sp. NPDC059679. The sequence continues at coordinate 65,610 of NZ_JBHWES010000021.1, read as the reverse complement.
CCGGGCCCCGATCCGGCTCTACCGGTGGCATCTGGGGTGGCTGCTCGGCGGCCGGTTTGTGCTGCTCACCCACACAGGGCGGGCGAGCGGCTTGCCGCGGCAGGCGGTCCTGGAGGTGACCGGCCGGGATCCGGCGACCGGCGCGTACCACCTCGCCTCCGGCTTCGGGCCCCGCTCGCAGTGGTACCGCAACATCCAGCACACACCACGGGTCACCATCCAGGTCGGCAGGCACCGTACGGCGGCCATCGCTCAGCCGCTGACACCGGAGGAGTCCGGCCGCGTGATGGCCGCCTACGCCCTGCGCCATCCGCGCCTGGCCCGCAGACTCATGCGGGTGTGCGGCCTGGAAGCCGATGGCAGCGAGCAGGACTACTACCTGATCGGCCGGGACCACATCCCCTTCGTCCGCGTCACTCCGGCCGAACGACCGCAGGGGCGGCATGGCCAGGCGCCGCGGAAGAGTGAAGAGCACTCAGGACCGTCTGATGAGTGAGCCAGCCCGTCGGTTGGCCGCTGCCCCGGGCCAGTACGGGAAAACCTGTGCCATCGGCAGTGACCAGAGTGCGCAGGACTTCGGTGAGCGGCATGTCGGCGGTGACGGTCGCGGGACGCTCAGCCAGGTCGGAGGCGTTGCGGGCGGCGCCGACCGGATCGAGGGCCGGTTCGGGCTCGGTGAGTGCCTCCGCGACGGCCCGCGCGGTGACCACGCCCAGGTAGACGCCGTCGGGACCGGCGACGGGGAGGACGCCGTGACCCGATCGGGCGAGCGCGTCGGCGGCCTTCTCCAGCGATAGGGCGCCGACGAGCGGGGCGGGGAGCTCCTCCATGACATCGCCCACGGTCGCGCCGGCCAGGGGAGACTCCAGACGGGCGGTGTCGAGATCGACACCGCGGCGGCGGAGTTTGAGCGTGTAGATGGTGTCGCGGGACAGCAGCCGGCTGGTGAGCGTGGCCAGCACGATCGCCAGCATGATGGGCAGGATGATGGAGTACTCGCCGGTCAGCTCGAACAGCACGATCACGGCCGTGATCGGGGCACGGGCCGAGCCCGCGAAGACCGCGCCCATGCCGACCAGCCCGTACGCACCCACCGGACCCGCCGCGCCGGGGAGAACACGGTGGACGACACTGCCGAAGGCGGTGCCGGTCATCGCGCCGAGGAAGAGACTGGGCGCGAACACCCCGCCGGAGCCGCCGATGCCGATGGTCAGGCTGGTCGCGACGATCTTGCCCACCAGCAGGACGAGCAGAAAGCCGATGACATACTTGCCCTCGATGGCGTTCTCCAGCACCGGATAACCCACCCCGTACATCTGGGGCAGCCACAGCAGCACACTCCCCAGCAGCAGCCCGCCGACGGCGGGACGCAGCCACTCGGGGCCGTGCCAGACCCAGTCACAGGCATCCTCGACCAGATACAGCACCCGGGTGAACACCACACCGACCACTCCCGCCACCACGCCCAGCAGCGTGAAGAGCAGATACTGGCCCGCGTGCCCGACATGGAAGGCGGGCAGGGTCAGGAACGCCTCGTCGCCGAGCACCGCCCGGCCGATGACGCTCGCGGTCACACTGGAGACGACCACCGCGCCGAAGGACTCCACCGCGAATCCCTCAGGATCAGTTCCATGGCGAAGAACACCCCCGCCAAGGGGGCGTTGAAGGTGGCCGCGATCCCGCCCGCCGCACCGCAGGCCACCAGCAGCCGCCTGCTCGCTTCCGGGACCCGCAGCACACCCCCGACGGTCGCACCGAGCGCGGAACCTATCTGCACGATCGGTCCCTCCCGCCCCACCGAGCCGCCCGATCCCATGCACAGCGCCGAAGCCAGCGCCTTGACCACCGCGACCCGCGGCGCGATCCGGCCGCCACGGTGGGCGACGGCGTACATCACCTCCGGCACGCCGTGTCCGCGCGCCTCTTTGGCGAAACGCTGCACCAGCGGCCCGTACAATAGCCCGCCCACCGCCGGCGCCAGCACCACGAACCACGGACCGAGCCAGGACAGGTGCGGATGGGAGGCGTGTCCGGCCGCGGAGAAGTCGGAGTGACCGGAGAACAGCCGGGTGAAGCTCTGGATCAGCCAACGGAAGACGATCGCACCGAGCCCGGCTCCGCACCCGACCACCAAAGTGAGCAGGATCAGCCTCCGCTGAACCTGCCGCGCCCCTGTGAGCAGGCGGGACGCCCGCTCGGCCAGGTGCCGTGCAGCACCTGGCCAGGCGGAACGAGTGGAGGTGCATCGGCCCGTCATGTCAGTGCCCATGTTTGCATTATGCAAAAGCATGGCCAAGCCGTACAAGCGCCGCTCTGTTCAGGGTGAAGTGGGACGGGCGGGAGCTTGAGCCGGGCAGTCATACCACCCGGCTGGGATCACCAGGACGCGCGTGCCTGCTGGGTGTTTTCGACGGAGGGCTCGCTGCCGGCTTCCGTGAACGCCTGCAATGCCTCGATGAGATGGCGTCGCTGTCCGGCGGGCATGGCCTCGACGATGCGTGCGATCTCCTGTCGGCGCCGAGCGGTCGCGTCGACCACGATCCGGCGGCCGGCCTTGGTGAGTGAGATCACACTGGTGCGCCGGTCCTCGGCGGAGACGCCGCGTGCAACCACGCCCGCCGCGACCAACCGGTCGATCATGCGCATCGCGGTCGACGGCTGGACCTCCAGCTCCCCCGCCAGCCCGGACAGGCTCAGTGGCCCTCTGCCATCAAGGACCACCAGCATCCGGAACTGCGGCAGTGTCAGCGAATCCTCGACCGTGGCCAGGGACCGGGCGGAGACGGCGACCAGTAGACGGGACGCGGTCAGCAGGGCGGTGACCATCGCCTCGGCATCGGACTCGGAGGCTGGTGAACGGCGCGACATACCCCCTTTCTACCGTCCCGGCCCGCGACATGGCGCACCCGCCGGTTCCCTGGACGCCGGTCGGTCCCTTTTCGCGGGCGCGGGGGTGTGTAGCGGCAGACGACGGCACGTGCCTTACTGGCCGGTCTGACCGAGCACGTGGCCGGATCAATGGTCACCAGCCGGTCAGAAGCAGGTGGTTGAGGAGCAGGGCGAGGCCGGCCTGTGCCGTCAGCCAGGCACGGGGCCGGGTGAGGAGTGCGCACGCGGGCAGCAGCCACATCGCGAAAGGCAGCCAGATGCGTTCCGTCTCGGCCTTGCTCATGCCGGACAGGTCTGCGACGAGCAGGGCGAGCAGGGCGGACAGTACCAGCAGGGCGAGGCGCGCTTCGGTGGTGGGATGGCCGGGTGCTCCTGGCCCAGGGAGGAGGTCAGTGCGGTTCCGGATGAGAGTGACGCCGACTCGTCGCAGGCCCGCGGCGGTGGCGAGGCCGGTGATGAGTACGGTGCACGCGAGGTTCGCCCAGACCCAGTAGCCGTACGGCCGGATACCGCCGGCGCCCTGGTGGTACCGCTCGACCAGCAGCCGGTACGCCTCCCACCAGTTGAAGCCGGCGAGAGTGAATGCGGCCGGGACGACGGCGAGTCCGGTGAGCAGAAAGGGAAGCCCTCCGATCAGGTGGCGGACCCGCTCCCGCCCGGCCACCACTACGCCTGCTGCGATCAGTGCGAACAGCGTGAGCCCGTAGGAGAGATAGCAGGTCAGGCCGAACAGCAGCCCCGAGCCGAAGGCGGCGGCATACATCCCGGGCCCTTTGCGCCCCGACAGCGCGAGCGCGAGCAGCGCCACGGACCAGGCCGCGATCGCCGCGAAGTACCCGTCGGCCGATGTGCCCATCCACACCGCGTTCGGCGCCAGCACCAGGAACGGCACCGACCGCCGCGCCAGATCCTCCCCGGCCAGCACACGCAGCGCCACCAGTACCGCGACGCAGGCCGCGGCCCCGACGGTGATGCACCAGACCCCGGCCCAGCCCCCGCCGCCGAGCCCGATCCGGTCGAGGAGGACGAAGGTGAGGGTGGCCGCCGGCGGGTGTCCGGCGGTGTGCGGGGGCCAGTGTTCGGGGGAGTGGAGCAGGATGTGATGGGTGAAGTCCTTCAGGGCGGCCGGGATGTCGTGGAAGCGGTCGATGACCTGCAGGTACTCATAGCGCGTGGTGAGCCGGACGGCGATGCCCCGGTGCCAGCCGTCGACGAGGGCGAGGGACCACGTCCAGGCCATGGCGGTGCCCCAGGCCACGGCCAGCAGTGTGCGCCACGGCAGCCGCGCGGCCAGAACCGGTCCGTACGCCACCACGGCGACGGCCACCGTCAGGGCGGCCGGGGTGCCGGGCCCGACGTGCGGGTTCCAGGTGGCGTACAGCGGAGGCCAGCCGACGAACAGCGTGTGGCTGGTGTGCTGGATGTGGCGGCCGACCAGCACGGCCGCCACGACCAGCAGGGCGGCGGCAACGGCGGTGAGCAGATCACGGACGAGAGCGCGGGTCACACCGGAACGCTAGGCCGCGGGGCGGTGGCCCGAGCGGCGCGCGGCCCGGATGTCAGCGTTTCGTCATGAGTCACGAACGCTTTTCCAGGGTGGCCCGGGCCTACGGTCGGTTCATGCCACGCTCTCCGTCCTCCCCCTCGTTCTGGCGCAGCCCGCTGCGCGGTCCCTGGTTCACCTCCGTTCTCGGCGTGGTCCTGCTCGGTGGGATCACGGTGCTGTTCGTGACGGGGCTGCTTTCGTACGCCGCCTACAACCCGGATCTGTCGCCGGTGAACGACAAGACCCCGGACAAGGGGATCCTCGGCTTCTATCTCTTCCCCTGGCCGACCGATCCGCCCTGGCTGTACCGGCTCTCCCAGGGTGTCCACGTCACGCTCGGCATCACGCTCATCCCCGTCCTGCTGGCGAAGCTGTGGTCGGTGGTGCCGAAGCTGTTCGCGCTGCCGCCGGCGCGCTCACTCGCGCACGCGCTGGAGCGGATCTCGCTGCTCCTGCTGGTCGGAGGTGTGCTGTTCGAGTTCGTCACCGGCGTGCTCAACGTCCAGCTCGACTACGTCTTTCCCGGATCTTTCTATCCGCTGCACTTCTACGGCGCGTGGGTGTTCTTCACCGCGTTCGTCGTGCACGTGGTGCTGCGGGCGCCAGCCGCAGTACGCACACTCCGCACCGGCCTGAGGGAAGGGGAGCCGGCGTCCGAGCTGACATCCCCGCGGCCCGATCCGCCGACCGTCTCCCGGCGCGGGGCGCTGTGGCTGGTCGGGGGCGGCTCGCTGCTGCTGTTCGGGACGACGGCGGGGCAGAGTTTCGACGGGCCGCTGCGGGCCACGGCCCTCCTGGCGCCGCACGGTGGCGCCGATCCCGGCAGCGGTCCCGGCGGCTTCCAGGTCAACAAGACGGCCTCGTACGCGGGGATCGAGACCACGGAAACAAGCGAGGAGGCGTGGCGGCTGATCGTCACCGGGCGCTCGGGGACCGTTCGGCTGAGCCGGGCCGACCTGCTGCGACTGCCCCTGCACAGTTCGGCGCTGCCCATCGCCTGCGTGGAGGGCTGGTCGACTTCCGACCAGTGGTGGAGGGGGGTACGGCTGGGGGACCTCGCCGTCCTCGCCGGATACGACGCGGAGGCGGTGCCCGACGTCTTGGTGGAGTCCCTCCAGCGACGCGGCGCCTTCCGCCGGGCCGCCCTGCGCGGCAACCAGGTTGCGGACCCGCGCTCCCTCCTCGCCCTGTACGTGAACGGAGAGCCGCTGACCCCCGACCACGGCTACCCGGCCCGGGTCATCGTGCCCGCGGCGCCCGGTGTGCTCAACACCAAGTGGGTGTCCCGGATGACGTTCGGAGACCTGTGATGAAAAGACGGCTCCCTCCCCTCGGCAGCCCGCGCCAACTTTTGCTCCTGGCCTGCTCGTTCGCGCTGGTCGGCTATGCGGGGGCGCGGCTGCTGGCCGGCGACTGGTTCGGGGTGGCGCTGTGGTTCGTGGGGGCGGCCGTCCTCCATGACCTGGTGCTGCTGCCGCTGTACGCGGCGGCGGACCGGGCGGTCGTACGGGCGCTCGGCGCCGTCGGCCGCCGGGGGTGGACCGCGTATGTGCGAGTACCGGCCGTCCTGTCCGGGCTGCTGTTGCTCGTGTGGTTCCCGCTGATCAGCGGCCGGGTGGCCGACCGCTACGGGTCGGCCACCGGGCTTTCGCCGGACGGTTTCCTCGTCCGCTGGCTACTGATCACGGCCGTGCTGTTCGGCGGCTCGGCGCTGCTGCTGGTGCTGCGGCTGCGCAGGGCGACGAAGCAGCGGCCGCCGGCCGTCCACTGATCGACGGCACGCCACCCGGAGCGGTCCGCGTGGCGCAGCAGGGCCGGGGTGCCCAGGCGGGCCCAGGGGAACGGGGTGCCGATGGTGTGCCCCGTGTCCGAGACACGGAGGACCTGGACACGGACGCGTTCGTCGACGTCCACGGGCGCCGTCTCGGCAATCAGAAGCCCATGCGGGGCGAGCAGTTGGGCCAGCCGGTGGAGCAGGGCGCGCGGGTCGCCGCCGATACCGATGTTGCCGTCCATGAGAAGGGCCGTGCCCCACCGGCCCTCACCGGGGACCGGGTCGAAGACGGAGCGGCACAGCGCTGACCCGCCGAGCCGGACGGTCCGGTCGACGGCAGCCTCGCTGATATCGATGCCGAGGACGCGTCGCCCCTGCGCGGCGAGCGCCGCCACCAGCCGCCCGGGCCCGCAACCCACGTCGAGCACGGCGCCCTCGCAGCGGCCGAGCACCCCCAGGTCCACCGTGTCGGCGGCCGCACACCACCGTTCCACCTCCAGCGGCAGCAGCCAGCCGTCGGCTCGCCGCAGAAAGAGCGGGCCGCGACCGGTGCGCAGGGCGTGGGAGTAGGCGTCGTCCGCGCTCCACGGAGGCGTGGCGACACGTGTGCTTCCCGAAGTGGCCGGTGGCCCGATGTTGCGCGTCGTGCTCATCGGCCCGTGACCTCCGTGAGCCGGGCGAACTCCGTGGCGAACCGGCCGTGCGGAGCGGACGCCGCGACGGCCTCGGCGTCCAGGGCCGTATCGACGTCGCGGAGGCGGGGAAGGTCGCGCACACGCAGGCCCGCCGCGACGAGCCGTTCTCGCTGGACGGCTCCTGTCACGGCCGTAGACATGGGTACGCCCCGCAGCAGGCCGGGATCGGGATCGGCGAGTCCCAGGGTCCAGAAGCCCCCGTCCTCGGCGGGGCCGATCCACGCGTCGCAGTCGGCGAAGTCCACGGTGAGGAGTTCGGGTGTCACCTGGGGGGTGTCCATTCCGATCAGCAGCGCCGGGCCGTCGCATCCGGCGAAGGCGTCCGCAAGTCGCTCGTCCAGCCCGCCCGCGCACTGCGGTACCACCTCGAAGCCAGGCGGCAGCCAGTCGCCCGGTGCCCCGTCGAGCACGAGGACACGCCGGGACGCAGGGGTCACCGCCACAGTGTGCAGGGTGTCCGAGAGAGCCGCCTCGGCGAGCGCCGCCGCCTGCCGAGGGGTGAACGGCGGGGTCAGCCGGGTCTTCACCCGTCCCGGCCGCGGCTCCTTGGCGATCACCAGCAGCGTGGCCGGCATGGTCGTAATCGGCACGGTCAACGAGGGCCCCCTCCTCCTGTGGCTGATGTGGTCGGTTCTGCCAGCACCCGACGCATGTCGCGTACCGCCTGCCACGTGCCGCGCCAGGTGCCCGTCACCTTGGAGGCGCCGGTGCGTGGCAGGTACGGGACGTCGTGCTCGGCGATCCGCCACCCGGCGTCGGCGGCCCGCACGACCATCTGCAGTGGATAGCCACTGCGCCGGTCCGTGAGGCCGAGGGCCAGCAGCGCCTCGCGGCGGGCCGCGCGCAGCGGGCCGAGGTCGTGCAGGCGCAGCCCGGTGCGGCGGCGCAGCATCCGGGCGAGCGCGAGATTGCCGACTCGGGCATGCGCCGGCCACGCGCCCCACCCCCGGGGGCGTCGTCGGCCGAGCACCAGATCGGCGGCTCCGGCGCGTACCGCGCGCACGAATGGCAACAACAGCGACGGGTCGAGGGATGCATCGCAGTCGCAGAAGCACACCACGTCGGCGGTGGCGGCGGTCAGCCCCGCGTGGCAGGCGGCGCCGAAACCGCGGCGCGGCTCGTGGACGACCAACGCGCCCAGCTCGCGGGCCAGCTCCGCCGAGCCGTCGGTGGATCCGTTGTCGACGACGAGGGCGCGCCAGCCGTGCGGGATGCGGGCGAGCACCCAGGGAAGGGCGTCGGCCTCGTTCAGGCAGGGCAGGACCACATCGATGTCCGTGGGTGTGGGAGAGGTCGTCACGGCTCTCACCCTACGAGCGCGAAAGGGGCATTCCGGACTTCGGTTCCTTACGAAACACGGACGTCGGCAGTGGGAGGCGACGTCAGCGGGGATGCGGTGCGACGCCGGCTGCATGCGGCAGCCGTACGAGCTGATGGGGACAGGGGCCGCCGAACACCGGCCGGCCGATGCCGCCCGCGTCCTTGTGGTGGAGGACGATCGCACCGTCGCCGAGGTCGTCTCGGGATATCTGAACCGCGCCGGGTACGTCGTGGACCGTGCCGGGGACGGGCCCGCCGCCCTCGCCCACGCCGCCGCGCACTGGCCCGACCTGGTCGTGCTGGACCTGATGCTGCCGGGCATGGACGGCCTGGAGGTGTGCCGCCGGATGCGTGGCCGCGGGGCCGTGCCGGTCATCATGCTCACCGCGCGCGGCGACGAGGACGATCGGATCCTGGGCCTGGAGGTTGGCGCCGACGACTACGTCACCAAGCCGTTCAGCCCCCGGAACGGGTGCTGCGGGTGGAGTCGGTGCTGCGCCGCACACGGCTCCCCAGGCTCGCCCAGGAAGTACGGCCCCTGAGTGCGGCGGGTCTCACCGTCGACCCCGCCGCCCGCCGCGCCACCAAGGACGGCGGTGAACTCGCCCTCATGGTAAGTGAGTTCGACCTTCTCGCCTTCTTCCTCCAGCACCCGAACCGCGCGTACAGCCAGGAGGACCTGATGCGCGAAGTGTGGGGCTGGGACTTCGGTGACCTGTCGACCGTCACCGTCCACGTCCGCCGACTGCGCGGCAAGGTCGAGGACGACCCGGCGCGGCCCCGCCTGATCCAGACCGTATGGGGCATGGGCTACCGCTTCGCCCCCACCAGCGGCGAGGAGTGACCATGCACGACATCCTCCTCATCGCGCTGTTCGCCTTCCTCGGCGCCGCCGCGGCCGGAGTGCTCGGGGCGTGCGCACTGCTGCTGACCCGGCGGCGGTCGCTCATCACCTCGCTCACCGTGGTGGCCGCCGTCGCCGTCACCGCGTTGCTCGCGGGCACACTGTCGACCTGGTCGACCTGCGCCGAGTGTACGTGCTGGTGTTCCTTGAGCACGGCACACGTCGGCTGCACGTCGCGGGAGTGACTTCGCATCCCACCGGGGCCTGGACGGTCCAGCAGGCGAGAAACCTCGCTGTCGAGTTCGGCGTGCGGGTGGACTCGCTACGTTTCCTGCTTCGCGACCGGGACGCGAGGTACACCGAATCCTTCGACGCGGTCTTCACGGCCGACGACATCGAGGTTGTGAAGACCGCGCCGCGGGCTCCCCGGATGAACGCGCACTGCGAGCGGGTGATTGGCACCTTGCGGCGCGAAGTCCTTGACCGCCTGCTGATATGGAACGAGTCCCATGCTCGGCAGGTCCTCGACGCCTATGCCCGGCACTACAACGGTCATCGCAATGAGTACAGATACGCAGCGTGAGCTGCAGCGATGAGTTTCCGAACGGCACAGGACTCTGTCGCCCGATTCAGCCGACCTGGCGAGACCGGTGGACCGCTGGCGGAGAAAGCGGAGGTGGCGCTGATCGAATCGGACCTCGCCACGAATCGGGCGACAGAGTCGCACAGGCTGTAGAGGTTGGCGGAGAGGGTGGAGTGCCGCAGGGTCTTGGAGACGACGGCCAGGGCGGGGCGTTGGCGGTGATGGAGATGGTGGCGGCGAGGTGGCGCAAGTCGTGGACGGTAGTGCGTGGCACTCCTGCTTTTCGGCTTAGAGGTCGTTTTCTATCGATATTTTATCCCGGAATGAGTGTTTGATGCCCGGGTGTCGGGTCGCGTCAGGAGGGGGTGGCATCGCCGGCCAGGCACACCGGTCCAGGCCGCATCCTCGTTTTCCGGTCCCGCGAACAATTCTGACTCCCGGCTCACGGCAGATTCCCTGCTCGCCACCCACCCCTGTAATCAACTCCGTCTGCTTCATTGACATCTCACTCAGAAGACCTACGCTTTGGGAGCGCTCCCATAGCAGCCTTGCAACTGGAAGGAGTCCCCCCACATGCGCAAAAAGAGTCCGTTAACCGGGCGTTCGCGGGCGTTCCTCCGCCGGCCTCTCCAGGCGCTCGTCATGCTGTTCGCCATGGTCGTCGGCGCCCTCGCCTGGTCGACCCCCGCCCAGGCTCACGGCACCGTCGTCGGCCCCGCCACCCGCGCGTACCAGTGCTGGAAGACGTGGGGCAACGACCACACGAACCCGGCCATGCAGACCCAAGACCCCATGTGTTGGCAGGCATTCCAGGCCAACCCCGACACCATGTGGAACTGGATGAGCGCGCTCCGCGACGGCCTCGGAGGCCAGTTCCAGGCACGGACCCCCGACGGGACACTCTGCAGCAACAACCTCTCGAGGAATGCCAGCCTGGACAAGCCCGGACCGTGGAAGACCACCACCATCGGCAACAACTTCTCGGTCCACCTGTACGACCAGGCGTCCCACGGTGCCGACTACTTCAAGGTCTACGTGAGCAAGCAGGGCTTCAACCCCAAGACCCAGACCCTGGGCTGGAGCAACCTCGACTTCATCACGCAGACCGGCCGCTTCGCCCCGGCGCAGGACATCACGTTCCCCGTCCAGACCTCCGGCTACACCGGACACCACATCCTGTTCGTGATCTGGCAGGCCTCGCACCTCGACCAGGCCTACATGTGGTGCAGCGACGTGAACTTCGGCTGAGCCGCAAAGCACCGCACACGGCACCGGCCTCTGCCGGGCGCCGGTAACCCGCCGCCCGGCCGACCGAGCCCCGTCAGGGCAGGGGACCCAATTGGTCACCCTGCCCCGACGGGGCTTCCTGCGTTCCTCACTTGACTCTGAAGCTCCTATAGATCGTCAAGCGGCTGGAGATGTCGGAGATCTTGGATGGTCGGGCTCAACTGCCGAGGATTCCGCCAGGACTTCGACCGGGGGATCTCGTTCTGGTCCAGTACCGGGGGTCGTCGGTGCTGAAGCCCACGGTCGCGGTGATGCCGTGCTCGTCGGCGAGCTTGGCCAGGGCCTGGTCGACGCCGAGGCGGGAAACGCAGGCCGCCTGCCGGCATCTGCCGGGCGGTTGAGTGCGGGCGGCCTGCTCGGCGGTGGTGGCCTCGGCCAGGGCCTTGGCCCGGGTGACCGCGTTCCTGGCCCGGGTCTTCTCCCGCTTCTTCTCCTTCTCCTGCCGTAGCGCAGCCAGCCGGGCTTCACGGATGCGGCTGCCGCTCTTCTTCCTCCAGATGAGCGGTCTCGGCGGTGATGTAGTGCGGCGCCGTCCATACCGTGGGCAAGGCACGCTGCGGGTACCACAGCGAGGTCTGCGGGGTGTGCGGGACGACGCGGCGGGCGAACGCCCAGGCGAGGAAGTCGGTGAGAGAGGCCGGGACCGGCTCCCAGCCGCGGCCGTCGAACTTCACCAGACCCTCGGCGACAAGAAGGCCCTGGCCGGTGTCCGCGGTGGTGAGCCGTACGGAGGGGGTGGTGCCCAGCCAGGGCGGGCGGGGCCGGTCGCTGAACCAGATCGAGGTGACGCCGTCGGCCCGCATCTTCTCGGTGCGGTCGGTGATGTCGGCGTTGGTGATGGGGGCGAGCTGGGCTTCGAGGGCTGTCTTCCAGGCCCCGGTGGGGGCGGTGGCCAGGACGTCGGCCCTCCAGGCGCCGCCGGGGCCGGGGGACTTCCAGTTCGGCGTGGGCGCCGGCGTCGCGGGCGGCTGCCGCCAGTTCGAGCTTGAGGAGATGGTGGGCGACGGATTCCAGGCCGAGCGCGCAGGTAGGAGCGCCAGGCGCGTGGGCGAAGAACCGCAAGCCGGCCCGGGGGCCCCACGCATGGGGCCAGCCCCACCGGAGGCCTGCTCGCGCTGGCACCCGCCTTCGACACCGCGGGACTCCTGGCCCGCGACCCGCCCTCCTGCGCACAGCGGCCGAGGCGCTGCTGACCTCGAGCGACGCCCCCGTACCGGTCGCCGGGCTCGTGGTCGACGAGGAGCTGACGGCGCTCGCCGGACCCGAAGTCCGCGCCTCCTTCGAGGCCGCCTGCCGAGCGCTGGCCCTGCGCAGCGGGCTGCCTCTGGCGCGCACATCCACCGGTGCCGCCGAGCACCTGGAGGAGTGGTTCGCCGCCTTCCGCACGGTTCAGGCCGCGCAGGCCTGGGAGCAACACGGTGACTGGATCACCCGTCACCCCGGCGCGCTCGCCCCGGACGTCGCGGCGCGCTTCGAGAGCGGACCTCGGGTGACCGCGGCCGGGCGGGCGGAGGCGGAACAGATCCTGTCGGGCGCGCGGCAGGTGCTGGATGCCGCGCTGCCGCCCGGCACCGCCCTGCTCCTGCCCGCCACCAGCGGGCCCGCCCCCCCCTCGCCGACGCGCCGCCCGAGGAGGTGGAAGTGGTACGCGCCGCCCCCCTGCGCCTGACCTGCCTCGCTTCCCTGGCCGGCCTCCCGGCCGTCGTCGCCCCGCTGCTGCGGGTGCGCTCACTGCCCGTGGGGCTGTGCGCTCTGGGCGCCCGGGGCACGGACCGGGCGCTGCTGGACTTCACCGCCTCCACCACAGAATCGAGGAGCTCCATCCATGGCTGAGGTGTCCGAGAGCGACGCCCTGATCGGGCCGAACCCCCGCAACGCCTGGCGGGCCCGACAACGGGTCCGTCACCCTGGCCCGCCCCCGCCGAGACCCGCGTCCGGTCTCCGTAGCGGCGCTGCCGCAGACCGTGGTCGCCGACCTCGCCGCCACCGCGCTGATCGTCGTCGACATGCAGAACGACTTCTGCTCTCCCGACGGCTGGCTCGCCTCCATCGGCGTGGACGTGACCCCTGCCCGAGCCCCGATCCCCGTCATCGCCGACCCGCTGCCCCCGCTGCGCGCCGCCGGCGTCCCCGTCGTCTGGCTCAACTGGGGCAACCGCCCCGACCGGGCCAACCTCCCGCCCGGCGTCCTGCACGTCTACGACCCGGACGGCACCGGCGGCGGCATCGGGGCCCCGCTGCCGGGCGGTGCGGGCCGGGTACTCGAGCGAGGCAGCCCCTCCGCCGCGATCGTCGCCGGGCTGGAGACGGCGGACGAAGACCTCCACGTCCCGAAGTACCGGATGAGCGGCTTCCAGGACGCCGAGCTGGACAGCGTGCTGCGCAACCTACGGGTCGACACCCTGCTGTTTGCCGGGGTCAACGCCGACCAGTGCGTCCTGGCCACCCTCATGGACGCCGCGAACCTCGGCTACGACGTCCTCATGGTGGAGGACGCGGTGGCCACGACCTCGCCCCCGTACTGCATGGACGCCACGCTCTACAACGTCCCCCCAGGACGGGCAGGTTTTTCGGCAGGCGCAGCCCCGAAGTACTCCTAGCTGAAGCACCCCTAGAGGAAGGGAGTCCCCGCGTCGAGCCCTGACAGCACCCTGCCGTACAGCTCCAGGTTGGCGGCGGGGTTGACGAACGAGTGCAGGTTCAGGGCGTTCAGGTCCCGCACGATCCGCTGGATGGGCACCTCCCGGTGCAGGGACGAGGCACCCGAAGCGGACCCGATCAGGTCGGCGGCCTCCTTGCACAACCGCGCCAGATACCCGCACTGCGCCCTGATCCGGGTGCGCTCCTGGGTCGTGTACGCCTCTCCATCGGCCGCCTTGGACTCGATCAGCTTCACCAGGTCCGCGGAGAGCAGTTCCGCGGAGGAGACCTTCATCGCGGCCTCGGCGAACTGGAGATGCGTGACCGGGGCCTCGTGCTGGCGCTCGTAGGAGGTGTACGTGATGCCCCGCTGATGGATGCGCTCGCCGAACTCCGTCAGGGCAGCCCGTGCCAGACCGAGGGCGTTCCCGGCGGCCCAGGCACAGAACAGCAGCAGCACCGGCATCCGGTAGAAGGGGTCGGCGCTGTTACGCCGCGACGGGAACGCGCCTGCCAGCAACGGCTCGACCGGCAGGACGCGATGGGCGGGTACGTGAACATCCTGGGCAACGACGGTGTTGCTGCCACTCGCGGCCAGGCCGGAGACGTTCCAGTCGTCCAGCACCTTGAGATCGGTCATGGGGATCGCCAGCCACAGCGTCTCCGGCGGGCCTTCCCCGGTGTCGGCGAGCGCGGTCAGCAGATGCCAGTCGGCGTCCTGGCATCCGGTTGCGAAGGGAGACTTTCCGTTCACCAGGTAACCGCCGTCCACCGGAACGGCTTTCGAACTCGGGATGAGAGTGCCACCGACCCGTGCATCGGGACTGGTGAAGATCTCGTCCTGAGCCTCGTCGGGGAACAGGGCCACGATGAACGCGCACCCGGCCTGGATCATCGCCATGAACCCGGCCGACCCGCACGCGGCGGAGACCTCGCTCAGCGTGTCGATCTGAGTCCGCAACGAGGTCTGGTGACCCCCGTAGCGGCGGGGGACGTTCATACGATGGATCCCGGCGCCCGTGAGAGCCTCGACCACCTCGCCCGTCACCCGCCGTTGCTGCTCCGCGCGCGCGGCGTGCGAGCGGATGAGCGGCTGGAGCTCACGTACGCGTTCGACGAGGTCGGTGTCCGAACGAGGTGCTGACGAACCGGCCAAGGGGCGACCTCCACTCTCGGGTCACAGGAGAACACTCACCGTGGCGCCGATCCCGGCGACTGTCAATGCCCGGTCAGGGCACCGCCGGAGGCGATTGCCCTTGTCGGAAATCTCATCCGTGCAGGTCACGCTGCATGTCGGTATTCGTGGAGGATGCCGCCGAGGCGATCGTGTCGGCGTATGTCGAGGCGGGCTGACGTGTCGGGATCGTCGATGGGTGGGGGCAAGGGGCGTAGCGGTCTGGCGTTGGCGATGCCCTGGTGCGGCCGGTGTGCGTTGTAGAACTGCTCGAACTCGCGCAGGGTGGCGAGGAGATGTCGTTGGTTCCAGATCAACGTCCGGTCCAGCCGAACGCACCGTCCCCTTCGGTCTCCTCGCCTGCACCGTGGTCACCACCTGGTACGCGCTGGCCGGCCACCAGCCCGCCGACACCGACGAGCACCGCGCCAGAGCCCGCTGGTACACCACCAAAACCCAGCCCTCCTTCGAGGACATGACAGCCAAGCTCCGCCGCACGATCATCGCCCACCGTTTTCGCGGCCCACACCCCCACCAGGCACAACCCGAAGAAATCCAGGCTGTCCTCACAGCCTGGGCCACCGCCGGAACCTGATCAATCAAGACCGCGAAACACGAGCCTGCCCGGCAGTGTTCAGATGTCGAGGATGAACCCGAGCCATGGAACGGTGGGTACAGACCTGCAGACGGGAACTCCTGGACCGCACCCTGATCTGGAACCGGCGGCACCTGCTCCACGTCCTGCGCGAGTTCGAGCAGTTCTACAACGCACACCGGCCGCACCAGGGCATCGCAAACGCCAGACCGCTGCACGCCACGTGCCGACTCCGCGAGGGCCCAGCCGGTCAGGCGGACGGTGCGGCGCGCAGTGAGTCGGTGAAGTCCCGGGCGCGTCTGGTGATCTCTGGCCAGTCGCCGGCGGCCACCGCGGCCGGTGGCACTACGTTGGAACCTGCGCACACCGCATGTGCTCCGGCCGCGAGGAAACCGGCGGCGTTGTCCGCGGTAATGCCGCCTGAGGCCACCAGCGCCACGTCCGGGAAGGGGCCGGCCAGGTCGCGGAAGTACTGGGGACCGACGGCGCGCGCGGGGAAGATCTTCACGGCGTCCGCGCCGAGATCGAGGGCCACCCCGACCTCAGTCGGGGTGAGGGAGCCCATGATGACGGGCACACCGGCCGCTGCCGCCGCCTTGGCGACATCTGGGCGGCAGCCGGGGGTGACCAGGTACTGGGCCCCGGCGTCAATCAGTTCCTCTGCCTGCTGGGCAGTCAGTACGGTGCCCGCACCGACGCCGTCCTGACTGTCGGCCACCGCACGTCTCAGATGTGCCGCGAGGTGGGGGGTGGTGCGGGTGAACTCGATCCAGTGGATGCCGCCCGCGCGCAGAGCGGCGCACAGCGCGGCGGCGTCCGGGATGTCCGGTGCGCGGACGACGGCGATCACGCGGTCCTTGGACAGTTGGGCGAGGACGTCGGCGGTCATGGCCGGGGGTTCTCCTTCGGTCGCCGCGGCGCGGCGGCTGTGCCTGAGGCGGCGGGTTCGCTCAGCGCGGTGCGGTGGCGGCCCAGGTGTCGTCGTTCAGGGCGAGCAGGCGGTCGGTTTCCGCGCGCGCTGGAATGGCGGGCACGTCGTCCCTGGTTCGCAGCGCGGCGGCGGCGGTCAGGTGGCCGAGGCGCAGCCGGGACCGTTCGTCGCGGCTCTCCAGTACACCGGCCAGATAACCGGCCGCGAACGCGTCGCCCGCGCCGATCGGTTCGACCACCTTGGCGGGCATTGCCGGAACGAACGTCCGGGTGTCGTCGGCGTAGGAGGTCGCCCCGTGCTCGGCGTCCTTGACGACCACGACCGGCACGGGCGCGAGCAGTTCCGCGATGTCGTCCGGCCGGGTGGTGCCCCACAGGGCCTCGGCCTCGTCCCGGCCGACGAACACCAGGTCGGCGGCGCGGGCAAGGGCCAGCAGACTCCGCGCTGCCTCCGCGGCACCGCCGCGCCAGAGCGCGGGACGGTGGTTGACGTCGAAGGAGACGATAGGTCCGCCGGTGGAGCCGTCGTCGCCGGGGGCCTTCTCGCCGGCGACCCGGTCGACGAGGATCGCCTCCAGCAGCCGGGCGCAGCTGTCGGAGAGTGCCGCGGCCACGCCCGAGAGGTGCACCACGCGGGCGCGGCGCAGTGCGGGCAGCCGCGCCAGATCCGGGCCCATCCCGGTGGCGGCCGATCCGCCGCGGTAGTAATGCGTACGGGTACGGTCCGGGCCCGGGTCCTTGAAATAGATCCCGGTCGGCCGGTCCGGGTCGGTCTCGACACCGCTCACATCGACGCCGCACGCGGTGAGTTCGGTCAGGATACGGCGCCCGAACGGGTCGTCGCCGACGCGGCTGACCCAGGCGGCGCGGTGTCCGAGACCGGCCAGCCCGCATGCCACGTTGGACTCGGCGCCGCCGATGGCCATTCTCAGGGTGGACTGTTCGGCGAGTGAGCGGGTGTCCGACGGGCTGAGGACGGCCATCGTCTCGCCGAGGCACACGACGTCGGCCGCCAGCTCCCGACTGTCAGCGGCACGGGACGGGGTCAGCAGGGGCACGGGGATCTCCTGGCGGACGGTGGATGAGGGCGTACGTACGCGACGGCGATGACGGCGATGACGGCGGCGACGGCGGTGACGTGGACGCCCTGGGACGAAGGGGTGACGTTCGGGGCGGGGAGCGGCGCGCCGGGCCTCATGCGCCGGCCAGCCGCAGCATGACCTTGCTGCTGCCGCTTTGCGGGTCGGCGGCGAGGGCCAGTGCCTCCTCGGCCCGTTCCAGCGGGAAGCGGTGGGTGATCAGCGGAGTCACGTCCAGGCCGTCCCGCAGGGCGCGCAGGGCGTCGTCGATCTCGTCGACGAAGCGGTAGGAACCGATCCAGGTGATCTCGCGGGTCACCAGGTCGCCGAGGACCGCGGGGGCGGGCGTGCCGGGCAGGTTGCCGACCTGGACGACGGTCCCGCCGCGGGCGGTGGCACGCAATACCGGGCCGAGCGCCGCCGGGGCGCCGGAGGCCTCGAAGACGATGTCCACGTCCTGCGGCAGGCCGTCGCCGCGCGAAAGGTCGCGGATCTCGTCGGCGCCCATGGCGCGGGCGACGGCGAGGGAGGATGCCGCCAGGTCGGCGGCGACGACCGTGCCCGCACCGTGGTGCCGGGCCGCGGCGACGACCAGGGAGCCGATCGGTCCCGACCCGTTGACCAGGACGGTCCGGCCGCGCAGTCCCTGGACCCGGCCGACGGCGTGCAGGGCGACCGCCAACGGCTCGGCCAGGGCGCCTTGTTCGGTGCCTACGCCGTCCGGCAGCGGCCGGATCTGGTCCGCGCGGACCGCCCGGTACTCGCTGAACCCGCCGTCGGTGTGGGGGTCGAAGGCGGCTGAGCCGAAGTAGCGGACACTCGGGTACAGGTTGGTGCGTCCCGCGATGCGCTCCGGCAGTACGCCGTCGCCGACGAGCTGGGCCGGGTGGACGGTGACCGGCTGCCCTTCGCCGAGGCCGGTGACCCCGGGGCCGAGCCCGGCGATCCGGCCCGCGACCTCGTGCCCGAGCACCAGCGGGTGCGTGAGCGAGGCCGTACCGGACGCCCCCTTCTTCCAGTAGGCGATGTCGGATCCGCAGATCCCGCCCCACTCCAGGGCCAGGAGGACCTCGCCGGGGCCCGGCACCGGCCGGGCCCGTTCGTCGACGCGCACGTCGCCGGGGCCGTGCACCACTACCGCCCTCATACGCTCTTCTTCTGCGAGGTTTTCCGTGACCGCATCGCTCATCCGGCGCACGCCCGTGGCCGCGCTCATACGGCGTCCTCCAGCCGGACCAGGTCGCGTCCGCGTGTCTCGGGCGCGAGAAGCGCGCTGACGAAGGTGATGAGCGAGTAGACGACGAGCATCGCCGCGATCGGCCACCAACTACCGGTGACGGCCGTGAGCGTGGCCGCCAGGACCGGGCCGATCGCGGTGGCGAGGATGCCGCCGATCTCCTTGGCGAGTGCGAGCTGGGTGAACCGGGCGCGGGCGCCGAAGAGTTCGGCCATCGTCACGCTCTCCAGCGAGAACAGCCCGAGGACGCCGATGTTCAGGGCGAGCACCATGCCGATCAGAACGCCCGGGGTGGAGCCCGAGGTGATGAGGAGCATCGCCGGGAAGGCCGCCGCCATGGTCAGCACCGTGAGCGTGAGGTAGAGCACCCGGCGTCCGAAGTGGTCGCCGAGCAGGCCGATCAGTGGCACGGTGGCGAAGCCCAGCAGCGAGCCGTACATGATCGCGTCAGTGGGGACGGCCTTGCCGACGGCGAGATTGGTGGCGATGTAGCCGACGAGGAACGTCTGGACGAGCCCGGAGTTGCCCGCCTGGCCGAAGCGCAGTCCGAGTGCGAGGAAGAAGGCCTTGCCCTTACGCTGCCGGACACCGGCCGCCAGCACATCGCCCCGGTGGTCGTCGGCCTCGGCGATGGCGGACTCGACCTCGTCACGGCGCAGGGCCACGCCGTCCACCACATCGGCGCGCTCGTCGAACACCGGGCTCTCCTTGAGACCACGGCGCAGCCAGAACGCGAAGAGCATCAGCACGAAGCTCAGCAGGAAGGGCAGCCGCCAGCCCCAGGAGAGCAACTGCTCCTCGCTGAGTACACCGAGCAGCAGCGCCCACAGGCCCGAGGCGGCGAGCGTCCCGGAATTCGTGCCGAGCGAGACCAGCGAGGAGACCAGGCCGCGCCGGCGGACGGGGGCGTACTCGGCGAGCATCACGGTGGCCCCGGCGATCTCGGCGCCCGCGCCGAATCCCTGCACCAGCCGCAGCGCGACGAGCAGGATCGGCGCCGCGATGCCGATGGCGGAGTAGGTGGGCAGGGCGCCGATGAGGGTGGTGGAGGCGCCCATCAGCAGGATGGTGAGGTACAGGACCTTCTTGCGGCCGATCCGGTCGCCCATCCGCCCGAAGTAGACGGCGCCGGCGAGCCGGGCGACGTAGCCGACGCCGTACGTGGCCATGGCGGCGATCAGGCCGATGGCGGGGCTGACGTCCGGGAAGAAGATCTTGTTGAAGACGATCGCGGCGGCCAGCGAGTAGAGCTGGAAGTCCATGAACTCCATGGCTGTACCGAGCCAGCCCGAGACGGCGGCTCTGGCCAGATCGCGCGTGGTGCGTTGCGCGGGGCGCGTCTGCTCCTCGGTCATGGTGCTGTCCTGCATGGTGAACTCCGTTGTTCGGGGAGGGTGAGCGGTGTTCGGGGACTGCGAGCGGGTGTTCGGGGATGGAGTGATGTGCGGGAGGGGTGTCGGTGGCCGGGCTCAGATCTCCACGCGGCCCGCGCGGAGAGCGGGCAGCCGGTCCGCGACGGCGGTGACGAGAGCGTCGTCCTCCGCCAGGTCCGTCGCGCCGAGCAGGCGCAGCAGCGCCCGCACCGACGCCGAGGGCTGCGCCGACAGTTCCCAGCAGGCGGCGAGCGCCTCGGTCGCAGGGTCGGCGAAGGTGCCGTCGGCGTGGCGGGTGGCGTGCGCCCAGGCGGCGAGGGCGAGCTCCAGCACCGGGGTGTGCGCGCCGCGGGCGCGCAGCTCGCGCAGGGCGGGCAGCCAGCGCTCCGCGATCTTCACAGAGCCGTCGGAGCCGATTTGCCGGAGCAGGTGGCGCATCGCGGGATTGCGGAAGCGTACGACGAGGTCGTCGGCGTACGCGACCGGATCGGGGCCGTCGGCGGGGAGGGTGGGGGCGACCTCCGCGCACAGCATCCGGACCAGGCGCTCGCCCCAGTGCGCCGCCATGGTGTCGGCGATGGTGGCGCACCCGGCGGCCAGGCCGAGGTAGGCCAGCGCCGAGTGGGAGCCGTTGAGCAGCCGTAGTTTGGTGAACTGGTACGGCGCGACGTCGGGGACGAACAGGGCGCCGTCCCGTTCCCAGGGCGGCCGGGGCGCGGCGAAGGAGTCCTCCAGCACCCACTGCCGGTAGGGCTCACCCGCCACGGGAAGGGCGTCGTGCACCCCGAGCGCGGCCGCCGCGGCTGCCTGGTCGGCCCCGCTCGAAGCGGGCACGATCCGGTCCACGACTGTCGCGGGGAAGGTGACGCTTTCAGCCATTTCGGCCAGGATACTGTCGCGGTCCGGCCAGGCGGAGGCCCGGAGGAAGTCACGGACGACCCGGCTCAGCGCGGCGCCGTTGCCCGCCATGTTGTCGCAGGACACCACGCTGATCGGCGGCGCGCCGGCGCGCATCCGCGCGGCCAGCCCGGCGGCCAGCCGGCCCACCACCGTGGCGAGGGGACCGTCGGGGGCCGCCGCGAGGTCGGCGGCGACCGGTGCTGCCGTGGTGTCAAGACCGCCGGTCAGCGGCGAGCGGTGGTAGCCCTTCTCCGTGACGGTCAGGGTCACCACGGTCACCTCGGGGTCGGCGAGCAGGGCGTCCACGGCTGCGGCGTCCGGCCCCATCGCCAGCGCGCCGACGACCGAACCCACGACGCGGGACACACTGCCGTCCGGTCGGCGTTCGGCGCACGAGTAGAGGCAGTCCTGGTCCCGCAGCGCGCGCACGGTCTCAGCCGACCGGGGCGCGACGGCGGTGATGCCCCAGGGCTCGCCGGACCGGGCGGCGGCGTTCTCGGTGTAGACAGCCTGGTGTGCCCGGTGGAAGGCACCGAGGCCGAAGTGGACGACCTTGGCGCGCAGCTCGGCGGGATCGACCGCGGGACGCAGGCCCGGGGCGAGGCGGGAGAGCACCGCACGGTTCAGTGCGGGGAGGGCGGCGGCGCTCACCAGTCGTGCACCGAGCCGTCGAGGCGGCGCGCGACCGGCAGGTAGCGCCGCTGGTAGGGGAAGCGCTCGGCCGCCTTCTCGTCGTACTCCACGCCGAGACCCGGCTCCTCGGACGGGTGGAGCATGCCGTCGGCGAACGTGACCCCGCTGCGGAACACCTCATGGGTCTCGTCGGCGTGGCCCATGTACTCCTGGATGCCGAAGTTCGGCACCGTCACGTCGAGGTGCACGGCGGCGGCCATGCTGACGGGGGAGAGGTCGGTCGCACCGTGGGAGCCGGTGCGCACCTGGTAGAGCGCCGCGAGGTCGAAGATCCGCCGCAGGTGGGTGATGCCACCCGCGTGGACGACGGTGGTGCGTACATAGTCGATGAGCTGCTCGGTGATCAGGTGCTGGACGTCCCAGATGGAGTTCATCACCTCGCCGACCGCGATGGGGGTCGTGGTGTGCCGGCGGATGAGCCGGAACGCCTCCTGGTTCTCCGCCGGAGTCGGGTCCTCCATCCAGAACAGCCGGCAGCCCTCGACGCTCTTGCCGAACCGGGCCGCCTCGAGGGGGGTCAGCCGGTGATGGACGTCGTGCAGGAGGTGGAAGCCGAAGCCGAAGCGCTCCCGCACCGCCTCCAGATAGGTGGGCGCGAAGCCGAGGTAGGCATCGGTGTCCCAGGGCTGCTCGTCGGGCAGATCGGTCGCGGCCGGCTCATAGACCTTGCCCTTGCGGACCCCGTACGTGCCGCCGACATCGGGCACCGCGGCCTGCGCTCGCACCGCCTTGTAGCCCAGCTCCAGATAGCGCTCGACGTCGTCGAGCAGCGAGGCCACGTCGGCGCCGCTGGCGTGCGAGTACACCAGTACGCCGTCGCGGGACCGTCCGCCGAGGAGCTGGTAGACGGGCAGCTGGGCGGTCTTCCCCTTGATGTCCCACAGCGCGGTGTCGACGGCGGAGATGGCCGTCATGGTGACGGGCCCGCGACGCCAGTACGCGCCCTTGTACAGGTACTGCCACATGTCCTCGATGCGGGCAGGATCCTTGCCGATCAGCAGCGGGACCACGTGGTCGCGCAGATAACTCGCCACGGACAGCTCACGGCCGTTGAGCGTGGCGTCACCGAGTCCGGTCACCCCGTCCGAGGTGATGATGCGCAGCGTGACGAAGGTACGCCCGGGGGAGGCGACGAATACGTCGACACGTTCGATCTTGCTCACGGAGGGCTCTCCTTGCGGCGGAGTGGGACACGGCTGCCGACCAAGCGTCCGCCACGCGGTCGGGCAGTTCTGTCGCGCAGTGCTTGTATACAAGCATCTGTCGTGCTGTGCGGCAATACTGTCGTCACCGCGTTTTTACGTGTGGCCCAAAGCCGGGCCACAGCTCACCGACCCCCGCCGGGTGCGCTCCACCGATACGTACGATGGGCGCATGGCTCAATCGAATCGCCGTCGGACGAGTCGGCGCGCTATCTACCTCAAGCTGCGTCACATGGTCCTGACCCTCGAACTCGCCCCGGGCGCCGCCCTGTCGGAGAACGAACTCGCGGCGTCCCTGGGCGTGAGCCGCACCCCGGTGCGGGAGAGCCTGATCATGCTGGCCCAGGAGGGCCTGGTGCAGGTTTTCCCGAAGATCGGGTCCTTCGTGTCCCGGGTGGACCCGGCGCAGGTCGCGGACGCGCAGTTCCTTCGGGAGGCCGTCGAACTCGCCTCATTGGACAATCTGCCCCCGCGGCTCGACCCCGTGGTCGTCGAGGAATTGCGGGACAACTTGAAACGCCAGCAGCGCGCGGACCTCGGCCTTGAGGAGTTCTTCGAGCTGGACGAGGCCTTTCACCAGGGCCTGATGCGGTTGAGCGGTCATGGAAACGTCTGGTCCACGGTCGCCGCGGCCAAGGGGCATCTGGACCGGGCACGGCGCCTCGGCCTCCACGAGAACGTGTCCCCTGCCATCTTCATCGCCCAGCACCACGAGATCTTCGACGCGGTCGTCGGCGGGAACACTGCGCTCGCCCGCATCTCCATGCGCACCCATCTGCGAGCGGTCTTCAGTGACATCGAGCGCATCCGCACCCACTCACCCGAACTGTTCGCCACCGACCCCTCGGGAGTGCCGGTGCGGCGCAACGTCGTGGTCTGGGAGTAGCCCCGCTCCTGGCGCGCTCCATCGCGCTGTCGTGGTGCGGATCCGGTCCTGGGGGTGTTGAGGGAGCCGTAGCCGGTGGTGGAGGTTGTGCGGGCGGTGCGGGCGAAGTATTCGGGGCGTGAGGTGCCGCTGCCGGTAGCGGTCCGTGACCGGTTCGGTGAGTTGTTCGTCAATGCGGAGTTCGCGTGCCCGATCGGTGTGACGGGGCCACGTGAAAGCGACCGCGGCCAAGATTTCGGGAGCCCGAAGAAGCGGTCCCTACGCCCTGCGCGGGATGCCGGGTCTGACGATCGTGGACCCCTGCGACGCGACCGACGCACAGGTCGCCGCTCGGGAGGACACCACCTACCTGCGGCTGCTGCGCGGCAAGGTACCGGTCGTGCTGGACGAGTGCGACTACACCTTCCAGCTCGGAAGGGCGGCCGTGCCGCGCGGCGGATCCGACGTGGTGCTGGTCTCCGGCGGGCCTGATGACGATGCAAGCCCTTCAGCCGGACGAGCGGCCGACGGTACACCGTGTGGACACGGCGGTGGTCCGCACGCCCGCCCTGAGGCCGTTCGACGAGGACACAGTGCTGGGCGAACTCTGCGGGTGCCGATAAATCATCCACGCAGGTCGGGAGCTGATCACGGATCTTCGGCTCTCCTTGCATTCGTCCAAGTGCTTCCTTCTGCAACGAGCACCGCCCGCACAGAGCCCTGGAACAAGCCGCCCCCTGCCGCCCGCTACCGACACCCATCACCCAACAAGCCCAGCTCGCTCACCTGGAAGTCGGCCGACGAGACCGACTCGGCGGAACCCTCCACGAGTACCAACGAGCGGCGTGAACCGCACGGATGATTTATCGGCACCGGCAATGCCGAGGGCTGACTTCTCTGGATCGTCGATCAAATGGGGCAACGGGTGCGAGGGCCGTTGGTGTGGAGAGTGCCACCGTCACGTGAAGCCTGCCTGTGTGCGGGTCAGCTTTCTGTGGGGTGTTGTTCGGGCCATGTGGTCTGGGTGACGTGGTCGTGGAAGTCGGCTCGCAGGGTCAGCTCGCCGCCGAGGGCGGTGATGTAAGCGGCCATGGTATCGATCTGCGGGGTGCTGGCTCCGTTTTCGATCTGCGCGATCCGGGCTTGGCTGACTCCCAGTTCCCGCGCCAGTGCCCGCTGGCTCATCCCCCGGCTGCGCCGGGCCTTTTTCAGGAATGCCCCCCAGGCGTGGGTGGTGGTTTTCTCAGGCGGTGCCGCGTCGGTGTGCTTGGCCGGGTGTGTGGCGTGGTCCATGGTGGCCGTTGTCCTTGTCAGTCGAGGCTGCCGCGTGGGGCGATCCACTGGTGGGGTTGTCCGGTCACTTTGGCGATGGTTTCGGTGTCCGCGTCGTAGTGCAGCAAGGTCAGTCCGCATAGTTCTGCGGTGGCGGCGGTCATCAGGTCGCCTGGTCCCTGGTGCCAGCTTGTGGCGACGAGGAGGTCTTGCACCTGCCGGGCCCGGGTGAGTGCACGGTCGGGTACGGGGGTCCAGCCGAAGGCGTCGTGGAGGTAGCGTTCCAGCACGGCCCGCTCGTCGCGGCCGACGGTGGCGCGGACCAGTTCGAGTTCGGTGATCTCGCACACGCGCACGCGGCCCTCGTCCAGGACGGTGGCCCAGTATCGTTCCACGGCGGGGGTGCGGAACAGGCGGTTGCAGGCGCTGGTGTCGATCAGAAAGGACGCGCTCACGCCGGGCGGGCCTCGCCGAAGGCGCCGCCCTCACCCGCGAGCTCGCTCAGCCGCTGCCGGGCCGCGCGACGCTGGTAGATCGCACCGACCGCAATATCCACTGCCTTGGCCACGGCCTCGGCGTCATCCTCGGTGTGCAGGAGTTGCTTGGCCTCGGTGAGGCGCTCCTCGTCGATCTCAATGGTGATCTTGGCCATCATGTCCTCCCTGAGTGCCTGGGCACCCTCACAATGATAACAAATCCCTTATCGCCGGTGCTGGCGCAGGTGTCGCGCGGTCGACATGAAAGCGCATGCTGAGGGTTGGCCTCGGCTGGGATGCCCCGCACCGGCTCCCATGGATGGGGGAGGGGAGCTCGGGTCCACGCGGCCAAAGTCGCCGGACCGTGGTCCGCGTCACTCGAAGGAGGGATACGTCGCCCGACTGCGTCCCGGCGACGCCGGCTGGCGCGTAGTGTGCGGGGTGCGTACCTCTTGGGCTTCGTGTGGCGGCGTATGACCCTGAACGGGTTGCTACAGCATGGTGCGACTGGTTGCGGAGAGTAGTCGCAGCTGGGGGTCAAGGGGTCGCAGGTTCAAATCCTGTCGTCCCGACCAGCATCAGCGCAGGTCGGAGGCCGTTTCCGCGGGTAGCGGAAGCGGCCTTAACCATGTCCGGACTGGGAGCAATGGGGAGCCCTCATGCTCCCAACTCGCAGACGTATCAACGCTGCCCGATTCGTCCGTCACCCGATCCGGTAGACCTACCGCGCCGTACCGCGCCCCCACGCGCCGTCGTCAACCACAGGCCCCTGGGATCACCCGATCGATTCGGACGCTCTCTGCATCGAGGGGCATAAGAACCCCTTGTCGGCTCTCGACCCCCTTTCGGGGTGGGAGCACGATCTCGTGCTCCCTGTGCGACAGGGGGAAGCTGCGGGCTTAAGGGCCTCGGTCGGCGTGTTTCTGCAGGCAGTCGGTGCTCGGGTGTTCCGGTCGCACCGTGCCTGCCGTGTCAAGGCGAAGTAATGCCCCTTGGCGTCCGCCAGTAGACGGGGCACTCCCAGGGCGTGAGCGCCCTATCGGGCTCTGTGGCGCTGTAGCGAGACAGTCGGCGGGTGCGCTCGTCGTAGGAAATAGTGTGCCAAGCGGCTGCCCTGGGCTGGCCGTAGAGGGTCTTCGCAGGGGGCAGGGCTTCGGCCCGGTCGTTCTTGGGCTGGAAGGTCAGCGGGATGGCCGGGCCGTGCCTGGCCTGTGGTGCGCGAAGTGACGAGCTGCTGGCCAGGGTGTTGCGACAAATCTGGTGTTGCCGTTACACGGTGACGGTGGGTTGGGCCTCTCAACTTGTGCCGGGTTGCGGTGGCCCGGCCTTTCGTGAGGGGAACCGGATGGATACGGCAATCGTGATCCTGGCCTTCGTCCCGATTGTCTCTGGCAAGGTGTGTCTGCTGGTTGGCCTGTGGCTGCGTCTGCGCTCTCACTCATCTCAGCATCCGGCAGTACCAGCGGCCAGGTGGGGAAGTCATTGCCCTACTCGTGGCCGCACCGTCCAAATGTGACCGGGAAGCAGATCGTCTCCATGTCTGCAGACTTGTTCGGCGTCATCGCGTCCATCATCCGGCGCCACACGCGGGACGGCCGTACGATCCCGCTGCTGCCGCGCTACGTCCCTCACGAGCGCCGCAGCAGCGCGCCCATGCCGTTCCTGTTCCAACGGCGGATCGGCACGAACCACGAGTCATCTCCGACACTTACCGTTGTCAACATGCTCAAAAAAGTCAGTGAGTTCACGAATACTGACGTGCTGATCCCTATGAACCGAAGGTTGATAGGCCGATGAGGACCCTAACTCAAGGGTCGCCGGTCCGCCCGACTCGGGTTGCGGTACCAATCGAATGCCTCGCGCGCATCCGGGACGAACTCCTGCTGTTGTACGAGGGATTCGAGCTCCGGCTCGGTGAGCCAGTCGTGCCAGGCAACTTCCTCGACACTCGGCCGGATGGGCGTCGTGATGACAACCTCGTGCAGTCCGAGCCAGTAGGGGCTGATCACGCCCGCGCAAAGGAATTTGAGCACAAAGCGCGGGGCGGCATGAACGCCCAGTTCCTCCGACAGTTCCCGGGCTGCCGCCTCTTCGTACGACTCGCCGACATCAGCGGCACCGCCGAGCATCCAGTTGTACTGACCTGGGAAGCGGGACGAACCGTCGGGGCGGCGGTGGACAAGGAACCGTCCGTCTTCGTCGCGGCACACGATCGTGGCGATGCGGTGCAGCCAGCCCTTGCGAATCGCTTCGGCTCGGTCAACGACTCCCAGAACCTGGTCCTGCTCGTCGACGCGGTCAACCAGTTCACCCATGGGACACACGATGCCAGGGGTTGCTTGCGGCAGCCAACAGGTACTCGCGCTAGCTCGCCCCGCTGGCGCTCGGGTTCTCGGCGGGGCCACCGGTCAAGACGGGTGCTCGAGCGTGTTGGCATATCGGAGCGCGGCAGTGATCGAGAGGCCGAATAGGTCGCAGATACGCCGGACGTCGCCGCCCGTGGCATGGATCTCTCGGAGGATGCGGTCCTCGCGCAGCGCCTGTGGCTTCAACAGAGCTGCGACCCAAGGGAAGTTGCGGCTGACCGGTGTGGTTCGCGGAGCGGCCTTGCGGTTGGTGAAGAGGTGGGTGCTACGGGTCGTGGGCCAGGTCTTTGTCCGGTGGCCGAGGTATGTGACCAAGCGCGTCAGGACGGGGCCGGCAAGCGGGAACCTGCGGTCTTGCAGGTAGAGGCGACCATCACGAACGTCGGTCAGTTGCAGCGCTGCCAGCTGCGGACTCGCCACCCCGTGGAAGCCCACGAGTGCGCCAGCCAAGGCCTCCATCGTGTCAGGCGAGTTGAGCGCGCCTCCTCGCCGGCCACCTCTATACCCCTGAAGGGTGTCTTTAGTGCCGTGCGGTGGTTGACCTGGGGCTTTGCGATCGCCTGAGTGTGGGCATGATCAGTGATTGTGGGTCTGCGACTGCTCTACCTGATCTTCTGCCGCCCGCTGGGCTGCTTCCTGCTGTTAGGCCGGTCGACCGCCGCGAACAACGCCGAGACCCTTGCCCTTCGTCATGAGGTCGCTGTGCTGCGCCGGCAGATCAAGCGTCCGCGGCTCTCATGGGCTGATCGTGCCGTGCTCTCCGCTCTCGCCCGCGGGCTACCGACCGCCTTGCGTCGTCACCGGCTGCTCGCCCCGGGCACGCTGCTGACCTGGCACCGTCGTCTGGTGCGCTGGAAGTGGCGCCAAGTACCGGTCAGACCCGGTCGTCCACTGTTGCCGGAAGAGACGGTCGTGCTCATCCAGCGGCTGGCGCGAGAGAACCCGACCTGGGGGTACGTCAGGATCCAGGGTGCGCTGCTTCGGCTTGGTCATCGGGCCGCCGCCGCCACGGTCCGGCGCGTTCTGCGCCGTTCTGGTCTGCCGCCCGCACCGCAGCGTGCATCCCAGCAGACCTGGCGCTCGTTCCTCCGCGCTCAAGCCCACACCCTGCTCGCCTGTGACTTCATGCATGTGGAGACCGTCTTCCTCAAGCGCCTCTACGTTTCCTTCGTCATGGAGATTGCCACCCGGCGCGTCCACGTTCTGGGCGTCACCGCCCACCCGACGGACGCATGGGTCACCCAACTCGCCCGGAACCTGCTCATGGACCTCGGAGACAGGGCGGTGTGCTTCCGGTTCCTCATCCGTGACCGGGACAGCAAGTCCACCGCCGCCTTCGACGCCGTCTTCGCCGACAACGGCACAGCCGTCATCCCGACCCCGCCGCAAAGCCCCCGGTCACACGCATTCGCGGAACGATGGATACGCACAGCCCGAGCCGAATGCACCGACCGCCTCCTCATCACCGGCGAACGACACCTCCGTACCGTCCTCACCACGTACACCGAGCACTGCAACACCGGACGGGCCCACCGCAGCCTCGACCTACGAGCCCCGGACGACCACCCGAGCGTCATCCCCTTGCCCGCTGCCGTAGTCCGACGGCGACAGCTACTCGGCGGCCTGCTCAACGAGTACCACACCACGCCACCCCAACGACTTCTCCATCCACAAGAAACACCAGCTCAGCAGCCTGATCGCGATATTGACACCCTTCACCGTTCTCAGATCCTCAGGATCCAGTGTCTCGTGTGTCCAAGATCAAGAGTCAAGGCCCGCGGGGCTTTCACTTTGTGTTAGCCTCATGGTTTTGCTCGTGACGGTTGGCGATCCTGCCTGTCCGGTTTCTCTTGTTCGTCAACTGCCCATTCCTACCGGGCCTTCCTCGGTACGTTCGCATGCGGAAGGCTCTTCATGAATCATCCTGACCTCCCCGGCACCTCGCACAGCGATCTCGCCCCGCTCATGGCCACTGCGCCAACGCTGCCCCCGGTAGCTTCCTTCGCCGGCCTGGAACTACCAGCCGCGGTGCTGCGAACGCTCAGCGAACTCGGTGTGCGCGAGCCCTTCCCGATCCAGGCAGCCACGCTGCCCAACGCCCTCGCGGGACGCGATGTCCTGGGGCGCGGGCGCACCGGATCGGGCAAGACGCTCGCTTTCGGCCTACCGCTGCTCGCACGGACGGCTGGGCGGCGCGCGGAACCGAAGCAGCCCCTGGCTCTGATCCTGGTGCCTACCCGAGAGCTGGCTCAACAGGTCACCGAGGCGCTTGCGCCGTACGCGGAGGCACTGCGGCTGCGGATGGCCACGGTCGTCGGCGGCATGTCGATCGGCCGGCAGGCCGCTGCGCTGCGCCATGGAGCCGAGGTGGTCGTCGCCACCCCCGGCCGTCTGCACGACCTCATCGAGCGCAGGGCCTGCCGCCTGGGGCGGGTAGGGATCACCGTCCTCGACGAGGCCGACCAGATGTGCGACATGGGCTTCCTGCCGCAGGTGACCGAGGTGCTCGACGAGGTACATCCGGACGGTCAGCGGATGCTGTTCTCGGCCACTTTGGACCGCGACGTCGACCACCTGGTCCGCCGTTACCTCCACGACCCCGTCGTCCACTCGGTCGACTCGTCCGCGGGCGCGGTCACGACGATGGACCACCATGTTCTGGTCGTCCACGGCCCCGACCGGTACGCCGTCACCACGGAGATCGCCGCCCGCGACGGCCGCGTACTGCTGTTCCTGGACACCAAGCACGCGGTCGACCAGCTCACCCGGCATCTGCGAGCCAGCGGAGTGCACGCCGCGGCCCTGCACAGCGGCAAGTCCCAGCCGCAGCGCACACGGACC
This sequence comes from Streptomyces sp. NPDC059679, assembly GCF_042734105.1. NCBI lineage: Bacteria > Bacillati > Actinomycetota > Actinomycetes > Kitasatosporales > Streptomycetaceae > Streptomyces > Streptomyces sp. NPDC059679. Next base: position 35,029 of record NZ_JBHWES010000021.1, on the reverse strand, counting down.
CTGGCGCAGTTCAAGAACGGCCAGCTCACCGTCCTGGTGGCGACCAATGTCGCGGCCCGTGGCCTGCACGTCGACGACCTCGATCTCGTGGTCAACGTCGACCCGCCCACCGACCCCAAGGACTATGTGCACCGCGCGGGCCGTACCGCCCGGGCCGGTGAGTCCGGCAGCGTCGTCACGTTGGTGCCGGCGGGCCAGCGCCGCGAGATGAGCCGGCTGATGGCAGAGGCCGGCATCGAGCCGACCATCACCAAGGTACGCTCAGGCGAGGCGGAGCTGAGCCGGATCACCGGGGCCAAGGCCCCCTCCGGCATCCCGCTCGACGGCGGGCCCGCCGCGCCCCGGCCCAAGAGCACCAACGCTCCCTTCCGCGGCCTGGGTACCAGCAAGGACACCTCCCGCGGCGCCGGCGGCAAGTCCCGAAAGGCCGGCGAGGCCCGCAAGCTCGCCGAAGCCCGCAAGGCGGCCCGGGTGCGTCGCGGCGGCTGAGAGCCGCTGCCCTGCTCATCGAATACTTCCGATCCCGGAACGGAGAACCTCCAGCCCGGCCCGAAACCCTCCTGTGCCTACACCTAGGAGGTGAACGCCCACGTGGTGTGCCTGGTATGACAAGCTGTGCTTCCCACTGCCCGAACCCAGGAGGTCGCCATGACCGCAGAATCTGCATCCCAAGAAGGTTCGGAGCCGACCGACCCCGAGACGTCCGCTCTGGTGCCCGACAGCGACGGCCACTACGACCTGAAACGCAAGTTCCGGGAGGCCCTGGCGCGCAAACGCGGTGCGCAGGCGGACGCCGCTGACCTCCCTGCGAACGTCGAGGCGTCGAAGGTCCGTAGGACGAACGGCCCGGCTGCGAGCCAGCGGTCGTTCCGCCGCAAGAGCGGCGGCTGAGTCAATGAGCTCTTTCAGCATTGCCGCTCCAAGTGAGCACGGCCGCGGAGATTGACGACATTCGATTCGGACTGCACCGGGATCTGCGGAAGAGCCTGTGCCGTTCATAAATGCGTCGCTGCAGCTCTGCTCTTGCCGGAAATCTCATCAGTGCAGGTCACTCCGCATGTTGGTATTCGTGGAGGATGCCTCCGAGGCGATCGTGTCGGTCGAGGCGGGCCAACACGTCGGGGTTGTCGATCGGCGGGGGCGAGGGGTGCAGTGGCCTGGCGTTCGCGATGCCTTGGTGTGGTCGGTGTGCGTTGTAGAACTGCTCGAACTCACGCAGGGTGTGGAGGAGGTGTCGCTGGTTCCAGATCAATGTCCGGTCCAGGAGCTCGCGGCGACAGGTCTGTATCCAGCGCTCCATGATCGAGTTCATTCTTGGGACGGCGAGCTGGAGAAGATGCTGCCGAACGTGCCGATCGCCTCTTTGTTGGTGGAGATGGACCGGCACACCGGGTTCCTGGACTGCTTCGTCCATGCTGGCGGCAAGCAGGCCCGCTCTCCGCAGCTCAAGAGGAACTTGATCGCCTGCCTGATCGGGCTCTCCACGAACGTCGGACTGCACGGGATGGCCGCCTCGTGCGGCATTCCGTACGACGTGCTGGCGTGGACCGCGGAGTGGTACATCCGCGAGGAGACGCTGCGCGAGGCGAACATCGTTCTGGTCAACTACCACCACCGGCTGCCGATGACGGCCATGTTCGGCTCCGGCACGCTGTCCTCCTCGGACGGGCAGAGGTTCCCGACGCGGGGCAAGTCGGTCACCGCTCGGCATCTGAACAAGTACTTCGTCTCGGAGGGCATCTCCACCTACACCCACGTCTCCGACCAGCACTCGACGTTCGGCAGCACGGTCATCGTGGCCACGCACCGCGAGGCCTACTACGTGCTGGACGAGATCCTCGGCAACGCCACGGACCTGCCGATCACCGAGCACGCGGCCGATACGCACGGCGTGACCCTGGTCAACTTCGGCCTGTTCGACCTGGTCGGCAAGCAGCTCTCGCCCCGCATCCGCGACCTGGGCAAGATCACCCTGTACCGGATGGGCAGCAAGGCCGACTACACCGAGCGCTTCCCGAGCACAGGGCCGCTGCTGACGAAGAAGGCCAATCTGGACCTGGTCGCCGACCACTGGGGCGACCTGCTCAGGCTGGCGGTGTCCGCCGGACAGATCGGTACCGTCCCAGTTCGAGCTGGCTACGAGAGTGTCGAGGCCGTACGGGACCTTCGCGATGACGCTGTCCGCCCCCGCCGCTGCTGCGGCGGCGTCCAGCAGCAGGGCGTCGTCGGCGGTGCGGGGCTGGCCGAGGTGGATGTTGGCGCGCAGGTCCATGGGCCAGCGGGTGAAGTCCTGCGGGACCAGGCCGACCCGGGACCACACGCTGTGCGGGTCCGCCTCGGCGAGGTCGGTGCCGTCCCAGGTCACCGTGCCGCCGAGGGCCAGGACGGCCCCGGCCGGGGCCTGGTGGTTGCGCGCACCAGGCTCCGGCCGGGAGGGTTCATCGGGTGTGGGCGCTACATGTTGCCGCCCCGGTTAGAAGACAGCGAGTGCATCTTCATGCGCCGGCGCCCCCGCCACTGACCGGGCTCGCCCGGCCCGGTCACCCGGCGACCGGCTCGGCGGGGGAGACTCGTAGAACTTGGCGATCAAGATGATCCTCACGCGCCGCTCCTGTCCGGGCACCCCGTTCTCCGCGACGCCGCGCAGGCCCATCGGCCCGTCCTGGGACAGATCCTCGGGCTGCATGCGCAGGTGCTCGGCCCACTGCTGTCCCTCCGCGCGGCGTCTTCAGCGGCCTCCACCTGGTCGACGGTGGCTGTGCCGCACGGAGTGAAGGCGCCCCGCCCAGCGGTTCCGGATGCCAGCGTGCTCACCAGGGCACGAGCGTTCCGTCCCAGGAGAAGAAGCCACCGTTGGGGCCGTCGTCCGAGAGCAGAGCCAGGCGAAGGGCACCCTGAGCGGCCTCGGCCGGGTCGCCGCCGAGAGCAGCGGCCCGAGGGGTGAGATCGGTGGCCCGCGCGCCGGGGGCGAGCGCGTTGACCTTGAAGCCGTCCTCAGCCAGCGTCTGGGCGTAAAAGACGGTGAGGGCGTTGAGGGCGGCCTTGGACGACCGGTAGGCGGCGGCGCCACCGCTTCCCGGGGTGAACTGCGGGTTGGGGTTCGTGCTCCAGGTCAGCGATGCTGTACCGCTGGAGATGTTGACGATGCGCGGGTGCGGCGACCGGCGCAGGGCGGGCAGGAAGGCATTGGTCACCGCCAACGCCCCGAACACGTTGGTCTCGTACGTGCGCCGGAACTCCTCGACGTCTGTTTCGGCCGGCGGGGCGAGTGACAGTGCGACCCCGGCGTTGTTGACCAGTACGTCCAGGCGGTCCACCTGAGCTGCGGCCTTCACAATGCCGTCAGGATCACTCACGTCGAGGATCAGCAGGCGGGTGCCGGCACCGATCTCCTCGACGGCCCGCTGCCCGCGACCGGCGTCGCGGGCGCCCACGTACACGGTGAGGCCCTCGGCGGCGAGGAGCCGGGCAATATGCTTGCCGATGCCCTTGTTGGCACCAGTGACCAGAGCTGTGCGTTCATTCATGACGACTACGGTTCCCTGGTTGTGGGCGCCCTGCCAGGGACAGCCTGTACCAGGCAGGGGGAGGAGGCGGTATGACACGGCAGGAGCTGGCCCACTACCTGCGGGACCGCCGGGCAAGTCTGCGTCCGCACGAGATCGGCCTGACGGAGACGGGTACCGCTCGCCGCACACCGGGCCTGCGGCGCGAAGAGGTGGCGGAGCTCGCCCATATGTCGGTCGACTACTACACGCGGCTGGAGCAGGCCCGGGGACCGCGGCCATCGGCCCGGATCCTGGACGCGCTGGCCCAGGCGCTGCGGCTCACGCTGGCGGAGCGCAGCCACCTGTTCCGCCTGGCGGGATCAAGCCCGCCGCCCGGCATCAGCGCCATGCGGCGGATACGCCCGCATGTGGCCCGGATGCTGGAGCGGTTGCCGGAGACCGGCGCCATCGTCACTGACGCGGCGTACGGCGTCGTCGCCTGGAATCCTCTGGCCCAGGCACTGCTCGGCGGCGACCTTGGAGGCGGTATGACGAACCTGGCCCGGCACCGCTTCCTGGGCCAAGGGCGGATGCACGAGAGCTCCAACGCTGAGGAGTCCGGGCACATAGTGGTGGCACGTTTGCGCCGGGCCGCCGACCGCTACCCGCACGACCCGCTGTTGACCGCCCTGCTAGCCGAACTGCACGCCGGCAGCGAGGAGTTTCGGCAGATCTGGGCGACGCGTCCGGTCCACGCCCCCGGGCACCGCACCAAGACCCTCGACCACCCGGAGACCGGCCCGCTGCGGTTGAACTGCGACGTCCTGCTTGTTCCCGAGGACGACCAGGAAGTCGTCCTGATCACGGCCGACCAGGGATCACCTACCGCGCGGATCCTGCACAGGCTGGCCACTTCATCACCTCGGCCGCCGCGATCGTGAGCGAACGGCTCCGCGCGCTCTCCCGCATCCGCCCGGACGTCCAGGTCAAACTCCATGACGGCTTCACCGTCGATGTGCTGACCGCTCTGGAGCGGGGCACGGCCGACGTCAGGATCGTCCGGGACGCCGAGGAGCGGGACGGCATCACCCTGTCCCCGCTGGCAACGGAACGGTTCGTCGCCGTCGTTCCGGCCGAGCACCCTGCCGCGCAGGGTGACCATGTGGCAGCGACGGCGCTGGCGGCCGACCCGCTGATCCTTTTTCCACGGTCAGCGGGACCTCACGCGTTCGACATGAACACGCAGCCGATGCGAGACGCCGGTATCGACGTCCAGGTCGCGCAGGAGTGCTCACACTGGCACACCATCATCATGCTCGTCGCCGTCGGCCTCGGCGTCACCATCGCTCCCCACAGCGTCACGACACCGCTCCCACCAGGCGCCCGGAGGCTCGAACTCGACGGACCTCCGCACGTGAGCCGGATCCTCATGGCCACCCGCCAAGGAGACGACCGCCCCCTCGTGCACTCCTTCACCGCAACGTCCGAGACCACCACACATCCTGCCGACGACCAAACAGTGACAGAGCGTTGACCGTTGATTCTGGTGGCGCGGGTTGGTTGACGGCAGGTCGGGTCGGGTCGGTCGTAAGTCGGTGTGTGCGCGGCCCGGTTCGACGACCTCTTCCTCAGCCTGGCACAGCGGCGGGGGACCTGGAACGGCGCGACGCGGATGGTGCCGGCATGGCGTCTAGCCGCGTCTCCCCCTCGCCGCGGAGCGCGGGGCATGATCACTCGCCTTTCAGCAGGCGGGCGGAGCCGTCGTACATGTCCACCTTGCCCGTGTCCACGGCCGCGCTCTCCGACAGTCCCATATGGCCAGGTCGTGAGGGAGCCAGCCTCCCGGGATCTGACCACGGGCAGGATCCGTGTCGCTGCCCTGGGGGCGAGCACGTCGGGGACCGGTGCGCCCAAGACCGTTCGGGGCGTGCGGCTGAGTGGGCTCGCTCAGTCCTAAGGAACGGTACCTGCTCGACCTCAGCCGCATCAGTCGCGCCGCAGAGTGGAGTCCTCGGCCAGCAGGATCCCCAGGGCCACGTAGTCCGTGCCGGGCCGCCAGGCCGGTGCGAACACGTCGAGCGAATCTCCCTGTGTGCGGTAGCCCGCCTTGGTGGCGCGCGCCGACACGCTGAACGCGAAACGGTGTCCCCGGCTGCCCACAGCCGGGGACACCATATCGACCTGGACCTGCTGCGATCCGATTGGTTCGACGTTGAGCGGGAAGGTCTGCCGGTACCTCCGACCGGCGGGTATATGGGGCGCCTGTATCTGACAGGCCCCACACTCATCTCGCCGACAGGCCCAACGTCCTGGGCCCGGCTTGCCTGATCGCCCCTATGGTGCGGTGGGCTCTCCGTTGATGCGAGCAAGGGCCTCAGCAAAGGTTCGGCGGTCGGCGAAGGCGTGACGCGCGCGTGACCACGGCCAGCCGAAGAACTGGCACTGGATGAGCACGGTCGGCGCGAGCAGCAGCTCCGGCTTGATGCTCGCCTCGCGCTCGGAGAGCACCACCATGCGGGCGTTGACGGCGTAGGCGACGGCGAAATGGAAGGGCAGCATGAGTGCACAGACGATTCACCCGCATGGTGATGTTGTGAGACCGAGCGCTTCACTTGGCTCCTGAGCGGTTGAGTAGGCCTGTCTGAGCGCTGTTGTCGGCTTCTCCTAGGCGGTTGCCCTGGATCTGTCGCAGCGAAAGACTGAGTGTTCTCACTGAGCCTTGACCGACGGGCTTCTTTCTCACCGGAGGTTGAGCGCGCTGGTCAGAGCTGGGTCCTCGGCAGGTCAGGCGGCTACTGAGACATGTAGGCACGTGAGGCATGTGCGTGGATGGTTTGGCCGAACCGCTTCGCGGACGCTCGCTCGACAGCAGAATTGTTCCCGCCCTGATACGTGGCCGGGGAGGCACGTGGGACCGCGCTGTCGGTGGCACTGCCACGATGGCAGGCATGACGATCAAGGAAGTGACGCGTCACGCAGTCGCAGAACAGCGGATCGAGCAGGCCCTTGAGGATATGTGGGGTCGGGCCTTCGACCGGTGGCACGAAATGCGCTACGGCGACATGCCGCTGCGGCGCGGGCTCGGGGAACTGGGCGAGGAGCTGGCCGACCACCTCGCCGCGCGCACTGTGCCCGACCCCGCCCTACGTACGCCCGACTCGTGCGCCGCCCTGGTCTCAGCTGCCGAGTGCGCCATGGGCGTGCTGAGCCTCGCATGCTTCCCCATGGCGCGCCGTACGCCCGCGCAGAAGCCGCGCGGCTGGGCCAGGACGACGTTCCCTTCGCTCACGTCGCGTCACCCCCGGCTGGTGCGGGGAAGGCGGAGGTCGTCCGGCGCGGGGTGCGTGCGTCCAGCCTCAGGCGCAGCCGGCGCGGGTGGTAGACGGTGGCCAGCGGGACCGGGCGGATGTCCATGCCGGGCTCGCAGGTGACCCGCCAGCGGCCGAGGATGGTGGCGAGCCCCAGGGTGGCCTCGGTGCGTGCGTAGAGGTCGCCGATGCACTTGCGGGCGCCGGTGCCGAACGGCACGTAGGCGTGGCGGGAGGCCGGCGCGATACGGTCCGGGAGCCAGCGGTCGGGGGCGAACTTCTTGGGGTTGTCGAAGGCGTCCTCGTACTGGGCGACCGCGGCGGGGCTGAAGACGACGGTGGAGCCGGTGGGCAGCTGACGGCCCGCGAGTTCGGTCGGGGAGGTGGTGAGGCGGGTGAACAGCCAGGCCGGCGGGTGCAGTCGCAGCGTCTCGGAGATGATCCGGTCGGCCAGGGAGAGGTTCGGCAGGTCGTCCCACTGCGGGGCGCGGCCGTCGAGGACGGTGTCGATCTCGTCGTAGAGAGCGGCCTCGATCTCCGGGTGCTGGGAGAGGAGATAGAAGACCCAGGTGAGGGTGGAGGCGACGGTCTCGGTGCCGGCCGCCATGACGGTGATGACCTGGTCGTGGATCTCCTTGTCGCCGAGTCGGCCGCCGTCGTCGTCGCGGGACGCGATCAGGGCGGCGAGCAGGTCGTCGCGCTCGGTGTCGGAGCTGCGGTAGTCGTCGATGAGCTGCTGGGTGGTCTCGTGCAGGAAGTTCAGGTTGCTCTTGTAGCGGCGCTGGGACGGCAGGGGCAGCCGGCGGATCGAGGCCGGCAGGAACATCTGCCGGAACAGGCCGTTGAGCACGACGTCGAAGGAACGTTCCACCTTCGCTGTCAGCTCGGGGCTGACGGGTGTGGAGTACAGGGTGCGGCCGACCGTGCGCAGGGCCATGCCGTACATCTCCTGGAAGGCGTCGACGACCATGCCGTCCTGCCAGCGCGACGCCGTGTCCTCGATCTCGGCGTGCATGGCCTCGGCGTACCGCTTGAGCCGGCCGCGGGTGAACGCCGACTGCATCAGCCGGCGCTGGCGGCGGTGGTCGGCGAACGGGCAGGTGACGAGGCCGTTGCCGGCGATGTCACGGGCACGGTCGTAGAAGACGCCGCCCTTGTCGAAGATGCGGTCGTTGGTCAGGACGTGCCGCAGCAGTTCGGGGTGGGTCGGGACGTAGGCCGTGGCGGGGCCGATCTTGATCTCGACCAGGTCGCCGTGGGCCGACAGCGAGGCCATGAAGTTCACGGGGTGACGCATCATCTGGAGGGCGTGTCCCACGACGGGCAGCGCCCCGGGTGCCGCTCCCGCCGAGAAGGTGGTCTGCTCGGTCACTGATTCTCAACTTCCCGTCTCTATCGATCCGTTGACGGCCGTTCCGGTCTGTTGACAGCTGTGCCGCCGCGACGGCCGGACGCGGGGGCGTATCGCTGGTGTGCGGTGCTGCTAGTGGGCGGTGTTGCCGAGTTCCTCCAGGTAGCCCTGGGCACCGGCGGCGAGCGCGAACTCGGCGTCGTAGCGGCCCGAGGAGCGGTGCCAGTCGTAGGAACCGCGGATCACCGTGCGCACGGCGTCGTTGCGGTAGCGCTCCAGGGCCTCGCGCTCGGCCTCGTCGAGCCGGTAGATGTCGCCGACCTGCGGCAGGCAGGATTCCAGCAGGAGGTACTGCTCCAGACGGGCGCGCACCTCGCTCTGGATGTGGGCGACGCTGCGGTCCTTTGACCAGTCGTGCTCCCGGCGCAGGATCATGACCATGTTGTTCTGCTCGCCGCGGGCCTCTTCCTTCTCCAGCGAGGCTATGTCGTTGAGCAGCAGATTGACGTCGACGGCGATCTGGAGCATCGCGGAGAGCACGGCGCTGTCGAAGACCCGGTGCGGCACCTCGAAGCGGCCGGCGCGCTCGGCGAGGTCGACCGTCGGCTGCACCCCGATGGTCTGCCGGCGCACGGCCAGGTACTGGGCCGCGGAGTTGTACGGCGTGTCCCAGAAGCGGCTCTCCGCCTCGTCGACGTAGCCATCGAAGTAGCTGCGCCAGTGCCGGGCGCTGCGCGCGCACCAGGCGGGTGTCATGCCCTCGTTGGTGCGCCGCCAGATGTCGGCGAAGCCGTGGGCGATGGGGGGCGCGGTGTCGGGGAGGGGGCCGTCCAGCGCCGCCACGACCGCGTCGGTGAGCTGTTTGGTCTCCTCCGGGTTCTCGCCGCGCGGCCCGTCGAAGAGGTCGTCGAAGAGGAAGAACCACGACATCAGGTCGACGCCCAGGTCCAGGTCGGCGCCGGTGGCGTGCGGGTAGAAGCGGGAGGCCAGGTCGGCGTAGCCGCCGCGCAGATGACGCGTCGCCGCCGCCTCGGACTTGATCAGCCCGAGCGACCGCGGCCAGGCGAGCTGCTCGGCGTCGGCCCGCGCGTGATCCGGGCTCTGCCGCCCCGGCAGGGGTATGTGGAAGTCGATGTCCTGGGGCATGACGGAATCCTTGGGAGTGGGTTGCGGAGGGGCAGTGGGCATGGTGGTGCCCTGGCGGGGGTGGTGCGCTGATCGGAGAGTCAGAAGTCAGAAAGGGGCATACGGGTACGGGGCCGGCTCGGTCTCAGACCTCGCGGTCGACGACGAACCGCCCGAGCGCGAGGAGTTCGTCCCGCGCGCCGGCGTCCAACGTGATACTGGTCAGCGCGTCCTCGGCCAGCGCTATCCGCCGGGCGGCCTCGGCCAGCGCCCAGTCCCGGCCGCCGGCGCCCTCGATCAGGCCGGCCACGCGTCGTAGTTCCTCCTCGCCGGGTTCGCCGGGGGTGGCGAGCCAAGCGGCCAGCTCGTCGCTGAGCGGGCCGTCCTGGTTCAGTGCGTGGCTCACCGGCAGGGACTTCTTGCGGGAGCGCAGATCGGAGTGGACCGACTTGCCGGTGACGGCCGGGTCGCCCCAGATGCCGAGAACGTCGTCGACGAGCTGGAAGGCGACGCCGACCTGGTCGCCGTAGAGCGCCAGCGCGTCCACCGTCGCCTCCGGTGCCCCGGCGAGGACGGCGCCGATCGCGGCGCTCGCCGACAGCAGCGCGCCGGTCTTGCCGGCGGCCATGTCGACGCACTCTTCGACCGTGACGTGCGAGCGCTGTTCGAAGGACAGGTCCTGGACCTGGCCGCGGATCAGCTGCCGGGTGGCGCGGGCCAGCAGCCGGGCGGCGGGGGCCGCCGTCAGCAGCCCGGTGTCCAGCAGCACCTCCTGGGCGAGCGCCAGCATCGCGTCACCGGTCAGGATGGCGCTGGACGGACCCCACAGCTTCCACACCGTGCGCCGGTGGCGGCGCTCCTCGTCGCCGTCCATCAGATCGTCGTGCACCAGGGAGAAGTTGTGCACGAGCTCCACGGCGACGGCGCCGGGCAGGGCGACCTCCGGCGGTGCGCCGACCGCCTCGGCCGACAGCAGCGCGAGCGCCGGCCGTACGGCCTTGCCGGCATCGGCGCTGGTGGGCGCGCCGCCGACGGTGATCCAGCCGAAGTGGTAGGCCGCCTGGTGACGTGAGCGGTGGTCGAGCCGGTCGACGGCGGCGCGCAGCGCCGGGGTGATCGTGACCCGGCCGTGGCTGAGGCAGGCGGGCGCGGTGCTCATGCCGCGACCTCCGCGCGCCAGGGGGCGGTCGGGTCGTCGAAGATGCTGACGACCTGGCGCATGATGCGCCGTTCGGCCGGGTCGAAGGCATGCTTGGCGTGGACGGTGCCGAGCTGGTCCCATACGACGATGTCCCCGGGCTGCCAGGTGTGGGCGTAGGTGTGCTGGGGCTTGCCCGCGTGCGACAGCAGTTCATCGAGCAGCTTGCGGCTGTCGTCGGGGGCGAGGTCCACGATCCGCTTGGTGTTCAGGGTGCTGACGTAGACCGACTGGCGGCCGGTGCGCGGATTGCGGGCGATCAGCGGGTGGATGGTGGATGTGCCGTCCTCGGGCTGGATCTGTTCGGTGCTCTCGCCGAGGGACACCTCGCCCTGAAGCTCCTCCTCGATGGTCTCCTCGTACCCGGTGCGCAGGGCGTGGCGGACCCGGTAGGAGTACAGGCGTCGGCGCTCTTCGGGCGACAGCGACTCGTACAGGGCGTACATGTCGGTGAAGAGGGTCTGCCCGCCGCCGGAGGCCGGCACTTCCATGGCCTCCAGGAAACCGACCTGCGAGACGCGGGGGCGGAAGGAGTAGTCGGTGTGCCAGTCCATCCACCCGGCGTCGCCGACGCCGATCTTGCGGCCGTCCTCGACCAGGTTGGAGACGATCAGGATCTCGTTGTGGTCGGGGTGGGCGCCGCTGGTCAGGCCGGTCTTCGGGATGTACCCGAAGCGGCGGCCGAAGGCCAGGAACTCCTTGTAGGAGGGGGTCTGATGGCCGCGGAAGACGAGTACGAGATGCGCGTCGAGCGCCGCCCAGATCTCCTCTGACTGGGTCTTGTCCATATGGCCGGTGACATGGGCGCCGTGCACGACGGCGCCGAGAGCGGCGCCGGGTATCGGCGTTACGTCCATGGGCGTTGCCGCCTTTCACAGAAGGGTGGGGTGTCAGCGCAGTTCGAGGCCGACGAGGTCGCCCGCCTCGCGCCAGCGCCTGAGGATGTTCACGAACTCCACCGAGCCGCCGCCGTAGCTGGAGTTGAGACGGGGCAGTCCGCTCGGGTCGCCCTCGTTGTTGTAGAGGCCGGGCGTGCAGTTCTCGAGGAAGTCGAGGTCGTTGGCGGCGAGCCGGAGGATTTCTGCGACCCATTCCTTCTCGCCGGCCTCGGAGGCCTCCACGACCTGGTGGCCGCGCTCCTCGACGCACTTGACGATGTGCGCGAGGTGCCGGGTCTGCTCGCACAGTATGTAGGGGATGTTGACGTGCCGGCCGGCTTGGATCTTGGACAGGATGAAGCAGTTAGGGAAGCCGTTCACCTGGAGTCCGTGCAGAGTGTGTGCCCCGTCCGCCCACTTCTCCGACAGCTTCACGCCGTCGCGGCCGACGATGTCGTAGCCGGCGCGGTGCGTGTACGGGACGGAGAACTCATGCTCGTAGCCGGTGGCGAAGATCAGGCAGTCGACCGGGTACTCCCGGCCGTTGGCGACCACCCCGGCCGGGGTGAGCCGCTCCACGCCCTGCCCCTGGGTATCGACCAGGGTCACATTGGGCCTGTTGAAGGTCTGAAGGTAGCCGTCGTGGAAGCAGGGCCGCTTGCAGTACACGCGGTAGTACGGCTTGAGGGCGGCGGCGGTCGCGGGGTCGGTGACGACGCTGTCGATGCGGGCGCGCAGCTCCTCCATCTTGAGGAAGTCCGCCCGCTCGGCCGCGAGCGCCCGCTCCTTCGGGTCGCCCCCGGTGTCGCCGGTGGGCAGGATGGCGGCGGCCAGCTTGGCCGTGGTCTGGGTCCAGCGGTCCTGGACCAGGTCCTCGTCCTGCGGGATACCGGAGGTCAGCGCGTGGAAGTTCTCCATCCGGCGCTGCTGCCAGCCCGGTTCGAGGCTGTCCGCCCAGTCGGGCGGGGTGGGCCGGTTGCCGCGGACGTCGACCGTGGCCGGGGTGCGCTGGAAGAGGACGAGTTGCTGGGCCCACTCGGCGAGGTGCGGGGCGAGCTGGATGGTCGTCGAGCCGGTGCCGATGACGCCGACCTTCTTGTCCTTGAGCTTGGTCAGGCCGCCGGTGCTGTCGCCGCCGGTGTAGTCGAAGTCCCAGCGGCTGGTGTGGAAGGAGTGCCCGGCGAACGTCTCCAGACCCGGCAGCGCGGGGAGTTTGGGGCGGTGCATCAGACCGATCGACATGGCCACGTACCGGGCTCGGATCAGATCCCCGCGGTCGGTGCTCACCAGCCACTTCATGGCGGCCTCGTCCCAGCGCAGCTCGGTGACGGTGGTCTGGAAGAGGGCGTCGCGGTAGAGGTCGTACTTGTGGGCGATCTGTTGGAGGTGGGCGAAGATCTCGGGCCCGGTGGAGTACTTCTCGGTGGGTATCGTGCCGATCTCTTCGAGCAGCGGCATATAGATGTAGCTCTCGACGTCGCACCGGATGCCGGGGAAGCGGTTCCAGTACCAGGTGCCGCCGACGTCGCCGGCCTCGTCGATCAGCCGGATGCGCTTCAGGCCGGTCTCCTTGCGCAGATGGGCGCCGGTCAGTAGGCCGCCGATGCCGGCGCCGACAACGGCAACGTCCACCTCGTCGGTGAGCGGCTCGCGCTCCTGTCGCTCGGTGTAGGGGTCTCGCGCGTAGCGGCTGAAGTCACCGCGCGCGAACTGGTAGGTGCGACCGACGCTGCGCTTGTCGCGTTCCTGCCGGTATTTCTCCCTCACCGCTTCCAGGTCGATGGTCAGCGTTTCATCGCCGCGGTCGTCGCTTTCGGCGCGGGCCACAGCTCCTCCTCGGGGGAAGGGGGTGGAAGGGAAACATGACGCCATACGTCGTCGAACTGATCGCGCAGCCGCATCGGGGCGTCGGAGTTGGTGAAGAGATAGAAGCGATCGGAGCCGAGGGCTTCCCATACGAGTCCGGTGACGTCCTCGGCGCTCACCGAGGTGTCGCCGCCCGCGCCGCGCGGGGCCGTCAGGCCTTGGACCATGGGGGTGTCGACCCGGCCGGGACACAGCACCGACACCCGGACCCCGGTGCCCCGCAGATCGGCGCGCAGACTGCGGGCGACCGCGAGGTCGGCGTGCTTGGAGGCGGCGTAGGCGGCGCTGCCGGCGCCGACGACGAAGGCGGACATCGAGGCGGTGTGGATCAGATGAGCGGGCCGGCCGCGCTCCAGCAGCCGGGGAACGAAGGCGCGGGCCACCAGGACGTGCGCCCAGTGGTTCACCTCGAAGACCTGCCGCATCCGCTCCAGCGGCACCTCCCACAGGGGCTGTCCCACGGGGCCGAGGACCCCGGCGTTGTTGCACACCACGTCGATGTCGCCGAGCAGGTCGAACGCCGTGTCCGCGAGCCGTTCGACGGCGTCCGGGTCGGTCAGGTCGGCGGTCACTGCGGTGACCTGAGCGCCCTGTGCGGTGAGTTCGGCGGTACGGCGGTGCAGTGCGTCGCCTTCGACGTCCGCCATGACCACGCCGGCGCCGGCCCGGGCGAAGCGGGCGCTGAGGGCGAGGCCGATGCCGCTGGCCGCGCCGGTCACCACGGCTGTCCTTGTCTGTAAATGCACTTGGCTGTCTCCGCTTCTGCGCGCGGGTACGCCGAAGGACGGCGCGCCGTTGCCAACGAGAAGGTCTGGATCAGATCGCGCCGTTCGAGGGGCGCGGGTGTCAGCTGGGGTCGGGGAGCTTCAGACTGATCACGAGAACGGTCACCGAGAAACATGCCAACAGGGCAAGCACGAGCACGGCCGCTGACACCGTCGACAGCCAACTGGCCAGGGAGAGATAGAAGGTTCCGCCGACGGTCGCGCCCAGCGCGGTCGCCATCTGCTGGCTGGTCACCAGCACACCGCTGCCCATGCCGGCCTGCGCGGGGGGTACGTCGGCGAGGATCGTCCGGAACAGCGTCGGGCCGATCAGCGCCGCGCCTGCGCCGAAGAAGGCGATCCCGACGAGCACGAGCGCCAGGGAGGGATGCGGCCAACCCAGCCGGAGCACCAGTGCCAGCAGCAGCAGGCCCATGCCCTGGACGAGGGCGCCCAGGGTGACGATCCGGCTGCCCAGGGCCGCCGCGATCCTCGGGGTGAACAGCGTCACCACGAAGAACGCCGCAGCGAACGGCGTCAGCACCCCGCCGGAGGCGAGCCCGCCGAAGCCGAAGTGACCCTGCGCGATCAGCGCGTAGACGAACAGGAAGGCGCCGAAGCCGGCCGAGAACGGCACCATCGCCGCCAGCCCTCTGCGCATCCCCGGCTGGGAGAGCACCGACGGGGACAGCAGCGGTGAGCCGCCCCGTGCCTCCAGCCCACGCTCGGCCCGCACCAGCGCCAGCGCCCCCACCGCGGCGACCGCGAGCAGCGACCACAGCCACAGCGGCCAGCCCAGGTCGGGGCCCGCCACGACCAGGGCCAGCACACAGACCATGGTGACACCGAACAGCACGGTACCCACCGGATCGAAGCCCGGCTTCGTGTCGGCCCTGGTCGCGGGGACACGTCGGACGGCCAGCAGCGCGGCCACTCCGATCGGCACATTGATCGCGAAGACCGACCGCCAGCCGATCCCGGCGACGTCCAGCGAGACCAGCAGCCCGCCCAGGATCTGCCCGGTGACCATGCCGAGGGCCGCGGTCGCGCCGTACATGCCGATCGCACGGGCGCGCGCCTGGCCCTCGGTGGCCGCCTGGATCGTCGCCAGCACCTGCGGTACGAGCATGGCGCCGGCGGCGCCCTGCAGCAGCCGGGCCGCGACAAGGAACTCGATGGTCGGGGCGAGTCCGCACAGCGCCGAGGTGACGGTGAACGCCGCGAGCCCGTAGGCGTACAGGCGCCGTCTGCCGAAGGCGTCGCCCAACCGTCCGCCCAGCACCAGGCCGAGGGCGTAGGTGAGGCCGTAGCCGGACACCACCAGCTCCAGTGCGGCGGGGCCGCCGTGGAGGTCGTCACTGATCGAGGTCAGCGCCACATTGACGATGGAGGCGTCCACGATGGACAGGGCGTATCCGGTGAGCACCACCACGAGGGCGATGCCACTGAGCCCCGCGGCGGCCGGCTCCGTGTCGGCCGAGGACTCGGGTGTCGCGTTGGGCCCCTTCAGAGGGGGGAGGCCCTCGTGTTTCGTCATGCGCTGCCTACCCAGGCGTTTGTGGGGGACGGTTGAGGCGGGTGCGGGGATAACAATGTCACTCGGTGGTGGTGGGGGTGCCGGTGATCTTCGACATGACTCCCTTGGAGGGGTCCTTCGCGGACTCCGGCCAGGGGGTCAGAGCGTTGAACCCGCGGTGCGAGGAGGCGGGCTGGATACGGGTGTCCATCGACATCCGCATGCCGGCCGGGTTCACCGAGACGTTCGGGATGGACTTGTGGCACATGAAGGCGTGGAAGATGATTACGTCGCCCGGTTCCATGGGCGAGAACAGCAGTTGCTCGTCCGCGCCGAACTTCTCCGCCGGGATGCCGCGCACGGCGTGGCCGAAGCGGCGGAAGTTCTCGGTCACGACGTGCTCGCGCGGGCCCTTCTGGTGGCTGCCGTCGGCGACGGCGACGCCGCCTATCTCGGGGGTCGTCGCGAGCAGCGGCACCCAGGCGGTGCGGAAGTCCTTGTTCGGGCCGATGTAGAAGCCGTCCTGGTGCAGCGGGGTCAGGAAGCTCGGCTCCGCGGAGCCCGCGGCGGAGGGGTAGTAGCGGATCGTCGTCGACTTGAAGACGAAGACGGGCTCGCCGAAGACCTTCTCCCAGACCTTCAGGGCCGAGGGGTGGTTCCACAGGTCGTCGTACTTGACGTAGTCGTGCATCGCCACTTCGTCGACCGCCTCGAAGGACTCGATGGTGAGGGTGTCGAGCGTGGTGCCGGGGGCGGCGTGGCCGAGTGCGATCAGGCCCTCAAGCATCTGCTCGGCGGCGGTCCGGACGAGTTCACGGTCCAGGGCGCCGCGCAGATAGAGGTAGCCGTGCTCGTCGTAGAAGCGGTCGAGGGCCTCACGGTCGTCGAGAAGAGGCGTGCAGTCGACGTAGTCGCTGAAAGTGTCCGTCATGGTTCCTTGTCCTCCTGACGTCTGTGCGTGAGGGGAAGGAGCGTCAAACATCCGGTCGGGCGGACGGCTTCGGTGGCGCCGGGTGAGGCGGAGGTGACGAGGGACGACCGCCGGGGACGGCTGGTGCTGACGTTCAGGATGGCGGGGGCCGGTGATGCGCCGACGCGCTGTGATCCGTCAGAGATGATCCGTCAGAGACGACACGCCAGGCATCGTTCTGGCGAAGCGGTCGACCATGAACGGTGGACGGCTGTGTTTCACTCGCGCAATGCCACTTAGAAGGTAACGGGGAGTTCATCGAACCCGCCGGTGATTCGGTGCTCCTGCCAGCGCAGCGACTCCTCGGGCACCGCGAGCCGCAGGTTGGGCAGTCTGCGGAACAGCCGCTCGAACACCGCGGTCAGCTCGATCCGGGCCAGTGTGCGGCCGATGCAGTGCCGGGCGCCGTGCCCGAATGCCAGGTGTGACTTGGGCTTGTGCCGGACCAAGTCGAGCAGGTCGCCGTCGGGGAATACCCGGCCGTCGTAGTTGGCCGCGCCGATGGCCAGCATCACCGCGTCTCCGGTCCTGATCACTGTCTCGCCGACGGTGATGTCGCTGTGCGCGTAGCGGGGTATTACCGCGTTGGCTCCGTTGCCGCCAACGCCCAGGCGCAGGATCTCCTCGACCGCGACCGACGCGAGTTCGGGATTCTCGGCCAGCAGGACACGCTGGGCCGGATTGCGCAGCAGCAGCAGGGTGCCGAGGTCGATGCGCACAATGGTGGTCTCGTAGCCGAACAACAGCACGGCGTTACCCAAGTGGGCAATGTCTGCATCGGACAGTGCGCCGTCTTTATCGGCGATCAGCTCGGACAGGATGTCGTCGCCCGGCTCGGTTCGCTTGCGCGCCACCAGTTCCGTCATGTAGTCGACGACCTGCTGAAAGGTGTTCGCCGAGTGCTGGTCGTCGGTCTGGTCGAACGTGCCTCTCGCCCACTGCCCGAACCGCTCCCGGTCGGCCAGCGGCACGCCGAGTAGATCGCAGATCACCATGGTCGGCAACGGAAACGACAGCGCGCGGTGCAGGTCGACCGGCGCAGTGCCGGCGGCCAACTGGTCGAGCAGGTCGTCCACGTGGTGCTCGATGCGGGTCTTCATCAGGCGCATCCGGCGCGTGGAGAACCGGGGCACAAGCAGCGCGCGCATCTGCGCATGCCTGGTGGCCTCGGTGTCGGGGTCGTCCCCTGCCATCAGCGCGACCATGAAGCGCCTGGCCGCGCTCTTGGCCGACTGCTGCGGGTCGGGATTGCTGAGGCCGAGTCGGCGGTCGGCGAGTAGCGCCCTCACTTCGTTGTAACGGGTGACCAGCCAGGCAGTATCTTCACCGGCGGTCCGCACCCTGGTGATCGGCCCCTCCTGCTGCAGTGCGCGCAACTGGGGCGCGATGCCGAGCACGGCTGGGTTGTCGAACGGTAACCTCGGCAGTTCCTTCATGTGGTCATGATCATATGTGTAGGGTTTTTATGTCAATAAGTTTGAGTCAGGTATTTCAGTGGTCGAATCAACGTGGGTTGACTGTTAGTGCCAGCGTGTTTGCTCGAAGTCCGGGAGAATGCCGGTGCCGTTTCCTTGACATCGGCGGGAAATAGCAGGCCATCAGCTTCGGGGAGATCACACAGCGACCCCCTTGGCTGCGAGCACGGCGTAGGGGAGCTTCTGCGGTAAGTCTTCCTTGATAGGGCAGCCCTGTGCCCCAAGGCGAATGCCCGATCCAGGCGGCGGCGATCCCAGAACGTACTAAGAGGTCGTTTTCTCCTGTGCTTCATCCCGGAATTGCTGTTTGATCCCACGGTGTCGGGTCGCGCCAGGAGATGGTGGCTTCGTCGGTGAGACGGTGGGCCATCAGGTCGGTCATGGCGAGGTGGATCATGGCTTCGGAGCGGGCGGGCAGGGTCTCGTCTTCGCGGGCCAGGCGGCGGTGGAACATCAGCTACCCATAGGTCCGCTCCACCGTCCAGCGCCTCGGCGGTGGGGTGAATCCGCTGGTCCCGGGGGCGCGCTGGACGCTTTCCATGTCGACGCCAAGGCGGGCGGCGTGCTCGACGAGGTGCTGCAGGTAGCCACCGTTCACCCCGGCCTTGCGGATCGAGGGATGGGCGGCCGCGACCTAGCCGACCAGGTGGGTGTCGGCGACGGAGTCCTGCACGCTCGCGGCCGTGACCAGCACCGCGCGCAGCAGTCCGAGGGTGTCGGTGACGATGCTCCGCTTGCGGCCCACGATGTCTTCTTCGTCGCATCCGTGCCCTGCCCGGCGGTCGGGACGCTGGTGGACGTCTTGACGCTCTGCGCGTCGATCGCGCACGCGGACGACTCCGCTCCCTTGCCTGGCGTCAGGCCCGCAACGGCATCCGCAAACCCACCCACGACCTGCCCACCCTGATGAACGCCATCCTCTGCGTCGACCGCGCCGGCATCCCTGGCGCCACCTGCCCCACGACTTCCCGCCCAACCAAAGCGTCTATGGCTACTTCGCCCGCTGGGAAGCCGATGGCATATTCGACCAGCTCACCGGCCTCTTACGCAGCAAAGTCCGCGAGGCCGAAGGCCGCCCGAGCGAGCCCAGCGCCAGTCATTTCAGTGTAATAGCGCGACTCGGCTGCAGCGGAGTCGACCACCTGATCGGCACTGCCGCAGGGCCGACTATCTGGGCGGTAATCAGTTGAACCCCCGCTCGTCTTATGTTGGAGGTTTATGCCAACTCAACCTCCGAAGAACTGCGACAACTTTACTTCTGCATGCCTGTCAGTGGCGGGGTCGACCGATTTCCATCGGCGGACGCCGGCGAGCGCGGCGTGGTATGGCTGGACGACTTGCCGTCTTCCATAAATGACTGGAGGAAGCCGGACCGCAGACACGGTGAAGCGGCAGCCTGTGCGACTCTGTCGCCCGATTCATGGACGTCGTGTGCGTGTTTTCCTGCGGGGTGGGGGATTGAGGTCGAGGTCGGCGAAGTGGGTGCGGCGTGTGGTGCCGATAGGGCGCCCGGTCAGGTGGGCGTCGATGCGGTGGAGGTTGATTGCTGCGGCGCTGAAGACGTGGGCCAGGGCGGTCTTGGCCTGGCCTCGGTAACGGCTGCGGCGGATGCCAGTAGTGCCGACGGCCTGGGAGATCGTGCCCTCGACGCCCGCGCGCTTTGCGAAGCGTTGTTTCCAGGCGTCGGTTTCCTGCGCGACGCGCTGCTGTTGGAGGAGTTCGTGTTCCTCGCGGGGGTGCAGGGTGAGGCGTCGGGTGAAGCCGCTGGTGCACGAGGTGCGGACCTTGCAGTTGCGGCAGTCCCATTCGGGGAAGATGACCACGGTCCGCGGCTGTCCGTCCATGCGGGTGCTGCCCCAGTAGCGGCTCTTGGCCCCCTTGGGGCAGACGGCGTACTCCTCGTCCCAGTGGATCTGGAAGTCGGTGAGCGCGAAGCCTTTGTTGGCCCGGGTCTGGCGGTCACTTGCGGGTGGTAGTGGCCCGAGGATGTCGATGCCCTGGGCGCGTGCGGTCAGGATGATTGCGGCGGAGGTGTAGCCGCCGTCGACCAGGTGCTCTCCTGGTTCTGCCCCGCGTCGTTCCAGGTGTTCGTGGACGGTTGCGACCAGGCGGGAGTCGTCCACCGCGGCGTGCGTGGTGGCCACGTTCACGATCAAATGAGGGAGATCATTGTCGCAGGTCTCGCTGTAGTGGACCTTGTAACCGTCCCAGATCATGCCGCGCTTGACCGCGCAACGTGCGTCCGTATCGTGCGGGCTGACCAGCCGGAATCTGCCCGGCAGGAGGTCTTTGCCCTCCCGCCAGCGCACCCCCTCACCGTGCTCGCCGCCTCGGTGGTACTGCTGGATCCATGCCCGGCGCAGGACCTGCACGGCAGGCAGCTGCCGCAACCAGGCCGGCGCATCAGGCCGATGGACCGCCTCCAGCAGGGCGAAGCCGTCCACTCCGACCTGCACCGCGAAATCCCCGCGCTCCACATCGCCCTTCGGCAGCCGGTAGGAGTCCGCGCGCTGTCCGTAACGCTCCTGCCAGGACACATCCGCGATCCGGGCCGCGCGCAGCCAGTCACCGGCGGCGACCGTCAGGGCCTCGAGCGCGCACCGCAGGGTCTCTGCGCAGAACTCCAGCCGGTTCACATCCCTCACCAGAGCCAGGACATGGGTGGCGTCCGTGCGCACACGTCCGCCCGCACGCAGGAAACCCAACCCGGACAGGCGCGCCAGCAGCCGGTCCAGGACCACCTGCTCGCGGCTGTGTTCAACCAGGCGTGTCCGGAAGCCGGAGAGGACGGAGAAGTGGAAGCCCTCGTCCTCCAGCTCCAGCCCGAGGAGATATTTCCAGTCGATCCTGGAGCGGACGGCATCGGCAGCCTGGCGGTCCGTCAGCCGTTCAGCGAACTGCATGACCGACACCACGGCCAGCATCCCCGGAGCAAGCCCCGGCCCGCCACGGGCCGGGAACGCTGCCGCGAAGTCCGCGTCCTGGAACAGCACACCCAGCTCATCGCGGACCCGCATCGCCAGACAGCCCTTGGGGAAAGCCGCACGAGCAACCCGAGCGGTCATCTCAGGAATCTCGGGAGCGGGGACAGGACGCAGCGATACCGCCGATCCTCCTCACTTCCCCGCGAACAGACCGATCCCCAACACCATCCCACCCCGAGAACCCCCAGGTCAGCCGATTCCCAAGAATCGGGCGACGGAGTCCGACAAGGTCTCGCCAGACCCCCCTATGAGCTGCAGCGACGCATTTCTGAACTGCACAAGCTTCTCAGCGTCCCGCGAGGTGTTCATGCAGCGAAGCACCTCGGGGGCCTTGCTGTTGCCGTCGCGAAACACAGCGTCGACGACAGCAGCAGGAGTGCCGCGCTTATTTGGGCCAACACAAAGCCCCAGGTCAACGACCGTACTGCAATAGAGACACGCTTCAGGCAGGCGCAACCGACCAACCATCAACGGTGTTCACCTTCGCGAGGGGCTGTTCGCTCACCGGTCCGCAAAGTGTTGCTGCTTCGCTGCCTGGTCGGACTGTGCGTAACGGCGCGCCTCGTTGAGAATGTACTGTTCCACAGGTGACCTGTAGTTCGGGACGCCCCTGGGCGGTGCCTCGAACGGAACCCTCTCCTTGGCCTGTTTGCCTAAATTTCTTCCGTTTTCGTTGTTTACCAAGTCCGCCATATGATCCGCGCGTTCGGACTTGGGGTAGTACGCTTCATGGGCATCGGCCCAGCGCTCCGCCCCCTCACTGCCCAACTCGTAGGTAAGTCTGGCCTGCCAGATGGTGTGGCGAAACGCGTTCTCGTCGATGTTGGGATTCTTGTGGTGCTCTTGCTCGGCTGTCTTTTTCGCCCAGTATGTGATGTCGGCCCATTTCGCCGCCTCCCACGGACGCTGTTTCAACAGGTCCCGCTCCGCCCAGTGGACGCCTTGCTGATCGGACTCCGCCGCGCGACCCCTCGGGTGAGTGCCGTCCGGGCCCCACTCGAAGGGCCACTTGGTGTTCTTCCGGTAGTCCGCGGCGAGCTTGATCCCTCTCTGCCGGATCTGCTCCCGCCGTATGACCGCGCCCGCGTGGTCACGGTCGGCCATCACTGGCGCACTGCTGAATCCCACCTGCGCCAGGTCCACCAGTCCGCGCAGGGCTTTCGCCGCGGAGTCGTCGGAGTTCGCGGCCTTGGAGAGGATGCCCTGCACCTCCGCTGTGAGCCCGTCGACCTCCGCTTGTGAAGCCTGTTTCTTGGGGTCGACCTCACACAGGGCCATCACCTTGAACCTCCCCTCGCCCTTGTCGATGACGTGGATGTCCCGCTTTCTGGCCCGGTCGAGAGCCCCCGTCAACTCCTTTTGGTAATACATCAGTTCGGCGTAGGTGTCGCGGAGAATGTTGCGGATCGAGGTGGCCTCGGTGACCGCCTGCTTGAACTCTCTGGACGTCTTGGTGATGAACTCCCGCGTGACCGTGGCGTTCACACCTGCCCAGTTGGCCCTCCGGGACTTGCCGTCGAGCCCCTCCTCAGCATGCGACTGAAGCTTCTCCAGCTTGTGCACCATCTGGTCCCAGTCGGTGATGGCGGCATCGAGATCCTTGAAGTTCCCGTTACGCAAGGCGTCGAGATCCATTAAGGCACGACTCCCTCACTGAAGCCCTGGTCCAGGGTAGAGATCTCGCTGAACTTCGTGACCAGATACGTCTCATCGCCCTGGTGCGCATGCTGCGTGTAGTCGAGGTGGTTGGAGATGTGAGCGCACGCGCCCTGCAGGGAGCGAAGCTGGTCGCCCCAGCGCGTGGTCACATGGTCGAGCGCGGCACCGATGGCGAAGTCCGTCTTCAGCCCCCTCGCCGCCTGGTAACTCATGGTCTGGGCGTGGTACCCGTCCCGGCCCAGGTTCTGGTGCAGCCTATACGCGGCGTCGCCGATAGCGGCCAAGTCCTTTTGATCCACCCGAAGGTCGCCCTGCGGATCGCTGCCGCCGGCTGCGGGTGAACCGGGTAGCTGGTTGAGGCGCACGTGAGTGGAGTGCCGTGCTGCCGCGTCAGCTTTCAGCCGTGCCCATTCCTCCTCAAAGGACATATTTCCCCCATGTATTGTTTAGCCCATGAGCGTCATCACGTTGAGACTCATAGGAAGCCCCTATGGCGGCTGACCTGGTATTTGCGATGGCGCGAACGTGGGCGTGACCGCTGATCGTGGTCTGCAGGTGCCGGTCGCGGGGACGAGCTCTGTGAGCAGATCGCGGATCTCCGGGACGCGAGCGAGGTTGAGGTGAGCAGGAGCGCCGCCCGGAGCGGGCGGGGCTAGTGATGGTCCTTGGACCTGAGGTCCTTCACCGTATCGCGAAGGTTCCGGGCGATCGTGCCGAAACAGCCGGGCAGCCGTTCCAGCGCGGTCCTGATCTGGCGAATCGGTCGGCGGCGGACCCGGTCCAAATGTGTTCGCTGCCCACCGTACGGCTGTTCAGGGCGCTGATGATGCCGTTCAGCTTGTCCAGGTTCTCGGTGAACATCTTTGCCGTCAGTCGCATCTCTTCGAGATTGCCACCGCGGAGACTGGACATGAGTGGTTTTCCTTTCGGTCGTATGGTCTGCCCATGGGTGAGGCATTGAAAGGAGCTTCCCCGGTAGGAACCGGGATGTCATTGACGCCAGGCGCAAGGGTTCTTGACGTCCAGCGCAACGAAATCAAGCACTGTTCCTGTGTCGTTCAGAAACCCATCGCTGCTGGTCAGGCTGCGTGGCTGTGCTCATTAATTAAAGCTGCTTCATCTTGAAGTAGCTGGTCAGGGCGCTGGTGTGACGCCGGTTCGGGGTGCGTGCTGGTCGTGGGCTGCAGTTTGGGGTGTAGATCGTCTGACAGGGGTGGGTTTGCGCCGAGCTGACCAGCTCGTTCGCTGAAATGCTCACCACGCTCGGCGGCACCCGCCTGCCCAACTGGATCACCGAGGCCACGGACGCCAACCTGCCCGGCATCAGCAGCTTCGCCGTCGGCCTGCACAGCGACTTCGACGCGGTGACCGCCGGCCTGACGACCGGCTGGAACTCCGGCCCGGTCGAGGGCGCAGTCAACCGGATCAAGATGCTCAAACGGCAGATGTTCGGCCGCGCCAGCTTCGGCCTTCTCCGCAAACGGGTCCTGCTTGCCTGAGGGTCCGCGTCAGCCCTCGTCCTCCAGGAGCCCGAAGCCGTCCGGGAACTCCTCCAGAAACGCCCGCCGAGACGGATTGGACTCCTCGCGGGCCATCGTGCTGAGCATGTCGAGGAACTCGTTCCGCTGCCCGGGCGACAGTTTGCTCACGACGCAGGCGACGCCCTCCAGGACCTTGAGGGCGTCGTCCGGATCCATTTGCTCGTCTTCAGAACCGTCAATGAACCAGAGGACATCGACCAGCGCCTCGGCCAGAACTCGCGTCAGGGACGGGTACGCAGCAGGCATTGAGACGACCTCCAGCACGATGGGGACTAAGAACTCCTAACGAAATGATCTTCGAGGTGGTTGGATCACTCTGGGACTGATGATCCGGGGGTGCTGGGTGGCTCGGCCAAAGCCATGGGAGGTCGACGACGAGCTGTGGGCGGTGATCGAGCCACTGCTGCCCAAGGTCGAGCGTCGGGCCCGGCATCCCGGGCGTAAGCGCCATCCGGACCGATTGGTGTTCCAGGGCGTCCTGTTCGTGCTGCACACCGGGATTGCCTGGGAACACCTCCCGCAGGAACTCGGCTTCGGCTCAGGCATGACTTGCTGGCGCCGCCTGGCCGAGTGGACCGAAGCCGGTGTGTGGCCCCGGCTGCACGAGGTCCTCCTGGCCCGGCTTCGCAGCGCAAACGCCCTCGACTTCTCCCGGGCGGCCGTCGACGGCTCCCACATCCGGGTGTTAAAGGGGGCCCAAAGACCGGACTAAGCCCCGTCGACCGGGGCAGGACGGGCAGCAAGCACCACCTGATCACTGATGCCACCGGCATCCCACTCGCCGCCACCTTGACCGGCGGCAACCGCAACGACGTCACCCAGCTGATCCCACTGCTTCAGGCTGTACCGCCGGTGCGGGGCAAACGAGGCCGGCCCCGGCGCCGCCCGGACGTTGTACTGGGCGACCGCGGCTACGACCACGACAAGTACCGCCGCCTGGTCCGAGATCTCGGCGTGAAGCCGCTGATCGCCCGCCGGGGCACCGAGCACGGCTCCGGGCTGGGCACCCAACGCTGGGTCGTGGAGCGCGCGTTCGCCCATCTGCACTGGTTCCGCCGCCTGCGGATCCGCTGGGAGATACGTGACGACATCCACGAAGCCTTCCTCACCCTCGGATGCGCACTAATCTGCTGGAGAAGGCTGCGTCCCCTGATGGGTCATTGAGCCGCCCCTGCCGAGTTCAAGGGGAAGCGGATCCCTCCGACAGATCCTTGATCGCGTTCAGGCGGTGTTCCCACTGGGCAGCGAGGGCGTCCATCCACCGTGTTGCCCGCTTCAACGGTTGCAGATCGGCTTCGTAGCGGACCTCCCGTCCGGCTCGGTGGGCACGTACCAGCCCGGCACGATCGAGGACTGCGAGGTGTTTGGCCACCGCCTGGCGGGTGACGGGAAGGCTTGCTGCCAGCGATGTCGAGGTCGCGCCGCCTTCGCGGGCGAGGATGGCCAGCACCTCCCGGCGGATCGGGTCGGCCAGGGCCACCAGGACGTCCTCGGGGGCTGGTTCGCGCTCGGTGGTGCGGGTCATGCCGTGATCGGTTCGCAATCCGCGCGCAGTTGGTTGAGCTTGCCGGGCCAGTTCTGACTGTTGGCGCGGTGCCGGTCGGTGGCCTCGTCGGTGGGCAGCCCGAGGTGTACGAAGCCACTCTCGACCATGGTGAGCCTGGTGCCTCCTGTGGAGTCGTCCGCGGCCAGAGTGAACTCGACCAGGGTGGCGTTGGTGCCGTCCGGCTCCTCGCCGGCGGCACCTTGGGACCACCGCCAGGACAAAACGTGTGGTGGTTCGACCGCCTGGATACGAGCGGGAATGACGCCGTGGATCCCGTGGTCGAAGACCAGAAGACCGCCGGGGCGCAGGTCGATCTTGACCGGCTCTCCGCTACCGAACCAGCGGCCGAGGAACGCGGGTTCCGTCAGAACGGACCAGACCCGTTCCCTGGAGGCATTGATCACGATGGCGCGTTCGATCGTGTTGGGGATCATTGGCAACCTCTCCTCATCCGGATGCGCTACCCCAAGGTTGCACATCCGGACCGCATGCGCAACTAGATTGTTGCGCATGAGGCTGGTGGCCGCCCGGACACCCCACCCAGCGTCGAACACCGGCTCTCATTCCGTTAGGAGTTCTGAGCCGGACTCGCGCCGGCAACCCTGCCCTTGCCGAGAATGTCATCCATGCAGGTCACGCAGCATGTCGGTATTCGTGGAGGATGCCGCCGAGTCGATCGCGTCGTCGTATGTCGAGACGGCTGATCTGCTCAGGATCGTCGATCGGCGTGGGTAAGGCGTGCAGCGGTCTGGCGTTCGCGATGCCCTGGTGTGGCCGGTGTGCGTTGTAGAACTGCTCGAACTCTCGCAGGGCGTGGAGCAGGTGCCGGTGGTTCCAGATCAGGGTGCGGTCCAGGAGTTCCCGTCTGCAGGTCTGTACCCACCGTTCCATGATCGAGTTCATCCTCGGCATCTGAACACCGCTGACGGCCACCGACTGCGACGCGGCAGCCGAGGAGGCAGACCACTGGCCTTCGATCGCGAGACCTACAAGCAGCGCAATACCGTCGAGCGGTGCATCAACCGCCTCAAGCAGTGGCGAGGCATCGCCAACCCCTACGAGAAGACAGCCACCATCTACCTGGCCGGACTCCACATCGCCGGCATCTTCCTCTGGTCCGCCGGTGATCCAAACGAAACCGCCTAGTCGAGGGTCCACTTGCCCGTGCGCTCGGGGTCCGGCCCGACCTTTTCCATCAGGTACGTCACGGACGTGATCTTCGCGTCCTTCGGCACCTCAAAGACGATCCAGCCGGAGACCCGCTGACCCGGCTTGACGATCAGTTGGAGGCCGCCAAGGGACTTGCCGACGGTGGGGGTTCCGGGCTTGCCCTGATATCCCTGCCCGTTCGCGTCGTAGACCATCGCCTCCGCGTACCCGGAGTCCTGGTAGGTGCCGGTGCCGGTCTCGACGATGGTGAACTTGGCGGCCACGAGGCGGTTTGCGGCGGCCGGTTCGAGTGCGCCGATCGACGACTTGGCGTGGTTCTCGAACTTCTCCAACGTGAAGTCGGCCTCGAGCGTGCCCGTGCCGTTCAGGCTGCCTTCCATCCCCACCAGCTTCAGGGTGTCGCCGAGCTTGCCGACCGGCGCCTGCGTGCTGCCGCCGGGCGACTGCTCCCCGGCCGGCTGGGCGGTGCTGCTGGAGCCGACGCCCTTCGTGGGCCCCGTGGGCCCCGTGGGCCCGGCCTTGTCGCTGCCCCCGTCCGAACCCCCGCATGCCACAAGGGTGGCGGTGAGCGTGACGACTGCGGCGGCAGCCGCGATGGAACGGCGCATGGGATCCCCCCGTACATTCCCGATGGACCAGGTCAGTATGACGACTGATCCAGGTCAGTGTGTCGATGCCTGGAATCCTTGTACAGATCGGTGGTGCGGGGAACGGCCGTTCTGTAACCGAACTGCACTAGATGATCGATTCCAAGGGTTGGGTCCTAACGATCCCGGACCTGCCGGACTGGTGGCGCGGCCCCATAGGCTGAGCCCCCGTCCGCACTGTCTGGGGGAGTAATGACCAGTAGGTTCACCGAGTTGGTTGTCGACTGCCACGATCCGGAGCGGCTCGCGGCCTTCTGGTGCGCGGTCCTGGACTTCAAGGTGATCGACCGGAGCGAGGGCAAGGTCGAGATCGGCTCCTGGGAGCCGACCGTCGAGGAGGTCCGGGCCCGCCAGATGCCGCCCACCTTGCTGTTTATCCGGGTGCCCGACGGCAAGATGGTGAAGAACCGGCTCCACCTGGACGTCAGTCCGATCGACGGCAGTACTGACGACGAGATGGCCAGACTGCTTGGCCTTGGCGCCGCCAAGGTGGGCGGGGGCCAGGGATCCGGCCGGAGCTGGGTGGTCATGGCCGACCCCGAGGGCAACGAGTTCGACGTCCTGCGCACCCTGGCACCGTCCAACTACATGATCGATCCCAAGGGTTAGTGGTCGTAGGCAGTCAGTGAGCGCAGGATGGGCTGTCCGCTCTGGTCGTTGTGCCAGATGGCGGTGGTCAGCGGGAGGATGCGCTGCATGACGCGGGCGACGACGCCGGCGGGTGTGCGGCCGTGGTGCCGCTCCAGGTCGAGCTGTGCGGGTGCCGATAAATCGGCAAGCCGGGCTTCATCGACAGCGACCGTGCCGTCCTCGCGGGCCTGCTCCACCACCTCCCCAAAGACAGACTGCGGCACCTTCTGCTGCTGGTCCGCCCCGAGACCATCTTGCACTGGCATCGTGAACTGCTCAGGCGGCGCCATGCCGCAACCTGCGTACCCAGGCGACGCGGACGCCCGCGCACCCTACGGTCGATCCGCGCCCTGGTTCTTCGCCTGGCCAGGGAGAATGCCGCGTGGGACCTGGGCCGACTTTCTCCGCAGCCAGAGGCCAAGGCTCTTCTCGCCCGCGATCTGTTCGAAGTCCGCTCGCTGACGGGGGCGCGCCTGTACGTCTTCGCTGTCATCGAGCACGCCACCCGTCGCATCCGGGTCCTCGGCGCCACCCGACACCCCACTGCGGAGTGGATCGTGCAGCTCGGACGCAATCTCCTCATGGACCTCGAGGGTGCGGACGGCAAGGCGAAGTTCCTCATCGCGATCGCGATTCCAAGTTCACATCCGCCTTCGATGCCCTGATGACCGATGCCGGTCTCAAGGTCGTCACCACCGGCATTCGGATACCGCGTATGAACTCGGTCATGGAGCGCTGGATGCAGACCTGCCGCAGGGAGCTGCTGGACCGGACCCTGATCTGGAACCGGAGCCACCTCCTCCACGCCCTGCGCGAGTACGAATCCTTCTATAACGAGCACCGCCCGCACAGGGCCCTGGAACAAGCCGCTCCCTGCCGCCCGCTGCCCACGCCCATCACCCAACAAGCCCAACTCGCCCACCTGGAAGTCCACAGACGAGACCGACTCGGCGGAATCCTCCACGAATACCAGCACGCGGCGTGAACTGCACGGATGATTTATCGGCACCCGCAGTGCTGTAGAAGCAGAAGACGCTCGCAGGCGTTGCTGGTCCGCAGGGACTCCGGTATCAAGAGCGTCACTGATCTCAAGGACAGGAAGCTCGGCTCCTACGGCACCACGATCAACGCGAACCTGTTCGTGCTGCCCGCGGCAGAGAAGGCCGGAATCGACGCGGGCGAGATCAAGTTCGTCCCCCTCAACACCGACCAGATCACCGCCGCGCTGCTGACCGGCTCCGTGGGCGCCGTACAGACCTGGGACCCGTTCGCGCCAGGAGAGGGAACTCAAGGCGTCCGGCGTCCTGACCAAGAGCGTCGACTGGAACGCGGCGATCGACCACACGATCGCCGCGGAGGCCCTCGCAGCGGATGGATGATGCTCGCGGCCGCCTCCGCGGTACCGGGAGCGCGGTTCACCTGGCGCTGTGTGCCGGCTCCGTCACCTGCCGCCACGTCCGCATCAGCTGGCTGAACTCCTTGACCTGGACGAGCACATGGTCGCGGGCGGCGTTCTCCGCGGTGTCCGCGTCCCCGCCGGCAATGGCGTCGGCGATCTCACGGTGCTCGGCCAGCGAGCGCCGCATGCGATCCGGCACGCGCAACTGCAGCCGCCGGTACGGCTGGAGGGCCCGTTTGAGCGCATGGGCCTGCTGCCGCAGGTACTCGTTGCCGCAGGAGTCATAGACGATGTCGTGGAACCAGGCGTTGGCGTAGTAGTAGCGGTCGGCGTCGCCGGCCGTGGCGTGTTTCACGCACTCCTGCAGGGCGCGTTCGAGCTCGTCCAGCGACTCCCGCTCGATACGGCGGGCGGAGAGCCGTGCCGCCATTCCCTCGAGCTCGGCCATGACTTCGAAGCGTTCGGCCAGCTCGGAGATGCTCAACTCGGTGACGAATGTGCCGCGTTTGGGGCGGATCTGCACCAGTCCGGAGCGCTCCAGGGCCTGGAGGGCTTCTCGGATCGGCGTGCGCGAGCATCCGTACTCCCGCTCGAGCTGTGCTGGATCGAGGCGTTCACCGGGGCGGTAGCGGCCGTCGATGACGGCGTTCTCGAGCGCGTCCCGCACGCGCTGTGATTCCGGGACTCGAGCCATGGACACCTCCGAGCCCAGAATATCCGACCTGGACAGGGGGTGGTGCATCTCACTCTCGCGCTGTTATATACATCAGACGCGTTTACGCATATGAAATGCGTCTGGAACCGGAGGCAGGGCGAAGGAGCGGAGATGGGACGTCGTGACGGCTGGCTGCTCACCGAGCTGTTCCAGGCGCTCGGGCGACGGCGTGGCGGCGACCCGGCGGCCGGAGAGCCGTACGACTCCCCGCTGGACCAGCTGCTCGCCGCCTGTGAAGTCCTGATGAGTGACGTGGGTGAAGCCTCGATGCGGGCGGTCGCGGCTCGAGCCCTGTCCGCCTACGACACGCTCGACGACGTCGGCAGGCTCGTCTTCTTCACCCACATCACCAAGACCTACGATGTCGACGCAGAGCGGGTCCGCGCCGCCTTCCGCCGGTGGGAGGACGCCAGGAACTCCGGATCCGACGGCGGCGAGGAACTGGTCCGGCTGTTCGACGTGGTCGAGCCGGCCCGCCAGCAGCTGCTGCGCCGGATGAACCACGCACCCGGTGCCACGCTCGCCCTGGTCCGGATGCGCGCGGACCTGCGTCGGCTGACGCGCCGTCATCCGGAGCTGCGGTCCCTCGACCACGACTTCCACCACCTGCTCACCTCCTGGTTCAACCGCGGCTTCCTCCGCATGGAGGAGATCACCTGGGACTCACCGAGGGAGCTGCACGACCACCTGCTGCATTACGAGAAGGTCCACCCGATGGCGGGCAGGGCCGAGCTCCGCCGTCGTCTGCAGCCCGAGGACCGCCGTGTGTACGCCTTCTTCCACCCGGCCACCGGGGACGTACCACTGATCTTCGTGGAGGTCGCCCTGATGCGCGGCATGCCGGAGCGCATCGCCCCGCTTCTGGAGAACGGCCCGGCACTGAGCCCCTCGCAAGCAGACACGGCAGCGCTCTACTCGATCAACAACGCCCTGGACGGCCTGGCCGGAGTCTCCTTCGGCAGCTTCCTCATCAAACAGGTCATCGAGCAAGTGGGGGAGCAACTGCCGCACCTGGCGCAGTTCGTCACGCTCTCGCCCATCCCCGGATTCCGGCGCTGGCTCGGCGAGCGGGCCGAGCAGGACGCCGACCTGCGGCTGCTCGTCCGGGAGCTGGACACTGTGGAAGAACCGGCGAACCTCGGCTCGGAGGACGCCGAGCAGATCCGTCCCCGGCTCCTTCCCGTCCTGGCGCGGTACATCGCGGTCGAGCGGCGCGACGACGGGCGCCCCCTCGACCCGGTCGCCCGCTTCCACCTGGGCAACGGGGCCATCGCCTGGCGGCTGAACTGGCCGGCGAACAGCTCGTCGGAGGCCTGGCGGCAGTCCTACGGCGCGATGATCAACTACCGCTATGAGCCGGAGAAGCTGGAGCGCCGGCACGAGGACTTCGTCCGCAACCGCACCGTGGCGCTCGGCGGACCGCTGCGCGACGTCCTCCCGGATGCCCCGACGGCTTCCCCCACCACAGACGCGTCCACCACCTCGGACGACGAGAGAGGAACACCCCCGATGGCGCCCTTCACGACCATCTACCGGTCCTTCGTCGAGCAGGCGGAGCGCCGGCCGGACAAGGCGCTCTTCGAGCTGCCCGACGGGCAGAGGATCACCTATCGCGAGACTGCGGAGACCGTGCGGCGGATCGCGGCCCGTCTCGTCGCCGACGGCGTCACCCCCGGTGACCGGGTCGCCATGCAGGTGGAGAAATCCCCGGAGGCCATCGCACTGTACCTGGCGACCCTGCGGATCGGCGGCGTCTTCCTGCCGCTCAACACCGCCTACACCGGTGCGGAGATGGAGTACTTCATCGGCGACGCCCGGCCCCGTGTCCTCGTCTGCTCCCCGGACCGGCTGGCCGACCACGCGCACCGCGCGGAGCAGGGGCTCGTCGTCGAAACCCTCGGCACCACCGGCGACGGCACCCTCCTCGACGGCGACGGCGACGGCGACGGCGACGGTCGGCATGAGAAGGTCTTCGACGCATCGGCCGACGACCCGGCGGCGATCCTCTACACGTCCGGCACCACCGGGCGCTCCAAGGGCGCGGTGCTCTCCCACGGCAACCTCGCCTCCAACTGCCGGGCGCTGCTGGAAGCCTGGCAGTACACCGCCGAGGACCGGCTGATCCACGCCCTGCCGATCTTCCACATCCACGGGCTCTTCGTCGCCGCGAACATGACCCTGGCGGCGGGCGCCTCCATGTACTACCTGCCGAAGTTCGACGCCGGGACGATCGTCGACCTGCTACCTGGGGCCACGGTGCTCATGGGCGTCCCCACCTTCTACACCCGGCTGCTGAAGAACGACCGGCTCACCCCCGAGGCCTGCGCCTCGATGCGGCTGTTCGTCTCCGGATCGGCTCCGCTGCTCGCGAGCGATCACCAGGCATTCGAGGCCCGCACCGGCCACGCCATCCTGGAGCGCTACGGGATGACCGAGACCGGCATGAACACCACCAACCCCTACACCGGCGGACCGCGCAAGCCCGGCACTGTCGGCATGCCGCTCCCCGGCACCGAGATCCGGGTGGCGGACGGCACGACCGGACGGCCGCTGCCCGACGGCGAGGTCGGCAGCATCGAAGTTCGCGGTCCGAACGTCTTCACCGGCTACTGGCAGTTGCCCGAGAAGACCGCCGCGGAGTTCCGCGAGGACGGCTTCTTCATCACCGGTGACCTGGGCCGCATCGACGAGGACGGCTATCTGCGCATCGTCGGCCGGGGTAAGGACCTCGTAATCTCCGGGGGCTACAACATCTATCCCAAGGAGATCGAGGAACTGCTCGACGCCCACCCCACGGTGCAGGAGTCCGCCGTGATCGGCGTTCCCCACCCGGACTTCGGCGAGACGGTGGTGGCCGTCGTCGTACCGGCTCCGGACCAGCAACCCCAACAGGCGGAACTGCTGGACTTCGTCGCCAAGGACCTCGCCCGGTTCAAGCACCCGCGCGCCGTTCGCGTCGTCGACGCCCTGCCTCGCAATGTGATGGGGAAGGTCCAGAAGGCCGAACTGCGCAAGCGCTACGCCGACCTGTTCGCGGGCGCGGACGCCTGACCCACCGGCCAGGACGTGGACAACGGCGCCGCCCGGCCCCACCCCTCTCCCACCCTGCAAGTCCCCCTGTTTCCCAATGTCCCCCAGTGTCTCTCAGTGTGGAGAAGACGATGGTTATCTATGGAGTTGCAGCACTGGCGGTGTGCATGCTCGCGGGCGCACTCGTCGGTGAACTGCTCGGCGCCGTGGTCGGCGTCGATGCCAATGTCGGCGGAGTCGGCTTCGCCATGATCATGCTGGTGCTGGTCACCCACCAGCTCCGCCGGAAGGGCAAGTTCCCCGAGGCCTCCGAGCAGGGCGTGCTCTTCTGGAGCGCGATGTACATACCGATCGTCATCGCCATGGCCTCCGCGCAGAACGTGGTCAAGGCGGTCACCGGCGGCCCGATGGCGATCCTGGCGGGCCTCGGTGCCGTCGCCGCGGGGTTCGCCCTGGTACCAGCGCTGGCGCGGATCGGCGAACCGGGCGAACCACTGGAGACGCCGCAGACGCTGAGCACGGACGAGAAGCAGGAGGCATGAAATGGACCGGTTCACATCCGTCTTCCAAGACAACGGCCTGCTCGTGGCCTTCGGGCTGGTCGGCGCGCTGATGCTGGTCGGCGGGTGGTTGTCCAAGACGCTGACCCGCGGCCGGATGCAGGGCTCCGCCATCGCCATCCTCCTCGGCCTGGTCCTGGCCTACTGGGGCGGCACGGTGACCGACGGCGAGCACGGGCTCGCCGACTTCTCAGCGCTCTCCGGGCTGAGCCTGATGGGCGGCGCGATGCTTCGGGACTTCGCGATCGTCTCCACCGCCTACGGCGTCGACCTGAAGGTGATCAAGCGTGCCGGACTGTCCGGCGGTCTGTCGATCCTGCTGGGCGTACTCATCTCGTTCGTGGTCGGGGCCGTGATCGCCGCTTTCTTCGGCTACACGGACGCCAAATCGCTGACGACCATCGGCGCCGGTGCGGCCACGTACATCGTCGGGCCGGTGACCGGCACGGCGGTGGGCGCGAGTTCGGACGTGATTGCCCTGTCGGTGGCGGCCGGGCTGGTCAAATCCGTGGTGGTGATGGTGGGGACACCACTCATCGCCCCACTGATCGGACTGAACAACCCGAAGTCCGCCATGGCCTTCGGCGGCCTGCTGGGTACGACCTCCGGCGTGGCCGGCGGTCTCGCGGCCACCGACAAGCGCCTGGTCCCCTACGGGGCCATGACGGCCACTTTCTACACGGGCGTCGGCTGCCTGCTCGGCCCGTCGCTGCTGTACATGGTGTTGCGGGCGATCGTCGGTGGGTGAGGGCGATCGTCGGTGGGGTGAGCGGGGCACCATCGGTGGTGCCTTCCTGACTCCACAACCTGTGCGATCTCGCTGATCGACACTCGCTTCGGCCGGGGGAGAAGCCAGCGGCGGCCTTCTGCGCATGGCGTTCTGCATCGCCGCCCACAGCAGCACGGACGTGCCGGTCGCCCGTCTCTTCGACGTCGAGGATCTCGTCGGCATTCCGGACGATGACGATGAGGGTGAGGAGAAGGCGACGCGGGTTGCCGGGGCCACGCCGTCGAAGATCCGGATGGAGGAGGACGCGGATGCGCGCACGTGATCTGGTGGTGGAGTACCCGTCGGTGAGGCTGGACAGCGATGCGCTGGACGCGGCGCGGTTGCTGGCCGAGCAGCGGCTGCCCGGGGTGCTGGTGATGGACGACGACGGGGAGCCGTACGCCCTGCTGCCCGCGTCCGCGCTGGTCAAGCTGCTGGTC
>NZ_JBHWES010000020.1:0-159871 GCF_042734105.1 Streptomyces sp. NPDC059679 | reverse complement strand
TGCGCCTGGTCCTGGGCCCCCGGGTCGTGGCGACACGGCTGCTGGCACCCCCGCTGTTTTGTTGCGGTGATTTGGGGACGGCGACACGCCGTGGTGTCGGCGTGTCGCCGTCCCATACTCACCGCGAACGACAGCCGCGGCGCCTAAGCCCCCAGGATCGTGGTCAGGAACTCCCCCGTCCACGCCAGCAGATCCCGCCCCACCAGCGGCTTCCCGCCGATCCTGGCCGTCGCCGGCCGGGGCACCAGCACCTGCTTGGTGGCGGGCTTGACCACGGACCTCGGGTAGAGCCGCCCCAGCCGCAGCTCCTGCGATTCGCGCAGCTCGACCGGTCCGAAGCGGATGTTGGAGCCCTGGAGCGTGATGTCGCCGACCCCGCAGGCCCGCGCCAGCAGCCGCAGCCCCGCGACCAGCAGCAGGTTCTCCACCGGCTCGGGCAGCTTGCCGTAGCGGTCGGTCAGCTCCTCGCGGACGTGGCGGATGTCCTCCTCGTTCGACGCCGAGGCGATGGCCCGGTACGCCTGCAGCCGCAGCCGCTCCCCCGGCGCGTAGTCGTGCGGGACATGCGCGTCCACCGGCAGCTCGATCTTGACCTCCAGCGGGGCCTCCTCCGGCTCCCCGCCCGCCTCCAGCGAGGCGCGGTAGTCGGCGACGGCCTCGCCCACCATCCGTACGTACAGGTCGAAGCCGACGCCCGCGATATGTCCTGACTGCTCGCCGCCGAGCAGATTGCCCGCGCCGCGGATCTCCAGGTCCTTCATCGCCACATACATGCCCGCGCCCATCTCGGTGTGCTGGGCGATGGTGGCCAGCCGCTCATGGGCGGTCTCGGTCAGGGGCTTCTCCGGCGGGTACAGGAAGTACGCGTATCCGCGCTCGCGCCCACGGCCGACGCGGCCGCGCAGCTGGTGCAGCTGGGAGAGGCCGAAGTTGTCGCCGCGCTCGACGATCAGCGTGTTGGCGTTGGAGATGTCGATACCGGACTCGACGATCGTCGTCGAGACGAGTACGTCGAACTTCTTCTCCCAGAAGTCGACGACGACCTGCTCCAGCACCGTCTCCGACATCTGGCCGTGGGCGGTGGCGATCCGCGCCTCGGGGACGATCTCGCGCAGCCGCGCCGCCGCCCGGTCGATGGACTCGACCCGGTTGTGGATGTAGAAGACCTGGCCCTCGCGCAGCAGCTCACGCCGGATGGCGGCGCCGATCTGCTTCTCCTCGTACGGGCCGACGAAGGTGAGCACCGGATGGCGCTCCTCCGGCGGGGTGGTGATCGTGGACATCTCGCGGATGCCGGTGACCGCCATCTCCAGGGTGCGCGGGATGGGGGTGGCGGACATGGTCAGCACGTCCACATTCGCCCGGAGCTTCTTCAGCTGCTCCTTGTGCTCGACGCCGAAACGCTGCTCCTCGTCCACGATGACCAGGCCCAGGTCCTTGAACTTGGTCTCGGACGAGAAGAGGCGGTGGGTGCCGATGACGATGTCGACCGCACCGTCCCGCAGCCCCTCCAGGACCGCCTTCGCCTCCGTGTCCGTCTGGAAGCGGGACAGCGCCTTCACGACCACGGGGAACTGGCCGTAACGCTCCGTGAAGGTGCCGAAGTGCTGCTGCACCAGCAGCGTCGTCGGCACCAGCACGGCGACCTGCTTGCCGTCCTGCACCGCCTTGAACGCCGCCCGCACCGCGATCTCGGTCTTGCCGTAGCCGACGTCGCCGCAGATCAGCCGGTCCATCGGAACCGACTTCTCCATGTCCTCCTTGACCTCGCCGATGGTCGTCAGCTGGTCCGGGGTCTCCGCGTACGGGAAGGCGTCCTCCAGCTCGCGCTGCCAGGGGGTGTCCGCGCCGAAGGCGTGGCCGGGCGCGGCCATACGGGCCGAGTAGAGCTTGATCAGGTCGGCCGCGATCTCCTTGACCGCCTTCTTCGCCCGCGCCTTGGTCTTGGTCCAGTCGGCGCCGCCGAGCCGGTGCAGGGTCGGGGCCTCGCCGCCCACGTACTTGGTGATCTGCTCCAGCTGGTCCGTCGGTACGAACAGCCGGTCGCCGGGCTGGCCCCGCTTGGCGGGCGCGTACTCGACGACCAGGTACTCGCGGGTGGCGCCCTGGACGGTGCGCTGCACCATCTCGATATAGCGGCCGACGCCGTGCTGCTCATGGACGATGAAATCGCCCGCCTGAAGGCTCAGCGGATCGATCGTCTTGCGCCGCCGGGCCGGCATCCGGGCGCCGTCCTTGCCCGCCGCCTTCTGCCCGGACAGGTCGGTCTCGGTCAGCACGGCCAGCTTGAGGCCCGGGTCCACGAAGCCGTACTCGATCGAACCGCAGGCCACATGCACCACGGACGGCTTGATCTCGGCGAGGTCCCCGTCCAGCCGCGCGGCGATCCCCTCGCCGCCCAGCA
Organism: Streptomyces sp. NPDC059679; assembly: GCF_042734105.1. Lineage (NCBI taxonomy): Bacteria > Bacillati > Actinomycetota > Actinomycetes > Kitasatosporales > Streptomycetaceae > Streptomyces > Streptomyces sp. NPDC059679. The sequence continues at coordinate 157,467 of NZ_JBHWES010000020.1, read as the reverse complement.
CCTCGACCGTACGGGAGGCCGGGCCGTGGGCCTCGGTCACATACACCGTGTGCCAGCCGTCGGCCAGCCACCCCTTGGTGTCGGCGAGCGCGCGGGCGGTGTCGCCCCGGTAGGTCTCGGGCGCGCGCATGCCCAGCTTGAGCGTGGCATCGTCGTCGTCAATGTCCTCATCGGCCGCGAACGGGCTCACCGACCACCACATCATGCCCAGCTCACGCGCCCGGTCACGGACATCGGCGATGCCCCACAGCGAGGCCGCGCCCACGTCGATCGGCGCCTCCCCGCCACCGGCCGTGGCCGCCCAGGACGCCTGCAGAAACTCCTGACTCGTCGCCACCAGGTCCGCGGCCCTCGTCCGCACCCGCTCCGGGTCGCAGACCACGGCCATACTGCCCGCCGGCAACACATCCAGCAGCAGCTCCATGTCGTCCACGAGCACGGGCGCCAGCGACTCCATGCCCTCGACCGCGATCCCCTCGGCGATCTTGCCCAGCAGCTCGCCCAGCTCCGGATGCTCCTCGGCCAGCGCCGCGGCCCGCCGCCGCACCTCCTCCGTCAGCAGCAGCTCACGGCAGGGCGGGGCCCACAGCCCGTGCTCGGCGACCTCCAGGGATCTCTGGTCGGCGACCTTGAAATAACGGATCTCCTCGACATCGTCGCCCCAGAACTCGATCCGGAGCGGATGCTCCTCGGTCGGCGGAAAAACGTCCAGGATCCCGCCGCGCACCGCGAACTCGCCGCGCTTCTCGACCAGCTCCACCCGCGCGTAGGCGGCGGCCGCCAGCCCGTCGACGATTTCCTCCAGATCGGCGCTCTGCCCCGACCGCAGACTCACCGGCTCCAGGTCCCCGAGCCCCTTGACCTGCGGCTGCAACACCGACCGCACCGGCGCGACCACCACCGACACGGGACCTGCCGCCGGATCGTCCTTGCTGGGGTGCGCCAGCCGCCGCAGCACCGCCAGCCGCCGGCCGACCGTGTCCGACCGCGGCGACAGCCGCTCATGCGGCAGCGTCTCCCACGACGGGTACTCCACCACCCCGTCCGGCGGCAGCAGCGACCGCAGCGCGGCGGCCAGATCCTCGGCCTCCCGCCCCGTGGCCGTCACCGCCAGCACCGGCCGCCCGGCGGAGCGCGCCAGGGCGGCAACGGCAAAGGGCCGGGCGGCCGGCGGGCCGACCAGATCGACATGGTGCCGCCCACCGTTCGCGGCGGCCTGAACCGCCTCGGCGAGCGCGGGGTCCCGTACGACGGCGTCGAGCAGACCGGTAAGGCTCATAAGGGGCTATTCCATCCCGGAGGCGAACAACGCGAATGGCCCGACACGTCTCACGGGCCGGGGGTCTTCCAGAGTACGGCCCCCCGCCGACAACGTCCGCCGGGTCCGGCGTACGCCGGGGTGGGGCCCGCGCTCGCGGCCGCCGTCACGACCCGCGCCGGTGCGGGACCCCTCCCGGGCCCCACCTGCTAAACAGCTGCCCCAGCCCGCTCGCGCCCCTTGGAGGACGGACCTGATGACGCACGACGACCCAGCGCCTTCACGAGGAACCCGGCACGGCACGGGAACGCCTCGCTCGCGCCGCGCGGCAGCGCTGATGGCGGCCCTGCTGCTGGTGGCCACCGGATGCAGCGAAGGCAGGGGCGGGGGCGAGGACAAGGACTCCGTCAAACCACGCTCGACACGCTGGCGATACGACTACGTCACCCCGTCCCATGACGCGAGCCTGTTCGACATCGCCGCCGCGTCCAAGGACGAGGGCTGGGCCCTGGGGCGGGAGACGCTGGAGGGCGACACCGCCACGTACGTCCTGCTGCGCCGTCACGGCGCCACATGGCGGCGTACCGAGATGCCGCTGCGCCCCGAGACCGGGGCGGAACTCTCCAACACCCGACTGGCCGCCTCCGGTCCCGACAACGTGTGGCTGTTCGCCAGCCAGATCGAGATCGACGGCGTCGAGGCGAGAAACAAGCCGCAGGCAATGCGCTGGGACGGCCACCGATGGCGCAAGACCTCGGTCGACTTCGGCGTGCAGGATGTCGCCGTCCTGGCTCCCGACGACGTGTGGGCGCTGGACTCGACGACAGGGGCGGACGGCCCCGTGGCGCACCACTGGGACGGCAAGCGATGGACCAGGCACCTCCTGCCCGACCTAGCCAACGCGCTGTCCGCGAGCGGCCCGGACGACGTCTGGGCGGCGGGCTACGGCGAGGATCAGCCCGCGATCATGCACTTCGACGGGAAGAAGTGGCGGTCGGCCGCGACACCCGAATACCGCTCCCCCAAGCCGAAGCCGAACGAGAACGCCTCACTCACCGAGATAGTCGCCATCGACCGAGACCACGCCTGGGCGTTCGGCTCGCACAGCTACACCGTGGACGAAGACACCGCCGAGACGCACGACGAGGCGTTCGCGCTGCACTGGGACGGCAAGCGCTGGCGGAAGGCCCCGAAGGCCCTCGACAGCTCGGCGGAGATCCAGCCCTACCCCGCGATGTCGGCGACCCAGGACGGCGCGGGCGGGTTCGTCCTGGGCGGCCGGCAGCACCACACATCCGACGGCACCCTGCATGTGATCAAGGAGCCGAAGCCGGTCGCCGGCCGCTCCCAGAAGGTCACCAAGGCGGACCGGCGCCAACACTTCCGGCTCAGCGACCTGCAACTGGTGCCCGGCACCCACGAGATCTGGGCCGTCGGCTACGCCGAGAGCAGTGCCGACCCGGACTACATGCGCGGCGTGATCGCCTCCTACTCCACGGGCGGCTGACCCAGCCGCCCCATCGTCTACGCCAAAGGCGGGGTCGCGCACTCTGCGTGACTCACATCCTTCCTTCGGGTGATGATGGAGGCGGGGCGTGGTGGAGCCAGGAGTTTCGAAGTAACTTCAAAGTCATGGCAACTGAGAACGCTGCTGTGAACTTCTCCGAGCTGGTGAACAAGAACAAGCAGACGCTTGCCCGCCTCAAGGAATCGCCGCGGCTGCTCCTGCACCGAAGAGACGGGGAGGACCTGGTCCTCACCACAGCGGCACGAGCCGAGCAGGACCAGACCGTGGTGTCAGCCGCCACCCGGATGCTCACCGCGATGGCCCGGCGGGAGCCCGGCAGCATGGAACTGCTTCTGGACATACTGCCGGATGCCTTCCCCTGGGTCCGCTTCCTGCCCGAGGCCGACCTCCACGCCTTCGCCGTCGAACTGGCCGACACCATGCGGGCCGCGGACTCGGTCGGCAACAGTGCGTCCGTGGCTCAGATGCTCATCGCCTGGCAGCACACCGCCGAGATCCATTCCGACCCAGAGTTGCTGGCCGCACTGACCAGGGACCACGGCGAGGACTACGGCCCGGCACCGGACCCACGGGACGTCGCATGAGCGCGGGCCGCGGGGACCGCGCCGCGCCACCGGCACCCGAAGGCCACTGGGAGCAGTGGCAGCTCGAAGTGACCAGTGGAGGACGCCGGCAGCCCCTACTCGTCGACGGCCTGGCTCGTCAGACGGTAGACATCTTGCGAATCCGGCAGCACCTGTCCCTCGGCGTCAGCGGCCACGCCCCCGCCCCTCGGATCCTCCGGCTCCCCCACCCAGAACTGCACCGCTTCCCACGCGGAAAGGCCGGCGTCCCACGCCTCCTTCAAGCGCCCTCTCCACGCCCCTCGGGCCTCCCAACCGGCAACCCCCATGCCCCACCTGGGATAGAAGCCGGCCGCGTCCGTCGTCTCCGAGGCCCAGAGGTAGCCGATCAACCGACCGCGCAGGGTGACCGGGAAGCAGTGGACGGGTGCTTGGGAGACGCCCCGGAACTCGGTCCGCTCAAGGGTCCATGGGCTGAGGTCACCGAACTCCGTGGGGCGGCCCGTCCACGGCACGTCACCATCGACCATCCCTGATCCCCCTCGCGTAGTGGAGCCATGCGACCAGCACCATCAAAGCAGCGGTCACGCCGCCGAACGTCATGACCGTCGAAGGGGAAGACCGGTCGACAATGACGCCTCCGGCCAATGCCCCGAACGAAATGGTGGCCTGGAAGGACGCCGTGAACATCACGGATGACGCCTCCGGCGCATGGGGCGCCGCCTTGGCGAACCACGTCTGGGAGCAGACCGGGACGGCACCGTATGCCATTCCCCAGATCACCAGGAGAGCGATCGCGCCCGCTCGCCCTTGGCCGAGCACCGGCAGAAGCAGGGTCGCGGTGGAAATCATCGCCGCCGCGACCGCGAACGTGGCGCGCGGATAGCGGGCCGCACGGGATCCGCCCACGAAGTTGCCGACGATTCCCGCGGCTCCGTAGATGAACAGAGAGATGGTGATCAGGCCGGAACTAGCCTGGGTGACCTGCCCCAGGAATGGATTGATGTAGGTGTACGCGCCGAAGTGGGCGAGCACGATGAGAAACGTCGCGGCCAGTGCGAAACGTGTATTGACGTTCGGGAGCATGCCGCCGAGCACGCTCAGACGAGTCGCCTGCTCGGGTGGGAGCGGGGGCAGCACCAGAAGCAGCGCGACGAACACGGCGACGGCCAGAACCCCCATGACCACGAATGCCATCCGCCAGCTGGTGGCGTCCCCGATGAAGGTCCCCAGAGGAACGCCGAGCACCGACCCCAGGGGCACCGACGAGAAAATGACCGCCGTCGCGCGTCCCACCGAGTCGGCTGGTACGAGTCGGCTCGCCAGGCCGGCTCCAATGGACCAGAAGCCGCCGATGGTGATCCCCACCAGCACCCGGGACATGAGAACGAGCCAGTAGCCGGAGGCCGCCGCGGCGAGGAAGTTGGCCATGGCCAGCAAGAGGATGAAGGCACACAGCATCAGCCGACGGTCGATGCGCGCCGTGGCCGCGGTGACCAGAGGGGCGGAGAGCGCGGCCAGGAACCCGGGCATGGTCATCATCAGCCCGGCCATTCCGTCCGAGACGGTGAAGCTTGAGCCGATTGATGTCAGCAGGCCGATTGGCAGGATCTCCGTGGTGACGATGGAGAATATCCCCATCATCACCGAGACCACCGCCAGCCACGAAGTCAGGGGTGACCGACTGGCTGATTCGGGGGTTCCGGCGGCGGCCGCGGTGGCTGTGGGCATGAGTTTCCGCTCTTTGTCGGGCGCTCCATGAGCTGTGCGACCAACAGCCCATCAGGGACGCCGCCCGAATACTGGCGGGATTGCGACACCAACGGTGACTCAGAGGATGGTGTCATTTTCTCACCAGCGCCCGGCCCAGTGGACCTGCCTTGGGCTGTGGCGCCGGGATTACAGAGGCCAGGGGGTTACCTGGACGATGTACAAGCGCTCCTGTCTTACGACCGTCAGGTACCGGAACATCCCTCCCGGCAGGACTTCCTCCTGCACACCGGGCGACTGCCCTTGGTAGGCGGATGTGGGCGTCTGGGTGTACTCCCAGCCCCGGTCACGCATTGGCAACCTGCGCGCGTGCGGCCTGCATGATCTCCCGGATCTCATCCATGGCTGCCTGCCACTCCGGGTCCTCTTTGTTGAGCGTCTGGGCAGCGCGCTCGGCCGCATGCAGGCGCCGCGCTACGTCGGGAAACCGCTCGATCTCGATCACGGTGGCCCATTTGAGCTGGAACATCGCGATCGGCCCGAAGCTGTTGGACTGGGTGGCCATCGTGAAGACTGTGTCCCGCTCGGACGTCATCTCCGCCAGGCGGGAGGGCTCGACCTGCGCGAGTGCGGCATGTAGTGCGGGGAAGGACTTATCAGGTCTGGGGATCAGCGCGCCGCCATCATGGATCGGCTGCGTGGTCATGTGTCCTCTGCCCTCCAAGGGTGCCCCGATCACCGTACGGCAGGCGAGGGTCGAGTGAGCCCCTGACGCGATGGCTCCGCGCCAGGGACCGACAGACCCCTTCGACGCCGTCACGCGGCCTCGGCCAGCGTGAACGTGGCACCAGCCCCCGGCGCGAGCCACACCAACCGGGCGGAGACGCCCTTGCGTCGCCCGTAGTGCCACACCGCGCGCTCCGGCGAACCGAGCGACATCGTCACCGCCCCGCCCAGACCGATCACGTGCGCGCTGCTCGCGTCACGAAGAGGAGTTGGGCAGGGCGTACGCGACCATCGGGGCAATTCCCCGCCTTTGGGTGTGAGTTACACCATAGCCACGAGCTATGATCCAGTGAACCCAATCGATGGGATACGTCATAACACCCCTCGTGTGGGTGAACGGCACCACGCGTGAGCGAGAGGGAAAGCACGATGGCCCGGATCAAGCTTCCGCCGACCATTCGGCAACGTCGGCTGGGTGCCGAACTGCGTCGGCTACGGGAGCAGGCAGAGCTCAACGCTACACAGGCCGGCGTACTGCTCGGTTCATCCCAGTCGCGCGTCAGCAGTATCGAGTCCGGGGGTTACGCGGTGAGCGCCGACCGGGTACGCGCTATGGCGCGAGCGTACGGCTGTGCGGATCAGGCGCTGACCGAAGCGCTCGCGGAGATGACCGGCGGCCGGACCCGGGGCTGGTGGGACGAATACCGCGACATTCTCCCGCCGAGCATGCTCGACATGGCCGAGTTGGAGCACCACGCCCAGGCCATGCGAGTGGCATCCGTCATCCACATGCCGGGTGTCTTGCAGACCAGGGACCATGCTCACGCGATCATCAGCGCGGTCGAGCCGCCCCTCGCGCCACACGAGGTGGAGCACCGGGTCTCCCACCGGATCAAACGGCAGGCGGTGCTGCACGGCGAGCAGCCGACACCGCTGACCGCGACCATCCACGAGGCCGCTCTGCGGATGGAATTCGGTGGTCCGGGCGTCGCCCGCGCACAGCTTGATTACCTGCTGACGATGAGCGAACGGGAACACATCACCGTGCTGGTGGTCCCCTTCGGAGCGGGCGCCTTCCCCAACTCGGGGCAGGGAATCATCTACTGCTGCGGAGAAGTGCCGCGCCTGGACACCGTGCAGCTTGATACGGACCACGGCTCCGAGTTCCTGGACACCCAACCCCAACTCACCTGGTACCGCAGCACGCTGGACCGGATGGAAGCCCTCGCGTTGAAGCCCGCGCAGTCACGCGACATGATTCGCCGCGTCGCACAGGGCATCTAGCGAAGGAACGTCTGTGTCCACCTACAACTGGCGGAAGTCAACCTACAGCGGCAACGCGGGCAACTGCGTCAACGTCGCCGCCGACCGCGACGGCACGGTCCGTATACGCGAGAGCGACGCGCCGGACACCACGCTCACCGCCACGCCTGGCACGTTCAGCGCCTTCATACGCGCCGTCAAGGCAGACGCCTTCGGCCGGCTCACCACAGACTGAGCCAGCAGGCCCCCGGACACCCCACCCCTTTTGAAAACGCTTGACCTGAAGCAAGCGTTTTCAAAAGGGGTGGGGTGGGGCGGGCCCCCGGCGGCACCGCCGCCCACCGAACCCCCAGCACCCACCGAGCCCGCACCGCGCACCGGGCCGGGCCGCCCACCCCGCTCCCCGCCGGCCGCAGTGCGCCGAAGGCGCGAGACGGCGGGGAAGACGGCCGGGCCGAATGCCGCCCAGCGGCGCTGGGCCGTCGCCCCACGACGGCGCGGGCCGCGAGCACGGAGCCAGGTCACGGAGCCAGGTCACGGCGCCGCGCTCCGCTGCGGCCGGAGGCCGGGCACAGACTCACGCCGCGCGGCGGATCTCCTTGATCTTGAGCATGCGCGTGATGACCTTGTCGAGCTCGTCGTCCTGGAAGACCTTCTTCCAGTCGTCACGGACGATCGACTCACGCCCGTAGTCCATCGCGATCAGGCACGCGTCGGAGAACGGGTTGTCGCCCTTGAGCGTGTTGGCGAGGGCGACCTGGGTGTGGCCCAGCAGCATCGCGCGGGCGGCGGGCTCCGGGACGCCCACCGTGTGGACGGTCTCGTGCAGCGCCTCCGTCAGCAGCGCGCCGACCATGCAGGCGATGGTCTCGACGAGGGTGGGCTCGAGCACCGCCAGTTGCTTGACGGTGACCCAGTGGACGTCCACAACAGGCGCGTACATGGTGCGGATGACGGCCTCGGTCAGCTCGCGGGCCGCGGCGTCCTCGGACTCGAAGGCGGCGACGACCTCCTGGGGCGCGGCGATGCCGCCGAAGGTGTCGGCCCACTCCTCCTTGGTGGTGCGCTCCAGGAAGACCGAGGGGTGGCAGGGGTGCGCGCAGGCGTTGGAGACGTCGTCGCGGCGGGCGAGCAGGCCGGCGTAGGCGGCGGCCGGGTCGAGGGTGAGGACGACCGAACCGGGCTTCATCACCGGCACCAGCGCCTCGGACACCGCGCCGAGGACGCGGTCGGGGACGGCGAGGATGACGACGTCCGCCTGGGCGGCGGCCTTGTCGGAGTCGATGATCTCGCGGCCGAGCTCGGCCAGGATCTCCTGGCCCTTGGGGGAGTTCTCGCTGAACAGAACGCGGAAGTCGCTCTTTTCGAGGTTCGCCGAGACGCGCAGGCCCATCTTTCCGGCGGCGCCGACGACGGCGACGGTCTTGGGCTCGTGAGCGGTGGGGGTGGTCATGAGGCGCTCCTCATCAGGGCATCAGGGTGCATCAGGGTGTTCAAGGTGGTGACGCTGTGCTTGGTCCACGCGTCTTCGAGTCGGGCGGTCTCCTCGAAACCGCCCTGCCACGGGAGCCAGTGCTCCACGATCTGGTTGACGCCCCGCTCCTCGGGGCGGACCGCGCCGACCATGTGGCCGTAGTCGAGCAGGCCCTCACCCAGCGGGCAGCCGGCGAAGGTGAAGCCGACCCAGCCGTCGCGGCGGGTGAAGGAGAAGTCCTTGACGTGGATGTTGACCACGTACGGGGCGGTGCGGTCGATGACGTCGGCGGGCCGCTCCAGGCGGGCCACGCTGTTGCCGGGGTCGAGGCAGACGCCGAGGTGCGGGCTGTCGACGCCGGTGACGACGGCCAGCAGGTCGTCCGTGGAGACCTGTTCGTACGTCTCGAGGCCCAGCGTCACCCCGCGCTCGGCGTACCCGGGCAGCGCCTCGCGCAGCAGGGCGATGGCCTCGTCCACGGTCGGCCGGTGGTCGTTGGTGTTGAGCATGGAGCGGACGAAGGTCGCGCCCAGCTTGTCCGCCAGGTCGAGGTAGCGGAGCAGATGAGCCGGGCGGACCCCGCGGGTGCCGAGCTCCAGTTGGATGCCGAGTTCCCGGGCGAGGGCGCGGAGGTCCGCCAACTCGGCGTCGTCGAACGTCTCGATCAGCGGGTAGTCGCAGATCTGGAAGACGCCGACGCCCAGTTCGCGGGTGCGGTGCAGCATGTCCGGCAGCGTCAGACGCTGGGGCGCCTTGCCGGAGATCCGCCAGAAGAAGGCGTACGTGCTCAGGCCCAGGGCCATCTCACACACCCCCCGTGACAGGCGTCCCGTGCAGGGCCATCGCCTCGTCCAGGATCCGCTCGAACGCCGCCGGGTCGTGGGCGAAGCGGCCCAGGAAGAGCCCGCCGACCTCGGGGCCGAGCCGGGTGAGCAGCCCCGGCCCCGCGCTGCCGCCGTACACGACGCGACTGCCGGCCAGCGGCCCCCGCCCGTCGAGCCACGCGGACAGCGCGGCACAGACCGCGCGGATGTGCTCGGGCGAGGCCGGTTCGGGCGCGCCGATGGCCCACTGGGGCTCGTACGCCACGACCAGCGGGCCGAGCGCCCCGGCCCGCTCGGCGTCCGCGAGGGCGGACTCGACCTCGGCGACGCAGTGGGCGGCGGCCCGCTCGGCGTCGGTGCGCTCGGGTTCGCCGACGCACAGTACGGGCGTGAGGCCGCCTCGCAGGGCGGCGGCGGTCTTCGCGGCCACGACCGCCTCGTCCTCGTGGAAGAGGCGGCGCCGTTCGGCGTGTCCCACCTCGGCGTAGCCGCAGCCGATCTCCTTGAGCTGGGCGCCGCTGACCTCGCCGGTGTACGGCCCGGCGTCATGGGCGGCCAGGTCCTGGGCGCCGACCCGCACCCCGGTGCCGGCCAGCAGGCCGGCGGCCGGGACGAGGGTGGGGAAGGAGGGGAGGACGAACACCTCGGCCAGGCCGCCGGTGACGGCCGGGTGGCGGTCGGCGATGTCCGCGATGCGGCGGCACCAGTTGAGCGTTTCGTGGTGGCCGAAGTACATCTTGAGGCTGATGCCGATGGTGACGGCGGCGGGGCGTGGCATCAGGCGGCCGTGCCCTCTTCTTCATAGGCGCACATCAGCTCGACCTTGGCCGCCGAGGCCGAGGAGGTGTCGAAGCGGTAGGTGAGCCATTCGCGCACCAGGCGCCGGGCCAGCTCCAGGCCGACGACGCGCTGGCCGAAGGTGAGGACCTGGGCGTTGTTGCTGAGGATGGCGCGCTCGACGGAGAAGCTGTCGTGGGCGGTGACCGCCCGGATGCCCTTGACCTTGTTGGCGGCGATGGCCACGCCCAGGCCCGTGCCGCACACCAGCAGCGCGCGGTCGGCCTTGCCCGCCGCGACCAGTTCGGCGGCGGCGATGGCGACCTTGGGGTAGGCGGTGTGGCCGTCGGCGTCCACCCCCACGTCCTGGACCGACTCCACCAGCTCGCTGGCCTCCAGGTCCTTCTTCAGGACCTCCTTGTAGTCGTAGCCGGCGTCGTCGGAGCCGACGACGATACGGAGCTTGTCGTTGACCTCAGCCATCTCAGCCATCTCAGCTACCTCAGCCTTCTCAATCGTTCTTCGCAGCGAGTACGCCGTGCACGGCGCGGGCGATCAGGGCCAGGGACACCGCACCGGCGTCCGGGGTGCCCAGGGACTTCTCCGCGTGCGGGCGGGCGCGGCCCAGGCGCGGGAGGAGTTCGGCGGTGGCCTTGGCGGCGGCCTCGGCGGCGGTGGCCGCGGCGTCCCAGGCGGCGGCGAGGGGCTGCCCCTCGGCCACGGCCTCGCCGAGCGCGCCGGCCAGCGGGACCAGCACGTCGACCATCGTCTTGTCGCCGACCTCCGCCTTGCCGAGCCGCATCACGCCGTCGGCGGCGGCGGCCACACCGGTGGCGACGGCGGCCGCGTCGGGCCGGTCTGCGTCGCCGAGGGCGGTGCCGACCTGGCGCAGGATCACGCCCCACAGGGCGCCGGAGGTGCCGCCGGCCCGGTCGGCCCAGGCGTCGGCGGCGTGGCACAGCAGGGTGCCGGCGCCCGCGCCGAGGCCCAGGGCGCGGCGCCCCGCCTCGTACGCGGCCTCGGCACCGCGCCGCATGCCGATTCCGTGGTCACCGTCGCCCGCGACGGCGTCGATGCGGCCGAGCTCGTCGGCGTGCTCGGCGACGGTCCGTACGACGGCGGCCAGCGCGTCCAGCGCCGTACGGGCCGCGGCGCGCGACTCCTCGCTCGCGGCGGGGACGGTGATCTGCTCGGGCTGTTCCTCAGGGCTCTCAGGGCTCTCAGGGCTCTCAGGGCTGATGTCCGCGGTCGGCCCCAGCGCCCCCTTGCGGTACGCGGGCGCGTCGGCCGGGGCCGTCCACAGCGGCTCCAGCTCCTCGGTCAGCCAGAAGAGGGTGAGCGAGACGCCCGCCATGTCGAAGCTGGTGACGAGCTCGCCGACCTCCGGGTCGACGGCCACCACACCCGCCTCGTCCAGCAGCCGGGCCACCCTGCGGTAGACCACGAACAGCTCTTCGTACTTGACCGCGCCGAGCCCGTTGAGGATCACGCCCGCGCGCAGCCCGCGCGGGGTGTCCACGCCCTCCGGCAGTTCGGCCAGCAGCGTGGAGACCAGCAGTTCGGCCGCCTCGTCGGCGGTGGGCACCGCGGCCTCGGACAGACCGGGCTCGCCGTGGATGCCCAGGCCCACCGCCATCCGGCCCCCGGGGACGGTGAACAGCGGGGCGTCGGCGCCGGGCAGGGTGCAGCCGGAGAAGGCGATGCCGAACGAGCGGGTTCGGGCATTGGCCAGCTCGGCGAGGCGTACGACCTCGTCGAGGGGCAGACCCGCCTCGGCCGCCGCGGCGGCGGTCTTGAACACCGCGAGGTCTCCGGCGACCCCGCGGCGCTTGGCGGACTCTTCAGCCGGGGCGCTGGAGATGTCGTCGGTGACGACGACCGTCCGGCAGTCGATGCCCTCGGCGTTCAGCCGCTCCTCGGCCTGTCCGAAGTGCAGCACGTCACCGGCGTAATTGCCGAAGGTCAGCAGCACCCCGCCGCCGCCGTGCGCGGCCTTGGCGACCTGGTGGGCCTGCTGGGCCGAGGGCGAGGCGAAGACGTTGCCGACCGCGGCGCCATGGGCCAGGCCCCGGCCGACCAGGCCGGAGAAGGCCGGGTAGTGGCCGGAGCCGCCGCCGATGACGACCGCCACCTGGCCCGGGGCCGTGGGGGTGGCGCGGACGACACCGCCGGGCACGCGCCGCACCCATCTGCGGTGGGCGGCGACGAAGCCCTCCAGGGCCTCGTCCGCGAAGGCGGCGGGGGTGTTGAACAGTCGAGTCATGGCAGGCGGCCTCCGGGCCACGGTGAGGGGTGGTGACGGTCAGTGCCCGGTCGGTCAGTGCCCGGTCGTGATCAGCTCCTGCTCCGCGTCCGCGGCCTGTGGCAGGGGCCGGGTGGAGAGCCAGAGCATCAGGACGGCCGACAGGAGCATGAAGCCGCCGACGACGAAGAGCGGGAGGTAGTAGGAGCCGCTGAAGTCCTTGAGCCAGCCGGTGATGTAGCTGGCGGCGAAGCCCGCGACATTGCCCATGGTGTTGATCAGGGCGATACCGGCGGCCGCGGCGGCTCCGGTGAGGAACTGGGACGGCAGCGACCAGAAGACGGGCAGGGCGGCGAAGATCGAGCACGCGGTGACGGTGATGACCGCGATGGTCGCGCTCGGGGAGCCCATGTAGAGGGCGAGCGGGATGCTGATTCCGCCGAGCGCCGCCGGCCCCGCGACATGCCAGGCGCGCGTCCCGTGCCGGGTGGCGTGCCGGGACCAGAAGAACAGGGCGATGGCGGCGGGGAGGTACGGGATGGCGGTGATCAGACCCTTGTCCAGCACGGAGAAGTGGGTGCCGTACTGCTCCTCGAAGCCGCTGATGATCGTGGGGAGGAAGAACGCCAGGGCGTAGAGGCCGTAGATGAAGCCGAAGTAGACGAGGGAGAGGACCCAGACCCGGCCGCTGGTGAACGCGGCCTTGAGCGCACCGCGCCCGCCGTGCCCGCCGTTCCCGGAGGCTGCCTTCGCGCCGTCCGTCTTCGTGCCGTTCTCGCGCGCCAGCTCGGCCGTGAGCCAGTCCTTCTCGTCCTGGGTCAGCCACTTCGCGTCGGCCGGCCGGTCGATCAGATAGAACCAGGCGATGATGCCGAGCAGGATCGCGGGGACGGAAACACCGAGGAACATGAAGCGCCAGCCGTCCAGGCCGAACGCCCCGTGCTGGTTGATCAGCAGCCCGGCGAGCGGGGCGCCGATCACCGTGGTCAGCGGCTGGGCCAGGTAGAACAGCGCCAGGATCTTGGTGCGGTGGCGGGCCGGGACCCACTGGCTGAGGTAGAGGATCGCCCCGGGAAAGAAGCCCGCCTCGGCGACGCCGAGCAGAAAGCGCAGCCCGTACAGCTGCCCGGTGCTCTGCACCCAGGTGAACAGCAGGGAGACGATCCCCCAGGTGACCATGATCCGGGCCAGCCAGCGGCGGGCGCCGAACCGGTGCAGGGCCATGTTGCTGGGCACTTCCAGCAGGATGTAGCCGATGAAGAAGACGCCGGAGGCCAGTCCGAACTGAGCCGCCGAGAGGCCGAGGTCATCGCCCATGCCGTTGGGCTCGGCGAACGAGACCGCGGTCCGGTCCAGGAAGTTCACGAAGAACATCAGGGCGACGAAGGGGACGAGACGCCGCGCGACCTTCCTGACGGCCGATCTCTCGACGTCCCGTATGACGGGGGATGGGGCGACAGTGCCCATGGCGGCTCCTGACTGAGCGGACGGCTTTGTCCTGCGGGGTGGCTACACGCTAAGTCACGCTCCGAAAATTGGTCACCAATTAACCAAAGTGATGTGTGTCGCTTTTGAAACCCTTGACGGGCGGCCCTCCAGCGCCTACGTCAGCACTGCCGCCCCAGGCCGTCGCCGCTGGTGATGTACTAGGGGGTCGGTATGTCCGAGGACCCGAGTCCATGAGGGGAAAACGCCACGTGAGCGCCGAGCCCGACCAGCCGAACTTCACCGCGCTGCTGCGCCCGGTCGTCCGGGAGTCATCGGTCAGCGAGGTCGCCAAGCGGCTGCTGGACCACCTCTCCGAGGGCCACCTGAAGCCCGGCACCCGGCTGCCCGCCGAGCGCCAGCTGGCCGAGGCGCTCAATGTCGCCCGTTCCAGTGTGCGGGGTGCGCTCTCGGCGCTCGATGTGCTCGGCATCATCGAGATCCGCCCCGGCTCCGGCTCCTACGTACGCGCCGGGACGTCGGAGTTCCTGCCCCGGGCCATCAACTGGGGGCTGATGCTCGGCCAGCGCCGCACCCATGACCTGGTCGAGGTGCGCACCTTCATGGAGGCCATGTCCGCCCGGCTGGCCGCCGAGCGCGCCGAGGACGCGGACGTCGAACGGCTCGAGGCGCATCTGGAGCGGATGCGGGAGGCGGGCGGCGACGTCACGGCGTTCATCGACGCCGACATCGCCTTCCACCTGGAAACCGCCACCATCGCGCGCAACACCGTCCTCAGCGACATCCTCCACAGCATCCGCTCGCTGCTCCAGGTGTGGATGGAGCGCGCGGGCGACATCGAGGGCACGGTGGCCGGGACGCTGAAGGAACACGGCGCGATCCTCCAGGCCATCCGCGACCGCGATCCGCAGGCGGCCGAGCGGGCCATGGCGGATCACATGCAGTGCGCGAGCGAGCGGCTGTGGTCCTCGCTGAGCGCGGAGGAGGACGGGGAGACGACGGGCGGCGCCGCGTCGTAGGCAGGCGTCGCGTCGTAGGCAGGCGGAGCGCGGGCCACCGTATTGGCCCATCTCAAGGCGCGGCCGAACCCGGCATGCGCCCAGACTGATGCACATGGCAGAGCGAGAGCGGCACACCTCTCCCCCGAAGGCGGACCGCCCACCCCGCAGGACCGGCGCGGCGGAAGCGGCCGCCTGCGCCAGCGAACGGCTCGCCGCTCTGATAACCCACCCCGCCGAGGGCGTCAGTGCCGTGTGCCGGGTCGAGAACGGCTGGCGCGTCAGCGTGGACGTCGTGGAAGTCGCCCGGATCCCCGACACGACCAGCCTGCTGGCCACCTACGAGGTGGACATCGACGAGCGCGGTGAGCTCCGTGAGTACCGGAGAGTCCGCCGCTATCGGCGCGGCTCGGCCGACGACTGCTGACCGGCCGGGCCAGGCCGGGCGAGCCCGGCCGACGCCCAGGGCCGAGCCATCGAAAGGACGCTCCGATCATGGCCCCCACCTACGCCCCCACCCACACCGACGACGTCGTCTGCATCTCCCGCTCGGGCAACCTCTACGACGTCCTCGAACTCATCCTCGACCGCGGCATGGTGATCGACGTCTTCCTCCGGGTCTCCCTGGTCGGCATCGAGATCCTGAAGGTCGACGCCCGGATCGTCGTGGCGAGCGTGGACACGTACCTGCGCTTCGCCGAGGCCTGCAACCGCCTGGACCTGGAATTCGACCGCAGCAGCACGACCGTGCCCGAACTGCTGGGCGCGGGCAAGGCCGGCCTCGGCAAGAAGGTGGCCAAGAAGTCGGCCAAGAAGGCGGTGGAGACCGTGGGCGGCAAGGTCAAGAAGGCCGTGACCGGCCGTGACGAGGAGGACGAGGACGAGGAGGAGGGCCGGGACGAGGACCGGTACGAGGAGCGCCGCCCGCGGGGGCGCCCGCCCGCCCGCTCCCGCCACCGCCGTACCGAGGACGAGGAGGACTGACCCCATGGCCGCACAAGGCGTGTACGTCTACGGCGTCGTCCGCGCCTCCCACCCGGTGCCGCCCGGCCATCCGGGTGTGGGCGCGGACCCGGCCCCGGTCCGTACGCTCCGCGCCGGAGAGCTGGCCGCCGTGGTCAGCGACGCCCCGCCCGGCCTGCGCGCCAAGCGGCGCGACCTCCTCGCGCACCAGGACCTGGCGCTGGCGCTGGCGGCGGACGGCCCGGTGCTGCCCATGCGCTTCGGGATGGTCGCCCCCGACGAGGCGTCGGTGCGGGGCCAGTTGACCGCCTCCGAGCGTGCGTATCTCACCACGCTCGACCGTCTGGACGGCCGGATCGAGATGAACCTCAAGGCCATGCCGGTCCAGGCCGGACTGCCCGCGCTGGTCCGGGAGAACCCCGAGGTGGCCCGCGCGCGCGCCGCCGCCCGCCGGTCCCCGGGGTACGAGGCCAGCGTGCGGCTCGGCGAGGCCGTGGCGCGGGGGCTGTCCGGCCGGGCCGCCGCCGCGTCGGCCGCGGTGGTCGCCGAGCTGTCCGCGGTGGCGGTGGAACAGGTGCGGGGGCCGGAGGTGCCGGGGTGCGTGCTCAACGTCTCCTTCCTCCTCGACCGGTGTGCCGAGGACCGGTTCCGGACCGTGGTGGAGCGCTTCGCGGCGGCCCACGGCAGCCATGTCGAGCTGCGCCTCACCGGGCCGCTGCCCTGCTACAGCTTTGTGGACCCCGCCCCGGGCACCCCCCGGCGTAACCCCGTCCCGAGTGGAGCGTGACATGGGCTTGCTGAGCGGGCTCGTCCTCCTCCCCATGGCGCCAGTCCGGGGCGTGATCTGGATCGCGGACTGCCTGGTGGACGCCGCGGAGCACGAGCTGCACGACCCGGCGGTCCTGCGCACCAGGCTCGCCGAGCTGAACGAGGACCTGGACGCGGGGGTGATCAGCCCCGAGGAGTTCGAGCGACAAGAGGACCGACTGCTGGACCTGTTGGAGCGGTCGGTCCCGTCCCTGCCCGTGAGGCACCGGTGAGGCGGCCGTGATTGATCCCGAGCTGACGGGCAGGACCCCCCTGGGCACGGCCCCGCCCACCGCCAACCTCGCCGAGATCCTGGAACGGGTGCTCGACAAGGGCATCGTCATCGCCGGCGACATCAAGATCGACCTGCTGGACATCGAACTGCTCACCATCCGGCTCCGGTTGTTCGTGTCGTCGGTCGACACCGCCCGCAGGGCCGGAATCGACTGGTGGGAGACCGATCCGGCGCTCTCCTCCCGCGCCGCGCGCGACGCCCTCGCCGAGGAGAACGCACAGTTGCGCAGGCGCCTGGAGGCGCTGGAATCCGGCGGCGACGTGGGGGAGCTGAGCCCCGTCGGCGGTGAGGAAAGGAGGGACGGATGACGTCCGAGCAGCACAACGAGCAGTCCCCCCAACGGCCCCCCGAGCGGTCCCGCGAGCGAACCCCCGAGCGGCCCCGCGAGCAGACACCCGGTCAGCTCCCCACTGTCACCTACGCCTTCGCCGTCTGCCGACGGTGTGACCCCGCCGCCCTGGCCGGGCTCCCGGGGCTCGACGACGCCGCCCCGGTCCGTACGCTCGCCGCGGGCCCCCTCACCGCCGTGGTCCAGGACGTGTCCGCCGTCGACTTCGCGGAGGACGCCCTGCGGCAAAGGCTCACCGACCGCGACGAGCTGGAGCGCTGCGCCCGCGCCCACCATGAGGTGATCATGGCCGCGTCGGCTGTCACACCGACCGTGCCGCTGCCCTTCGCCACGCTCTATCTCGGCGACGCACGGGCCCGCGCCGCCCTGCGCGAGAAGGAGGAGTCCTTCCTCGCCGCCCTCGGCCGGTTCACCGGCCGCGTCGAGTGGGGGGTGAAGGTCTACACCGCCCCCGCGCCCCCGGCCTCCTCCCCCGCCCCGCCATCCGGCACCGCGCCCGGCGGCGCGGCGGGCAACGGCCGGGCCTATCTCGACCGCGTACGCAGTCGGCACCAGGTCCGCGAGCAGCATCAGAACAATGCGCTCCAGGCCGCGGAGCGGGTGGACGCGGTGGTACGCGGACTCGCCGTGGCCGCCCGGCGGCTGCGCCCGCACGGGGTCGAGGTCACCGGGGCGCACCGCACCCACGTACTCAACGCCGCCTACCTGATCGACAGCGCCCGCGAGAGCGAACTGCGCGCCGCGCTGGAAGCCCTGCGTCGGGAGGAGACGGCCGTCCAGATCGAGCTCTCGGGCCCGTGGGCCCCGTACTCCTTCGCCGACGGACCCGACGGGGGCGTCCCCCGATGACCACCGCCACCTGGGGAACCGCCCCCGCGGAAGCGTACGGACTGATCGGCGTGCCGCTGGTGGACCTGCTCGACCGGGTGCTGGCCACCGGGGTCGTCATCAGCGGCGACGTGGTCATCGCCATCGCCGAGGTGCCCCTCGTACGCCTCTCCCTGCACGCCCTGCTCTCCTCAGTCAACGAGCGCGTCCCCGCCCCCTGGACCGACGGCGGCCCGCTGTGACCGGCGGCGGCAGGCTCGACCTCGACGCCGACACGGTGGGCCGCGACCTGGTCGCCCTCGTCCTGACCGTCGTCGAACTCCTCCGACAGCTGATGGAACGCCAGGCCCTGCGCCGGATCGACGCCGGCGGACTCGGCGACGAGCAGATCGAGCGCATCGGCA
Source organism: Streptomyces sp. NPDC059679 (assembly GCF_042734105.1). Classification (NCBI taxonomy): domain Bacteria; kingdom Bacillati; phylum Actinomycetota; class Actinomycetes; order Kitasatosporales; family Streptomycetaceae; genus Streptomyces; species Streptomyces sp. NPDC059679. Next base: position 139,012 of record NZ_JBHWES010000020.1, on the reverse strand, counting down.
CCACGCTGATGCTCCTGGACCAGCGCATGGCGGAGCTGTGCGCCCAGCACGGCCTGCGCCCCGAAGACCTCAACCTGGACCTCGGCCCGCTGGGCACACTGCTCCCCCGGGACTGAATCACCGCAGGGACTGAATCACTGCACGATCATGAACTTGTTGCCATCCGGGTCACGGAAGCTGAACATCGGCGGCACGGGGTCGCCCCATCGCTGGACCTCCTCGTCTGCGTCGACACCGCGGTCCCGCAGCGCGGCATGGTCGGCGTCGATGTCCTCACTGGTCAGAATGATGCCGGTCTCGACGCCCGGCGACTGCCCCTCCATCGGCAGGACCAGCGAGATCGCGGCCGCGCCGCCGACCGGCGCCACCTCGATCCAGCGGTGGCCGTCGCCAAAGGGGACGTCCGCGCGCTTCTCGAAGCCGAGCGTGCCGACGTAGAAGTCCAGCGCCCGGTCCTGGTCGGACACCGGCACGGCCACCCTGCCCAGCTCGGTGATGCGGGTGCCCTTGGTGCTGTCGGTCATGATGATCTCCCTGGGGAATGGTTCTGCCTGTAGGACCGCCCGCCCCGAGGAAACTCATCGTCTCCCCCGCGAGGAGTTTCCTTGACCTTCAAGCCGCATGAAGCTCAACAATCGCGCCCATGAACGACACGGATGACACGCATGGCACGAACGACACACATGACACGGACGACATGGTCGGCGACGACGCCGCCGAGGGCCTGCTGAGCATCGGCGCCTTCGCCCGGCGGGTGGGGCTGGCGCCGAGCGCACTGCGGTTCTATGACGACTGCGCGGTGCTGCGGCCCGCCCACGTTGACACGGCGACCGGCTACCGCTACTACGCCGAGACACAGCAGCCGCGCGCCGCGCTGCTGCGCCGGCTACGGGAGGCCGAGCTGCCGCTGGTCGATGCGGCGGCCGTGCTGGACGGGCCGTACGAGGACGCCCGCGAGGTGCTGCGGGGACATCTGGGCCGGACGAGGGAGTCGGCCGCGGCGGCCCGCGCGGCGCTCGAGGAGATCCTGCGCACGCTGCCCGGGGGCACGCGCCGCGCCGAGGTCCTCGTCGGTGGGGCCGAGCTGGCGGGCGCGGTGCGGCAGGTGGGCTCGGCGGTGGCGGCGGGCGCGGCCCGGAAGGAGTTCCCGGTGCTCGGCCGCGTACTGGTCGAGATCGACGGCGAGGAGATCCGGCTGGTGGCCACGGACCGCTACCGGCTGGCCGTACGAGCGCTCCGGCCGCTGTCGATCGCGGGCGAGCCGTGCGAACTGCTGCTGGACATCGACGAGTTGACGGAGACGGCGGCCTGGGCCCGGCGGCTGCCCGAGATCGCCGTCGAGGTCGAGGGGCGGCAGGCCCGAGTACGGGGCGGCGGCGAGCGCCGGAAGTTGGCGGGCTCCGACGAGGTGTTCCCCGCGTACCGGATGGTGCTGGACGACCTCGGGGCCGCCCGGCACCGGGTGATCGCCAACTGGGGCGGGCTACGGCGGGCCGTCGCGGACCGCCTGGACGCCGGCCACCGGGCGATCACTCTCACCACCACCGGGGACGACCTCCTGATCTCGCCGGAGGGACCAGAGGGGCCGGAGGGGCTGGAGGGGCTGGAGGGGCTGGACGCGACCACGCTGCGCGCGATCTGCACAGGGCCACCACTGCGGATCGCCTTCGACCCCGGCGCCCTGCTGCCGGCGCTCGACGCGAGCGTCGGGCCCGATGTGCTGCTGGAGATCGCGTCCGAGGCCCGGCCCGTCGTCGTCCGCTCCGCCGACCAGGGGAGCTTCACCACCCTGGTCATGCCGGTCCGCGGCACGACCGCCACCACCTAGAAAGGGCCGAATGACCGTGGATCTCGAGAACCCCGTCGTCCGCCTGTGCGTCCAGGGCATGACCGCCGAGGCCGAAGGCAGGAACGAGGACGCCCGCGCCCTGTTCCAACGGGCCTGGGACAGGGCCGCCGACGACTACGAGGCCTGCGTGGCAGCCCACTACCTCGCCCGCCACCAGCCGACCCCCGAGGAGACGCTGCACTGGAACCAGCAGTGCCTGGACCGCGCCGACGCGGTGGGCGACGACCGCGTCCGAGGCTTCCACGCCTCCCTGCACCTGAACATGTTCACGGCGTACCGGGCGCTCGGCGAGCCCGGCAAGGCCGGCGAACACCTCGCCCTGGCCGCCGCCCGCGTCGACGACGTACCGGAAGGCCCGTACGGCGAAGGGATCCGCTCCGCCATCGCGGAGGCGCTGCGCGCGGCCGGGGCGTCGTCCGGGCTCTGAGCGGCCGTGAAATATCCGCTGGACCGGCCCGACCATCGATGCAAACATATTCGATATGCAGAATAGTCATGCATCTCTAGCGTCCCTTGGTGCCTCCGCCCCGCCGGCCTGGCCGCGCGGCTTCCACGCCTATACCGGCCACGGCGGCATCCGCGACAGCGGCGACGACATCTCGATCATCGCCTCGGACCGGCCCGCCGTCAGCGCCGCGATGTTCACCCTCAGCCGCTTCGCGGGCCCGGCCGTGGTGCTCAGCCGCCGGCATGCCGCCGGACGGCGGCTGCGGGCGGTGGTCACCCTGGCCCAGAACGCCAATGTGGCCACCGGCAAGGAAGGGGAGCGGAACGCCGCCGAGGTGGTCGGGCGCGTCGCGGGGATTCTGGGGGTCGCGGAGAGCGAGGTGCTCATCGGCTCCACGGGGGTGATCGGGCGCCCGTTGCCGATGGACGCCATCCGTACGCATCTGGACCAGCCGTATCTCGCCCAGGGCGCCGCCGTCTTCGACGCCGGGACCGAACGGGTGGCCCGGGCGATGATGACCACCGACACCCGGCCCAAGATCAGTGCGCGCTCGGTCGGGGCGGCCCGGATCGTCGGCGTCGCCAAGGGGGTTGGGATGCTGGAGCCCAATATGGCCACGATGCTGACCTATCTCTTCACCGACGCGACCATCGCGCCCGATGCGCTGGACGCCGCGCTGCGCGGGGCGGTGGACCGCAGCTTCAACTGTCTGAGCGTGGACACCGACACCTCGACCTCCGACACGGTGGCCGTGCTCGCCAACGGTGCGGCGGGGCCGGTCGACCAGGTCGAGTTCGCCGCCGCGCTCGCCGAGGTGTGTCTGGATCTGACCCTGCAGATGGCCGTGGACGGGGAGGGCGCCACCAAGCTGCTCCGCGTCACCGTCGACGGGGCCGGGGACCGCGCGCAGGCCAAGCGGGTCGCGAAGAGCGTGGTGAACTCGCCGCTGGTCAAGACGGCCGTGCATGGGGCGGACCCCAACTGGGGGCGGGTCCTGATGGCGATCGGCAAGAACACCGACGACACCGATATCGAACCGGCCAAGGTGAGCGTGCGCTTCGGCGGCATCGAGGTCTACCCCGAGGAGCCCGAGGCGGACACCCTGGATCGGCTCACCGAACTCATGCGGCGGAGCGAGGTCGACATCTCGGTCTCCCTGGGCCTCGGCGAGGCCGCCGCCACCGTCTACGGCTGCGATCTGTCGGCGGGCTACGTACGCGTCAACGCCGACTACACGTCCTGACGCGAGGCTTCGCAGCCCCAAAGCGGCCGGCCCGGCGCGCTCTCTTCGAGCGCGCCGGGCCGGGCTCCGCTGCCCCTCACCCCCACGAAGGGGCAGTGGCCTGGTGGTGGTTCGGTGGCTTCTTACGCCGTGGGGGCTTACTCCGTGGCTATGGCGTTCAGCACGTTCATCCGGCCCGCCCGGAAGGCCGGGAGCAGGGCGGCGACCAGGCCCACCACGGCCGAGCCGATGAAGACCGTGATGATCGTCGGCCACGGGATCTCAAGGGTCTTCAGACCCTCGAGCGCCAGCAGCTTCTGCGCCGTCGCACCCCAGCCCATGCCGAGGCCGAGGCCCAGCAGGGCGCCGAACAGCGCGATCACGACCGACTCCAGGCGGATCATGCGGCGCAGCTGACGGCGCGACAGGCCGATGGCGCGCATCAGGCCGATCTCCCGGGTCCGCTCGACGACCGACAGCGCCAGGGTGTTCACCACGCCGAGGACGGCGACGATGATCGCGAGCGCCAGCAGACCGTAGACCAGGTTGAGCAGCTGCCCGATCTGATCCTTCATCATCTTCTTGTAGTCGGTCTGGTCCCGGACCTTGACCGACGGGTATTCGTCCAGCTGGGCCTTGAGGGAGGCGTAGGCCGCCTTCTCCTGGCCGTCCTTGGCGGCCGCGAGCATCATCGCGTTGACCGGCATCTCATCAGCCGGGATATAGCGCTCGGCGGTGGTGATGTTCAGGTACTTGGCGCCCTTGTTGAGCGAGGTGTCGTCCGAGGTGATGGCGGCGACCTTGAGCTTGGCCGGCGTCTTGCCGCCCACGAAGGTGACGGTGAGGATGTCGCCCTTCTTCACCTTGTGGTCCTTGGCGAAGTTCTCGGACACCGAGATGGCGTCCTTGCCGTAGGCGTCGGCGAGCGAGCCGTCGACGACGGGGGTGCGCAGATCGTCCGCGAACTTCGAGTCGGCGGCGACCAGGTTGTCGGTGCTGGTCTTGCCGTCGGGCGTGGTGATCTTGGTGTCGTTGAGGTTCTTGACGTCGGTGACGTGGTCCAGGCCCTTCGCCGCGTGCACCGCCTTCACGACGTCCCCGGTGATCGGCTTGCCGCCGTCCGACTGGACGATGAAGTCCGCGCCGACCGACTTGTCGAGCTCATCGCTGGCCGAGGCGACCATCGAGGAGCCGACCACCGACAGGCAGGCGACCAGCGCGAGGCCGATCATCAGCGCGGCGCCGGTGGCCCCGGTGCGCCGGGGGTTGCGCAGCGCGTTCCGCTCGGCCATGCGGCCGACCGGGCCGAAGATCCGCAGGATGACGGCGGCCAGCACCCGGACCACCAGGCCGGCCAGCAGCGGGCCGATGACGATGAAGCCGATCAGGGTCAGCAGCACGCCCAGGCCCAGGAGCATCGCCCCATCGGTCGCCTTGTCCGCGTTCGCCGCGGCGACCAGGGCCACCACGCCGGCCCCCGTGAGCAGCGCACCGATCGCGCCCCGGATCCGGCCGGCCTTGGCGTCCGCCGGGGTGCCCGCGTCCCGCAGGGCCGCCATCGGGGAGATCTTCCCGGCGCGGCGGGCGGGGATGTAGGCGGCGATCACGGTGACGACGATGCCGATGGTGAGGCCGATGATGGGCGTGGCCGGCTTGACCGTCAGCTGGTCGGTGCTGATGTTCAGGCCCTGGCTGCCCATGAACTTCATCAGCCCGATGGCCAGGCCGATACCGCCCAGGACGCCGAGCACCGAGCCGACGACGCCGAGCAGCAGCGCCTCGATGAGCACCGAGCGGTTGACCTGCTTGCGGCTGGAGCCGATGGCCCGCATCAGGCCGATCTCGCGGGTGCGCTGGGCGACCAGCATCGAGAAGGTGTTGACGATGAGGAAGATGCCGACCAGCACGGCGATCCCGGCGAAGCCGAGCATCGCGTACTTCATGATGTCGAGGAACGAGCCGATGTCGTCCTTGCCCTCCTCGGCGGACTCGTCCTTCGTCTGCACCTTGTAGTCGCCGCCGATGGCCGCGACCACGTTCTTCTTCAGCTGGTCGTTGCTGATGCCGGGCTGGGCGGTCAGCGCGAAGCTGGTGTACGCGTCGGGACGGCCGAGCAGCTTGCTCTGCGCGGTGGCGGTGTCCGTGTAGACGATGGTGGCGCCGGGGTTGGTCACCTTGAAGGTCGTCAGACCGACGATCTTGGCGCGGAACTCGCCGGGCACGGCGATGAGCCGCAGCTCGTCACCGATCTTCAGGTGCTTGTTCTTGGCCGTGTCGGCGTCGAGCATCACCTCGGTGGGGCCGCGCGGCTCATGGCCGGAGGTGAGGTCCACCGCCAGCAGCTCGGTCGGGTCCCAGTTGGTGGCGACGGTCGGGGCGCCGGACTTCGGGCCGATGTCGTCGTTGTTCTTGTCGACGACGGTGACGGTCTCGGTGCTGATCTCACCGGCCACCGACTTGACGCCCTGGACCTTCTTCAGCTCGGCGAGCCGCGTCCCGGGCACCGTCTCGATCTTGCCGGTCTGGGGGCCGTTGTTGCTGCCGCCCTCCTCCTTCGGCTTGACCGAGACATCGGAGCTGGTGCTCGCGAAGAGCTGGTCGAAGGTGGCATTGGTGGTGTCGGTGAAGACGAGCGTGCCGCAGACGAAGGCCACCGACAGCAGGACGGCGATGGCCGACAGCGCCATGCGTCCCTTGTGCGCGAAGAAGTTGCGCATCGAGGTCTTGAGGACGGTCATGACACCCGCCCGCGCGCATCGAAGCTCTTCATCCGCTCCAGCACCAGCTCGGCGGTGGGGTTGTACATCTCGTCGACGATCCGGCCGTCGGCCAGATACAGCACCCGGTTGGCGTACGCGGCGGCGACCGGGTCATGGGTGACCATCACGATGGTCTGGCCCAGCTCGTCCACCGAGCGCCGCAGGAAGCCCAGCACCTCGGCGCCGGCCCGGGAGTCCAGGTTTCCGGTGGGCTCGTCACCGAAGATGATCTCGGGGCGGGCGGCGAGGGCGCGCGCCACGGCGACGCGCTGCTGCTGACCGCCGGAGAGCTGGTTCGGCCGGTGCTTGAGCCGCTCGGCCAGCCCCACCGTCTCCACCACCCGGTCCAGCCAGGCGCGGTCCGGCTTACGGCCCGCGATGTCCATGGGCAGCGTGATGTTCTCGATCGCGTTGAGCGTGGGGAGGAGGTTGAACGCCTGGAAGATAAAGCCGATCCGGTCGCGGCGCAGCTGGGTGAGCTTCTTGTCCTTGAGCCCCGTGATCTCCGTCTCGTCGATGAAGATCTGACCGGAGGTCACGGTGTCGAGGCCGGCGAGGCAGTGCATGAGGGTCGACTTGCCGGAGCCCGACGGGCCCATGATCGCGGTGAACTGCCCGCGAGCTATGTCGACGTCCACATGGTCCAGCGCGACCACACGGGTCTCGCCGGAGCCGTACGCCTTGACGACCTGGCGCGCGCGGGCGGCAACAGCCGTATGTCCTCCACTGCCCCCGGTCTTGGGAATCGATACAGCGGTTGTCACGGTGACTCTCCTATGTCGTCTTCTGCTTCTACTGCGCGTCGTGCCGCGAGCCGGGGTCCTCCGCCCGCGTACCTCAAGGGTGATCCAGGCGTGGGGGGTGTCGCGATGGTGCCTGGCTCCGTATCGATGGGGGTGCTAGCCCTACCCTCTCGGTCAGGTCGGCCATAGTTACCCTAGAAGCGCCGCAGGTCCCCTTCCTCCTCCGCCAGTACGAACCCCGAGTAGGAGGAACGGGTGGATGACCCCTAAGGGGAATGAGACCTCAGGCGTACCCCGTCTCGGGGTCCAGACTGCACCCTGACGTTACGGAAGGATCAAGTCCGCTGTTCCAGGGGGTGGACGCCCGCTTCCCTTCCCCCGATCCCTCATGGAATCGTGGGTATTACAACGGACTTGGCGACCGAGCCCCGGACCCGGCTCGGCCGGCGGAGGGAGCGCACACGGTGGGCGGCACCGCACGGAGGCGGACGGACGCGGACACCGGACCACCCACCCCCGAGACGGCCCTCTCACCCCCGATCCGCCGCCGCCCCGTCGCCGCCGCGCTGATGCTCGGCATGGCGCTCGCCGCGCTCGACTCCACCGTCATCTCCACCGCGATCCCCCAGATCGTGGGCGACCTCGGCGGTTTCTCCGTCTTCTCCTGGCTGTTCTCCGGCTATCTGCTCGCCGTCACGGTCAGCCTGCCGGTCTACGGCAAGATCTCCGACACCTTCGGCCGCAAGCCCGTCCTGCTCTTCGGGATCGTGCTCTTCCTGGTGGGCTCGCTGCTGTGCGCGGGCGCCTGGAACATGGGCTCCCTCATCGCCTTCCGCGTCGTCCAGGGCCTCGGCGGCGGCGCGCTGCAGGGCACCGTACAGGTCATCGCCGCCGACCTCTACCCGCTCGAGGAGCGCCCCAAGATCCAGGCCAGGCTCTCCTCCGTATGGGCCCTGTCCGCCGTGGCGGGCCCGGTCATCGGCGGCCTGCTCGCCGGCTACACCGACTGGCGCTGGATCTTCCTGATCAACCTGCCGGTCGGCGCCGTGGCGCTGCTGCTGATCGTCCGCCATCTGCACGAGCCGAACCGCGACGGGGGACGCGGCGCCGGCGTGGACTGGGCCGGCGCGCTCGCGATCTTCGCGACCGGCGGACTGCTGCTGACCGCCCTCGTACAGGGCGGAGTGGCCTGGGCCTGGCTGTCCGCGCCCTCACTCGCGCTGTTGGCGGGCAGCGCGGCATGCGCGGCCGCGACCGTGTTCATCGAGCGCCGCGCCGCCGAACCGATCATTCCGGGCTGGGTCTGGCGCCGCCGTACGATCTCGGCCGTCAACCTCGCGCTCGGCGCGCTGGGCCTGCTGATGATCGCCCCCACCGTCTTCCTGCCCACCTACGGCCAGTCGGTCCTGGGACTCGGCCCGATCGCGGCCGGATTCGTCCTGTCGGCCATGACACTCAGCTGGCCGATATCGGCCGCGCTGAGCAGCCGCGTCTACAACCGGATCGGCTTCCGGCGCTGTGCCATCACCGGTATCGCGTTCGCCGCGCTGGTCCTGCTCGCCTTCCCGCTGCTCCCCTACCCCGGCGCGAACCCGGACGCGGCCTGGCAGCCCGCGCTGATCATGCTGGCGCTCGGCGCGGCCCTCGGCCTCTTCCAGCTACCGCTGATCATCTGGGTCCAGTCCTCCGTCCGCTGGGCCGAACGCGGCACCGCGACCGCCTCGATCCTCTTCTGCCGGCTGGTCGGCCAGTGCGTGGGAGCGGCGGTGTTCGGCGCCGTCGCCAACGCCACCCTGGCCGCCCGCCTCGACGAGGCACCCCCCGCCATCCGCACCGGTCTGCCCGACGACCTCGACGGGGTCTCCCGCGCGCTGGAGCACCCCGCCACGCTCACCGACCAGGCCGCCGACTACCTGCGGCGCGCGGTCGACACCGCCGTCGACCACGTCTACGTCGGCTCGGCGGGCGCCGCCGTACTGGCCCTGCTGGCGCTGCTGTTCCTCGCCCCGCGCCGCACGGCCACCGGCCCGGACGGGAAGCTGGGCGCGGCGGGTGCCGGAGGCACCGAAGGCCGGGACGGGACGGAAGGCGCCGACGAGCAGGCGCGGACGGCCGGATAGCGGGGTGGCGGGGGGCGGGCTCCCCGGTCAGGCCGGGGTCGGCCGGGAAGGCTGGGCCGCCCGGCAAGCCGACTACGCCTCCGGCCGCGGCGGGGAGCCCGCGTCCTCGGCGACCGGCCGGCCCGTCAGCGCGGCCAGGCTGCCCCGTACGTGTTCCAGATGCGACTTCAGCTCTTCGCGCCGCTCGACATGCTCGCGCAGCGTCCGCTCCGTCTCCCGCTCCAGGCGCTCCTCCCGCGCCCGCGCCTGCGCGATGATCTCCGCCGCCTGCGCCTGGGCGTCCTCCTGCCGCAGCCGCGCCGCCTGTTCGGCCATCGCGTACTCCCGCTTGGCCTCGGCGAGCTTCAGCTGCACGCGCTCCTCCAGCTGGGCGACCCCGGCGGCCATCGCGGCCTCCCGCTCGGCGATCTCCCGGCCCGCCGCCTCCCACCGCTCGCCGTGGTCCCGCTCCTGCTCGGCCAGGACGGCGGCGCTGCGCTGCCGCGTCTCCTTCAGCGCCGACAGGGCTTCGGTCCGCCACTCCTTGGCGTCCTGGCGCGAGGCGGCGCGCAGTTCGTCGACATCCGCCTGGGCCGACTCCAGCGTCGAGCGCGCGGAGGCCTCGGCGACGGCCCGGGTCCGCTCGGCCTCCTCGCGGGCGGCCTGCTCGACCGTACGGGCCGCGGCCCGCGCGGCGTCCCACAGCTCCTGCGCCGACGCCTCGGCGCGCGCCCGCAGGCTCGTGGCCTCCTCTTCGGACGCGAACAGGATCAGCCGGGCGCGGTCGCCCAGGGATTCATACGTTTGGGGGGCCAGCTGGGCGACCGCCTCGCGCAGCTGCTCCGCCTCGGCGGTGAGTTCATTGCTGAGCACCGTGAGCCGCGCGGCGCGCTCCCACGCCGCGTCGCGCGCGTCGGACAACTCCGCCAGAGTGCGGTCGACTTGCTCGGGCCGGTAGCCGCGGCCCCGTCCGCCGATGGTGAAACCTTGACGTGACACCGATGCGCCCATCCTTGGAACCCCTTTTGTCCGGCATGCAACCGCTCCGGCGCACATCTTTATAGATCGCGGCTAATCGCACATAACGCGACACTCCGCCCATCTTCGTCGGCCGGGGATGTCATGCCCTCCCCTGACGTCGCTGCCGCCGTCGACACCGGATCCGGACAACACAACGACGAGGCGCCCGCCCCCGTCACGGGGGTCGGGCGCCTCGGTCCTGATGTTCTGCCGCTGTTCGCCTCAGAAGTCGCTCAGAGCAGACCGTCCCACATCTGCTCCAGCAGCACCGACCACCAGGTGTCCGGCGAGGACAGCGCCGCCGGGTCCAGGCAGGCCAGCTGCGCCTGGAAGTCGACCGTCCAGCGGCCGGCCTGCTCCGGTGTCAGCCCGTACCGCAGCCGCCACATCCGGCCCAGCAGGGCCAGACAGCGGACGAAGTCCGGCAGCGAGGAGTTGACGAACTGCGGCGGTACGGGCGCACCACCGGGACCCGCCTCCGCCGGCACCGCGACGATATGCGCCGTGCCGTACTGCACACACAGCTGACGGCCGAAGTCATTGCCCATGACCAGGTACGAACCCGCGTCCGACGCGGGCTGCACCCCGCGCTCGGCGGCCAGCTCGGCGAGCGTGGGCACCGGGCGGCCTTGCTGGGCCTGCGCCCAGAAGAACGGCCCGAAGTCCATCGGCAGCCCCGCCATGACCAGCGTCTGCGCGACCACGTCCGGCACGCCCATACGCGACACCGCGCGCTGGTCGAAGCGGAAGATGCCCTGCGGACCGAACGACTGGATCAGCTCCTGCGCGAGCACCTCCGGCGGCACCGGAGCCACCCGCTGCACCTGGCTGGGGTGCGGCAGCGGCACCCGGTTCGGGGCCGGACGGGCCGGGCCGTCCGCCACCTGGTGCAACTCGCCCTGGTGCTCGATGAGGTGGCGTACGCCCTGCTGGCGGGTCGCGTGATCACGCCCGTACGCCGCCGTGTGGCTGATCCGCACCTGGGGCCAGGTTTCCTTGATCATGCGCGCGCAGTAGCCGCCGGGCAGATCGCAGGACTCCAGCTCGGTGTGCAGCTCGAGCACTTGGTGCGGCGGGACGTTCATCACGCGTAGCTCGTGCAGGATCTGCCACTCGGGATGCGGGGTGCCGGGCGCGGAACGGCGGATGAGCTGCTGCTCGGAGCCGTCCTGCGCGCGGTAGCGCAGCACCGCCATATAGCCGGGGCCGACGGTCGGCTGGCTGGACGGCGGCGCGGGGTAGGCGTATCCGCCACCGGGCGGCGGCATGCCGGGGCCGGGCATACCGGGCGGGGGCGTCCCCGGGCCGGGCATACCGGGCGGAGGCGTACCGCCGGCGAGCATCGTCGCGGCGGCGTGCACCCCGCCGGAGCCGCTGGGGCCGCCGGGGTACCCGGGGCCGGGCGGCGGAGGCGGCGTCTGCGCACCACCGGGGCCGGGCACACCCGGCTGCCCCGGGGCTCCGGGAGCGCCGGGGGCACCGGGAGCGCCGGGGGGACCGGGCGGCTGCGGACCACCCGGGACCGGCATACCTGGCATACCGGGCGCACCCGGACCACCGGCAAGCATCGTCGCCGCCGCATGCACCCCACCCGGAGCACCAGGAACACCAGGCGGAGGCGTCGCGCCTGGAGCCCCAGGCGGGCCGGGGAAGTTGCCGGCCGGGCCCGGCGGAGGCGGCGTCTGGCCGCCCACGACCCCGGGCACACCGGGAGCGCCGGGGGGGCCGGGCGGACCGGGCGGCTGCGCACCCGACACACCGGGCTGACCCGGCGCACCGGGAGTACCGGGAGCGCCGGGGGGACCGGGCGGCTGCGGACCACCCGGGACCGGCATACCCGGCATACCGGGCGCACCCGGACCACCGGCAAGCATCGTCGCCGCCGCATGCACCCCACCGGGAGCACCAGGAACACCAGGCGGAGGCGTCGCACCCGGCTGACCAGGAGCACCCGGTGCGCCCGGAGCCCCAGGCGCGCCCGGCGGAGGCGTCGCGCCCGCGCCCGGGACGCCCGGCGCCGGCGGCGGGGGCGGCGCCTGCGGACCGCCCGGGCCAACGCCCGGACCGCCAAGGCTCTCGGAGTCGAGCGCCGAGACCAGTTGGGTCGGTACGTACCCCCCGGCCGGGGCGCCCGGAGCGCCGGGGCCGGACGGCGGCGGAGGCGGAGTGTGCGCACCCGGCGCCGAGCCCGCGCCGGGAGCGCCAGGCACGCCAGGCGCGCCGGGCGGCGGCGGGACCGACGGGCCGACGGGCGGCGCACCAGGCGGCACCGGAGGCGCGCCCGGGCCCGCGGGCGGCGCACCGGTGGGCGGCGGCATGTCCAGGGCCGGCGCGATGGCCGTGGGCGGCAGGGCGCTGCCCGCCGACAGCAACTCGGTCTTGGCGTCCGGCCGCACGCCCGGCACCGGGGTGTCCTCGTCGTCGGAGCCCGCGAGCGGCGGGGCGAAGACCGTGACGGGCGGGGCGACCGAGCGGTCGTTGTCGTCGCTCCCGGAGTTGGTGTCGGCACCGGCCCACGGCGTACCGCCGGCCGGTGTCGCCGGGGGGACAGGGGCGGGGTCGGCGGGGCCCGGAGGCGCCGCGGGGGCGGCCCAGGGGCTTCCGGGCCCGGGCCCGGTGCCGTGCTGCCCGCCGCGTGACGCGTCGTCCGAGGGCTGCGCGCCCGCGTCCGGCGCGCCCGCCGGGGCGCTGGGCGTGAACGGACCGGAACCGGCCGCGCCGGCGCCCGGCCAGCCGTCCTCCCTGCGCTCGGCCGAACCGTCGGCCGCGGCCCCGGACGCCCCGGAACCGCCGCCATGGCCACCGGACGCCGTGGCCGACACCGGCCAGTCGTCCACCGGTTCCGGCTCACGGCCGTCCGAACCGCCCACCGCGGACGCCCCGGCTCCGGAACCCATCGCACCAGAACTCGCCGCCCCGGACCCCGGCCAGTCATCCGTACCCGATTCGCGGTCCGCGGGCCCGCCCGAAGCGCCCGCCCCCGAACCGCCGCCATACGAACCGGACGCGGCCGAGGACCGCGCCCCCGGCCAGTCGTCCACCGCTGCCGACGGCTCGCCCGCAGCGGAACCGCCCGCCGAGGACGCAGCCGCGCCGGAGCCCGCTCCCGCACCGGAGGCCCCAGCACCGGAGGGCCCCGTGCCCGAGCCCGCCCCGGAAGCACCGCCGCCCCCGTCACCACCGCTGCCGCCGCTACCACCGCCCGACCGCTGGTCGGGGATGCCGCGCGCGTCCGCCGCCTCCTGTAGCCAGTCCGGCGGCGTCAGCAGGAAGGACGTCGCGTTCAAGTCGATGCGCTGCGGCCGCGCGCCCGTGCTCTCCTGGCCCCCGCCGGAGGCCCCGTACTCCTCCTCGTACCGGCGGATGACCTCACCCACCGGCAGCGCCGGCCACAAGGTCGTGTCCCCGCTGTCGCGGGCGATGACCAGCCGGGTGCCCTCGGAGGGCCCGTCCGAGACCGGTCCGTCGGCGCGGTCCTCGGCCCAGGCCACAAAGCCCAGGTCGAACTCCCGCACCCGCACCTCGCGCTGCTGATACGCGGGCACATCGCCGTTGATCCACAGCTCCGCGCGCTCCTGCGCCTGTGCGAAGGTCACCATCGCGCTCACCCCTCCACCGGGACGGCGTACGCGAAGCCGCCCTCCACCATCAGGTTGGCCACGGTCTCCAACTCCGGCGGGTTGCCCGCGAGCCGCAGCAGGAACGCGTCGAAGTCGTCCCCGCACGGGAGCATCAGGTGCTCGACCCGGTCCTGCACCGTCCAGCCGTCGCGGTCCCGCGCATCGTCGTACGCGCAGAACCACACCGAGCCGATCGCGTCACCCTTCACCTTCACCGCGATCACCCCGCCCTGTACGAAGCCCACCCCGAGGAAGTCCTTGGTGAAGTGGTCGCGCAGGCATTTGTTCATATACACCAGGTCGTTGACCGCGGCCTCGTCGCGCACCGTGAAGAACGGCTGGTCGACGAGGAGGCCGAGCTCCGGGTCCAGCGCCGCTCCGACGGGTGCGCAGCCGCCCGCGGCCTTGAGGAAGGCCCGGTACGCGCCGGGCAGCCGGTAGCCCAGATCCTCCTCGACACCGAGCACCTGTTCCTCGGTGACCGAAATGCCGCGCTTGGGCAGTCCGAAGTGCACCGGCCGGGTCTCCTGCAGCGGCCGGGTGCCACGCTTGTCCTGGTCGACGGCGGCCGTCGCGAGCCCGCCGTGGTGCCGCAGCAGCGCCTTCACCTCCACCGGGATCAGCTCCAGGCGGCGGGTGCCGACGACGTGGTGCCAGGTCCAGCCGTGCGGGGTGGCCACGCTCGACGAGCCGTCCCACAGGTCGTGGTCGACGGCGTGCAGCGCGGCGTTGGCGGAGACGAAGTCCGTCAGCCGCAGCTCGTCGACGCCGAACCCCTCGGGCGGCTCGGCTATTTCGGCCGCCGCGCGCGCATAGGGCGTAAAGTCCGGATAGCCGTTTTCGTCCACCCGGACGCCCTTGGGGTGCCGGGCGGCCCTCACCGGGTCCGGGAAGTGCACGACCTGCCCGGCGTAGGCCGTGTTCGGTGGCGCGGCATGCTGCCCGAGCCGACCTGTCGTCATGGCGGATGCCCCCTGCTGCTGCTGGCTGGTACGGACAGACTATGCGGTACCGCGACCCCGGACCCCGGCACGCCCGACCGCGCCCGACCGACCCCCGACGCCGGGCACCCTGCCGACCCGCCGCCCGGCCCGCACCGTCCACCCCCGGACTTTCGCACCACGCGCCACATTTGGCAGGCTGATCTTCGCAACCGGGGGATTGCGCGGGGATTGCGCGCGGATTGCGCAGGGAGGGAACGGGAGGGAACGCAGGAGATGCACACCACGCCAAGCGAGCGCGACAGCGCCGCAGCCGGCCAGAGCAACGGCGCCGCGCCCGGCCAGAGCGACCCACGGCTCAGCTGGAGCGACACCGACGGCGCGGCCGGACCGCCGCCGCTCCTCCACCGCCGCGACGGCATCCTGCCGACCGTCGCCGCCGCGCTCTCCGTCCGCGGCGACACCCTCACCAGCACCGCGAGCAAAGGCGACCAGCCGCCCCCGCTGCACCCCCTGGTCCAGGACTTCCTGGACACCCTCACCAGCGCCCAGCGCGAGCGGTTCACCGGCCGCTGCCCCGAGGCGATCCTGCTGTCCCGCCATCTGACCAGCGTCGAGGCCAACCGCTCCAAGCGCGCCGCCCGTAAGCCGCTCACCCACGGCGAGGCCCGCCGCGCCTTCAAACACGCCAAGATCACCACCCGCCGGATCCGTGAGGCCGGCGACCCCCGGCACGGCAGCTACGCCCCGCCCTGCCGCTCCTGCGTACCGCTGCTGGCCCATTTCGGCGTACGGACCGTCGGACACACGAACGGGCCCGAGGCCGAAGCCGCGGCCGGCCCGGTCAGGGGCTGACCTTGGACACCTCCAGACGGGTACGCGCCATGGACACCACCCGCTTCTCCGTCCCCGTCGACGCCGCCCTGCGCGAGGCGGGCTGGCAGCCGGGGCGCCGGGACATCCACCAGGCCGAATACTGGGCGGACACCCTGCGCGCCCACACCTCCCCCGCCGGGCATATGCACGCCGTCTTCCCGGCGGCCGTCGAGGCGTGGGCGGAGTTCGGCGGGCTGCGTGTCATCCCGCCGGGCGCCGGGCGGCATATCGCCCCGACCCCCTTTCATATCGACCCGCTGCACGGCCTGCATCTGGCCCGCACGCTGGGCGACCTGGGGCGGGCGCTGGACACGGCGCTCAGCCCGCTGGGCGAGGAGGCGGGCGGACAGGCACTATTGACGATCGACGCGGAGGGGCGGGTGTACAGCCTGGACCACACCGGGGACTGGTACCTGGGCGCGGACATCGACGCGGCGCTGACGGCGCTGGTGACGGGGGTCCAGCCGCATCGACTGCCGCGCGGGTAGCGACTCTGGGGAATCACCTACTCTTTCGAGCCAATTTCGAGCAGAGATGAATCGGCCGCGGCGGCCGTACGGTCTGCGGCGGTACGGTCGGCAGCCGTACGGTCTGCGGCGGTACGGTCCGTGGCCGTACGGTCCGGAATGACCGCCGAGACCCGGAAGCCGCCCGACTCCGTGGCCCCCGACACAAAACCGCCCCCGAGCGTCGTCACCCGCTCCTTCATCCCCAGCAGGCCATTGCCGCCACTCGGCAGCCCCGCGTCCGCCGCGCCCCGCTCCGAGGGCCCGTTCTCCACCAGCACCGCGACCTCCGACGGGCGATGGGCGAGCCGGACCCGCGCCTTCGCGCCCGGCGCATGCTTATGGACGTTGGTCAGGGCCTCCTGCACCACGCGGTACGCGGTCTGCTCCACCCGGGGCGCATAGCCGCGCTCCTCCCCCTCCACCGACAGCTCCACGACCATCCCGGCCGCCCGCGACTGCCCGACCAGCGTCTCCAGCTCCGCCAGCCGCGGCCCGCCCACGATGTCCGCCGCCCCGGCCGACCCCGCGGCCCCGGCCGTACGAGCACCGCCCGCACCCTCCGCACCGCTCGCACCCGCGGCCCCTGCGGCCTCCGCCGCGGCCGACGCGGCCGCGGCCACCGCCGCCAGCGGCACCGGCTCGTCGTCCCCGCGCCCGTCGGCCGGGGCCGGGGCCCGCTGACCGACGTCCTCGGAACGCAGCACGCCCAGCATCTGCCGCAGCTCGGTCAGCGCCTGGCGGCCCATGTCGCCGACCAGCGCCGCGTTCTTCGCGGCCTTCTCCGGATCCTTGAGGGCGACCGCCTGCAGGGCCGCCGCGTGCACCACCATCAGACTCACCCGGTGCGCCACCACGTCATGCATCTCCCGCGCGATACGGGTGCGCTCCTCGTTACGGGCCCACTCGGCCCGCTCCTCCGCCCGGTCCGCCAGCAGCGACAGCTCGCGCTCCAGACCGTCCGCCCGCTCCCGCAGGCTCTCCACGAGCCGGCGCCTGGCCCTGACGTACAGCCCGAGCAGGATGGGCGGCGCGGTGAGACCCAGGGACATCACCACCGCGAACAGCGGAACCATCCACACGGTGGGCTCCGCCGGGCCCCTGCCGTGGTGCATGTCCTCCTGGAACCGGATGGTCGAGATGATCAGCGTGCCCACGCCCGACATCCCGGCGAGCACGGCCGTGATCCGGCGCGGCACCTCCGAGGCGGCCAGGGTGTAGAGGCCCACGATGCTGAGCATCAGCCCCATCTCCGCCGGGGTGACCGCGATCGATATGAGCACCACGGCGATCGCCCAGCGCCGCCGCAGCAGCAGCGTCGCGCCGACGACCAGCCCCATCGCCACCCCGACGGCGACCGGGATATGCGCGTCATGAGCGAAGGCGACGCCCTCCGCGGCACACTCGACCGCCGACATGACCGCGAGGGTGATGTCCAGCACCATGCTCCGCCGCCGCGGCCACCACCACGGCCCAGCGGGCGCGCCTCGCGCACCCGCTGTCTCGACGTCCCCCATTTCCCCCGTCGCAGTCATACCGACCAGACTACGGCCGGGCGCGGGAGGTTCACCCCGGGACACGGCCGGGCGAACCGCCAGAACCCGGCAGACGCTTGCAGGGGCCGCCCCGTGACCCACCCGGCGCAGAGCGCGGAGCTCTACCGTCGCGTCGAGGGGGCTTGGTACGGCATAGTGGTGGGGGCCAAGTCGACAGCCTCCAGAAGCTGTCCGATTTGACCATTTTGCTATCCCCTGTGGTGTAATCGGCAGCACAGCAGCCTTTGGAGCTGTTTGTCAAGGTTCGAGTCCTTGCAGGGGAGCTCAAGTTCGGGCCCTGACCGCCCACGTCAGGACCCACCCCCGTTCCCGCCCCGAAACCTCTCGGTATCCTGCGGTTGTCCACACCCGAGCCGAGCCCGAAGGGCACATCCGTGAGCGCCAACCGCCCGGCAGCCGTCGTCGTCCTCGCAGCGGGTGAGGGCACCCGCATGAAGTCGACGACCCCCAAGGTCCTGCATGCGATCTGCGGCCGGTCCCTCGTCGGGCATGTCGTCGCTGCCTCCCGCGAGCTGTCCCCCGAGAACCTGGTAGTCGTCGTCGGCCACGCCCGTGAGCAGGTCACCGCGCATCTCGCCGAGATCGACGCCGACGTACGCACCGCCGTGCAGCACGAACAGAACGGGACGGGGCACGCCGTCCGGATGGGCCTTGAGCATCTCACCGACAGCACCGACAGCGACGACAGCGGGGTCGCCCTGGACGGCACCGTGGTCGTCGTCTGCGGGGACACCCCCCTGCTGACCGGCGAGACCCTGGGCCGTCTCGCCGAGACCCACGCCTCCGAGGGCAACGCCGTCACCGTCCTGACCGCCGAGGTCCCCGACGCGACCGGCTACGGCCGGATCGTGCGCGAGGGGGCGAGCGGCGCGGTCACCGCGATCGTGGAGCACAAGGACGCGACCGACGCCCAGCGCGCGATCCGCGAGATCAACTCCGGGGTCTTCGCCTTCGACGCCCAGCTGCTGATCGACGCGCTGGGCAAGGTACGGACGGACAACAGCCAGGGTGAGGAATACCTCACCGATGTGCTGGGCATCCTGCGCGAGGCCGGGCACCGGGTCGGCGCCTGTGTGGCGGGCGACCACCGCGAGATCGTCGGGATCAACAACCGGGTACAGCTGGCCGAGGCGCGCCGGCTGCTCAACGACCGGCTGCTGACCCGGGCCATGCTCGACGGAGTGACCGTCGTCGACCCGGCCACGACCTGGGTGGACGCGACCGTCACCTTCGAGCCGGACGCCGTGGTGCACCCCGGCACCCAGCTGCTGGGCGCCACCCACCTCGCGGCGCACGCCGAGGTCGGCCCGAACTCCCGGCTCACCGACACCACCATCGGCGAGGGCGCGACCGCGAGCTTCACCGTCGCCGACGGCGCGGAGATCGGCGCGGGCGCGAGCGTCGGCCCGTACGCGTATCTGCGCCCCGGCACCCGGCTCGGCGCCAAGGCCAAGGCGGGTACGTACGTGGAGATGAAGAACGCCCGGATCGGCGAGGGCACCAAGGTGCCGCATCTCTCCTACGTCGGCGACGCGACGATCGGCGAGTACACCAACATCGGCGCCGCCAGCGTGTTCGTGAACTACGACGGCGTCAACAAGCACCACACCACCATCGGCAGCCACTGCCGCACCGGAGCGGACAACATGCTTGTGGCTCCGGTCACGATCGGGGACGGCGCCTACACCGCCGCCGGCTCGGTCATCACCAAGGATGTGCCCCCGGGCTCGCTCGCTGTCGCACGCGGCCAGCAGCGGAATATCGAGGGTTGGGTCGCCCGCAAGCGCCCCGGAAGCGCCGCCGCGAGGGCCGCCGAATCAGCCCGTCAGGAGGACGCGGGCGAGGGATGACCCGTGCACGGGTGCGCCATGCGGGGCGTACCGTGATAAGCGCATCAAAGTGACATCCAAGGAGACTTGCTGTGACCGGGATCAAGACGACCGGCGAGAAGAAGCTGATGCTCTTCTCCGGCCGCGCCCACCCCGAGCTGGCCGAGGAGGTCGCCCACGAGCTGGGCGTCAGCTTGGTCCCGACCAAGGCATTCGACTTCGCGAACGGCGAGATCTACGTCCGTTTCCAGGAGTCCGCACGTGGCGCCGACTGCTTTCTGATCCAGAGCCACACGGCTCCGATCAATAAGTGGATCATGGAGCAGATGATCATGCTCGATGCGCTCAAGCGGGCCTCCGCGCGCTCGATCACCGTGATCGTGCCGTTCTACGGCTATGCCCGCCAGGACAAGAAGCACCGCGGCCGCGAGCCCATCTCGGCCCGTCTGATCGCCGATATGTTCAAGACCGCGGGCGCCGACCGGATCCTCACGGTCGATCTGCACACCGACCAGATCCAGGGCTTCTTCGACGGCCCGGTCGACCACCTCTTCGCGCTGCCGGTGCTCGCGGACTACGTGGGCGCCAAGGTCGACCGTGCCAAGCTGACCGTGGTCTCCCCGGACGCGGGCCGGGTGCGCGTCGCCGACCGCTGGTGCGACCGGCTCGGCGCCCCGCTGGCGATCGTGCACAAGCGGCGCGACCCGGATGTGGCCAACCAGGTGACCGTCCACGAGGTCGTGGGTGATGTGCGGGGCCGGGTGTGTGTCCTGGTCGACGACATGATCGACACCGGTGGCACCATCTGCGCCGCGGCGGACGCGCTGTTCGCCAATGGCGCGGAGGACGTGATCGTGACGGCCACCCACGGTGTGCTGTCCGGACCGGCCGCGGACCGGCTGAAGAACTCGAAGGTGAGCGAGTTCGTCTTCACCAACACCCTGCCCACCCCGGGCGAGGCCGAGCTCGACAAGATCACTGTGCTGTCGATGGCGCCGACCATCGCCCGCGCGGTCCAGGAGGTCTTCGAGGACGGCTCGGTGACCAGCCTCTTCGAGGAGCACTGATGGCCACCGGCGACTTAGAAACCGGGACCCGCCGGCCGATCTGAGGCCACCCCACCAGGGGTGGCCTCAGCCATGTGCCGAGGCATGCACCCCAGGACGGTAGAATTGCCGGGTTGCTCGGCGAGGGAAGCTGTGTGCGGTGACGTACCCGGCTCGTCCGTTATCGACGCGCTCTTCGTAGAGATGGTCTGTCGTGGGCCGGGTGACGGCCGTCAGATCCGCTTTCAGCGGATACAGCGACATACAACGACTACGAGGAGTGCAGCCATGGCTGAGGTCAAGATTTCCGCCAAGTCCCGTACCGAGTTCGGCAAGGGCGCCGCCCGCCGTGCCCGCCGCGAGGGCCTGGTCCCGGGTGTGGTGTACGGCCACGGCACCGAGCCGGTCCACGTCAACCTGCCGGGCCACGACCTGATGCTCGCGCTCAAGACCCCGAACGTGCTGCTCAGCCTCGACGTCGACGGCAAGAAGGAACTCGTCATCCCCAAGGCGATCCAGCGCGACGCCATCAAGGGCTTCCTCAAGCACGTGGACCTGCTCCTGGTGAAGCGCGGCGAGAAGGTCACCGTCGAGGTGCGGGTCAACACCGAGGGCGAGCTGGCCCCCGGCGGCAACCTGCTCGAGCACCTGCTGAACGCGCTGCCGGTGGAGACCGAGGCCACCCACATCCCGGAGTCGGTCACCGTCTCCATCGCGGGCCTGGACGCCGGCCACTCCATCCTGGCCAAGGACATCACCCTGCCGGCCGGCACCACCCTGGCCGTGGAGGAGGACACCGTCGTACTGCAGGTCGTCGGCGCCCAGGCCGAGGCCCCGGCCGCCGAGGGTGAGGCCCAGGGCGAGGAGGCGTAACCAACGCCGAGCGGGCATTGACGCTTCAGCCCGAGGCGTCGATGCCCCACCCGAGGCGTTGACGCCTCCGCCCGATGCGTCGACGTCCCCGCTGCCCGTTCCGGCCGCTGTCCCGCCCCGTCCCCTCGTCCTGGGGCCGGGCCCGGGCGGCGGCCGGTGCTTCACTCCCCCGCCGCTTGAGGAGACACCCAGATGACGACGGACGAAGCGAGCCCCTGGCTCGTCGTGGGCCTCGGCAACCCCGGGCCCGAGTACGCGGCCAACCGCCACAACGTCGGCTTCATGGTGGCCGATCTGCTGGCCGACCGCATGGGCGGCCGGTTCAAGGCGCACAAGTCCCGCGCACAGGTCGTCGAGGGGCGCGTCGGTGCGCCGGGCCCGGCGAGCCGCCGGGTGATCGTCGCCAAGCCGATGTCGTTCATGAACCTCTCGGGCGGCCCCACCACCGCGCTGCGCGACTTCTACAAGGTGCCGGTCGGGCATGTCATCGCGATCCACGACGAACTGGACATCGACTACGGCGCGCTGCGGCTGAAGCTCGGCGGGGGTGACAATGGCCACAACGGCCTGAAGTCGATCACCAAGTCGCTGAGCCCCGACTACTTCCGTGTCCGCTTCGGGATCGGCCGGCCGCCCGGCCGGATGGATGTCGCGGCCTTCGTGCTCAAGGACTTTTCCGCCGCTGAGCGCAAGGAGTTGGACTATTTCGTGGACCGCGCCGCGGACGCCGTGGAGACGCTGATCGTCGACGGCCTGGAGCGCGCGCAGTCCACGTACAACTCCTGATCCCCGCCCGGGTAACCCTCCGCCGACGGTTGACCGGCGGGCTGGCATGTCGCGAGGATCGCGGCCATGTCTTCCTCGGGCACGATCAAGCGCAGCCGTTCACGGCGGGCGGGCGAGAACGCGTACGGGCTGCTGCTGCTCACGAAAATCGTAGTGATGGCGCTCCTCGCGCTGTTCGTCATCGTCGCGGGGGTGTGGTACTCGTGGGCGACCGCCAAGCCGGCGATGTTCAACAAGAGCCTTGAACGCGGCACGATCACGGTCGCCAGCTGCGACGACGACTGGTGCACGGGCGCCTTCACGCCCGCCGACGGTTCCGGCCACGCCCGTGCGAAGGTGCGGATCGACAAGGCGGTCACCGACGGCGAGGGCGACCGTCTGCTGGTGGCCCTCAAGCCCGGCTCGGACGAAGCCGTACGGACCGGCATGACCGGAATCCTGCACGCCTGGGTCCCCTTCGCGGGCTCCCTCCTGCTGGCCGCCCTCATGGTCGCGGGCGGTCTCCGCCTGCGCCGCACGGCCTGGGCCATGGGCCTCACCGGCGCGGCCCTCCTGGCCGCGTCCTTCGCCACGCTGACGTTCTGACGCCCCAGCGCGCCGGCCCGGGCCCGGAGGCATTTCCCCACCCGGCCGCTTCCCGACCCGGTCCATGTGCGGCTCCGCCGCGTGGGGGCTCTGCCCCAGACCCCAGGGGCCAGGGGCGAAGCCCCTGCCACACGGCGGAGCCGCACATGGACAAGGGCGGGGCAGCCGTAGCCCGACGGCGGGGCGCCACCTCGCGGCGGCGAAGCCCGCCGCGCGCCCGCCACGCGCCCGCCGGGCGCACCCCACCGCCCCCGCAGCGGCGAAGCCTGCTGCGCCGGGGGCCGGGGCGCAGCCCCGGACCATCGAACAAAGACCGCGGCCTGGGCCGCTCCGCAGGAGCGGGGCCCAGGCCGCGGTCACATCGGGCGCGGACCGCAGGTCACCCCGTGTTGCGCAGGCCCGCCGCGACGCCGTTGACCGTGAGGAGGAGGGCGCGGGCGAGCAGCGGGTCGGGGGCTTCGCCGCGCTCGTGGGCGGTGCGCTGGCGGTGGAGGAGCGAGACCTGGAGGTAGGAGATGGGGTCGAGGTAGGCGTCGCGGACGTGGAAGGTCTGCTTGAGGACCGGGTTGGAGTCCAGCAGCTCGGTCTCGCCGGTGATCCGCAGCACCTCGCGCACGGTGAGCTCGTGCTCGGCCTCAATCGTGGCGAAGACGTGCTTGAGCTCGTCCGGGACCAGTGTGTCGACGTAGTGCCGGGCGATCCGCAGATCGGTCTTGGCCAGCGTCATCTCCACGTTGGACAGGAAGTTCCGGAAGAAGTGCCAGTGCTGGTGCATCTCGTCGAGGGCCGCGTCCAGCCCCGCTTCGCGGGCGGCCTTGAGCCCGGAGCCGACGCCGAACCAGCCGGGGACGATCTGCCGGGACTGGGTCCAGCCGAAGACCCAGGGGATGGCCCGCAGCCCGTCGAGGCCGGCGCCGGAGTCGGGGCGCCGGGAGGGGCGGGAGCCGAGGTGGAGTTCGGCGAGCTGGTCGACGGGGGTGGAGGCGAAGAAGTACGCGGGGAGGTCGGGGTCTTCGACCAGTGCGCGGTAGGCGTGGTGGGCGGCGTCGGAGACGGTGTCCATGGCCGCGTCCCAGCGGGCCAGTGCCTCGTCGGACTGGCGGGGGGCGGTGTGCAGGGCGGATGCCTGGAGCGTGGCGGCGACGGTGAGCTCCAGGTTCTCCCGGGCGAGGGAGGGGACGAGGTACTTGTCGGAGATGACCTCGCCCTGCTCGGTGACCTTGATTTCACCTTCGAGGGTGCCCCAGGGCTGGGCGAGGATCGCGTCGTGGGTGGGGCCGCCGCCGCGGCCGACGGTGCCGCCGCGGCCGTGGAAGAGGCGCAGCCGTACGCCGTGCCGGTGGGCGACGTCGCGCAGCAGCCGCTGGGCGCGGTGGATCTCCCACTGGGAGGTGGTGATGCCGCCGAACTTGGAGGAGTCGGAGTAGCCGAGCATGACCTCCTGGACGTCACCGCGCAGGGCGACGAGCCGCCGGTAGGAGGGGTCGGAGAGCATGTCGTCGAGGAGCTGGTCGGCGATCTTGAGCTCGTCGGTGGTCTCCAGCAGCGGCACGATGCCGATCTTGGCCCAGCCGGCGTGCAGGTCGACCAGTCCGGCCTCGCGGGCGAGTACGGCGGCGGCGAAGACGTCGTCGGAGCCCTGGCACATGGAGATGATGTAGGACTCGACGATCTCGGGGCCGAACCGTTCGAAGGCCTCGCTGATGGTGTGGAAGACGCCGAGGGTCTTGGCCCCGGCGGCGTCCAGCGGCGCGGGGGTCGGCGCGAGCGGGCGGCGCGACCGCAGCTCCTTGGCGAGCAGCTTGCGGCGGTAGTCGCGGGGCATGTCCGCGTACCGCCAGGACTCCTCGCCGAGGCGGTCGAAGAGCTGGCCGAGGGCGTGGTGGTGGGCGTCGGCGTGTTCGCGTACGTCCATGGTGGCCAGCTGGAGCCCGAAGGCGGCGAGGGTGCGGATGGCGCGCTCCATGCGGCCGTCGGCGATCAACTGGCCGCGGTGGGCGCGCAGGGATTCCTGGATGAGGTGCAGGTCGGCGAGGAGTTCGGCGGTGCCGAGGTAGTCGCGTCCTGGCTGGTGGGGGGTGCCGCCGGCGAGGCGCGTGCGGGTGTTGAGGAGCTTCTGCCGCACGCAGGTGGCCTTGAGCCGGTAGGGCTCTTCGGCGTTGAGCCGCTTGTAGCGGGGGCTGATCTCGGGGAGGAGTTCCAGGTCGCGCTGGAGGGAGTCCAGGAGCTCTTCGGAGGCGTCGGAGTTGCGGATGGAGCTGGAGAGCGCGGCCCGCAGGTCGTCGATGATGGCGAGGGCGTCGGTGATGCCGTGTTCGTGCTGGAGGATCAGCACGTCCCAGGTGACCTGGGGGGTGACGTTGGGGTTGCCGTCGCGGTCGCCGCCGATCCAGGTGCCGAAGGTGAGGGGGCGGGTGGTGGCGGGCAGCGGGGCGCCGACGCGCTCCAGCTCGGCCGAGAGGTCTTCGAGGACGTCGCCGACGGCGTTGGCGTGCAGTTCGTCCAGGTAGTAGATGGCGTTACGGGCCTCGTCGGCGGGCTCGGGGCGGGCGACGCGCAGTTCGTCGGTCTGCCAGAGAAGGTCGATGTTCTCGGCGAGGCGCAGATCGGTGCGGCGCTTGTCGCCGCCGACGGCGAGGGTGTCGAGCAGTTCGGCGATACGGCGCAGCTTGTTCAGGACGGTGCGGCGGGCGGCCTCGGTGGGATGGGCCGTGAACACGGGGCGAACGTTGAGATGGCGGACGGCCTCCCGCAGATGCTCGGGGTCGGCGTCCTTGAGCTGGTCGGCGGTGCGGGACAGCAGCCCGCCCTCGGCCGCGCGCTTGACGCGCAGCTCGCGACCGCGGTGTACCTGTTCGGTGATGTTCGCCAGATGGAAGTACGTGGAGAAGGCGCGTACCAGCTTGGCCGCCGTCTCCAGGTCGGTGTCGCCGAGCAGCTCCGCGGCGGCTTCGCCGTCACTGCGGGTGAGGGCACGGACCCGCTCGACGAGGTCGAGGAGGTCGGGGCCCTCCTGCCGGACCAGGGTTTCGCCGAGGAGGTCACCCAGACGGCGGATATCGGCACGCAGGGCGGCATTGGTGTTGTCGGCACTGCTCACAGGTGCGGGCTCCTTGCAGTGTTCGGGCACTGGGCGGGGTGAGGACGGGACCTGAACGCCGTGGCTGCCTGTGCCACCGGCCCCGGGACCCCCGTGCTGTCGGCGAGATGCGGACCGCGCTGTCCGACGCCACCAGGATAGGCGGCACGCCCTCGGGGGAATCCATAGCCCTATTGCCCCGCTTCGGGGCCCTGCCATACTTACGTCGCCGTAGGTTACGGTCCCGTAGCCGTACCCCCGAGCCCCACGAGGGATCCCATGACTGCAAGCCCCGACGTGATCGACGACGCGCCCGGCGCCCTCCGGGACGAGGCAGAGCACCCACTTCCCTCCGCCACGCTCGGCGGGGACAACAAGCGCTCCATCGAACAGATCACCCTGCTGCTCTTCATCACCGTCCCCTTCCTCGCCCTGGCCGCCGCCATTCCGCTGGCCTGGGGATGGGGGGTCAGCTGGCTGGATCTGACGCTGATGGTCGTCTTCTACTACATCGGCTGCCACGGCATCACCATCGGCTTCCACCGCTACTTCACCCATGGCTCCTTCAAGGCCAAGCGGCCGCTGCGGATCGCGCTGGCGATCGCCGGGTCGCTGGCGGTGGAGGGGCCGCTGGTGCGCTGGGTGGCCGACCACCGCAAGCACCACAAGTTCTCCGACGCCGAGGGCGATCCGCACTCCCCCTGGCGGTTCGGGGAGACCGTCCCGGCGCTGATGAAGGGCCTGTGGTGGGCGCACATCGGCTGGATGTTCGACGAGGAGCAGACCCCGCAGCACAAGTACGCGCCCGACCTGATCAAGGACGATGCGATCCGCCGGATCTCCCGGCAGTTCGTGGTCTGGACGGTGGTCTCGCTGCTGCTGCCCGCGCTGATCGGCGGCCTGGTGACCTGGTCCTGGCAGGGCGCGGCGACCGCGTTCTTCTGGGGGTCGCTCGTCCGGGTGGCCCTGCTGCACCATGTCACCTGGTCGATCAACTCGATCTGCCACGCGGTCGGCAAGCGCCCCTTCAAATCGCGCGACAGGTCCGGCAATGTGTGGTGGCTGGCGGTGCTCTCGTGCGGTGAGTCCTGGCACAACCTCCACCACGCGGACCCGACCAGCGCCCGCCATGGCGTGATGAAGGGCCAGCTGGACTCCAGCGCCCGGATCATCCGCTGGTTCGAGAAGGCGGGCTGGGCCTATGACGTGCGCTGGCCAAGCGAGGCCCGTATCGACGCCCGCCGTAAAGAGGAAACCGCCGAAGCGGCATGATGGGGGGCGTGGCGACCGACAGTAATACCAGCGGTAACAAGGACCGGGCGGCCCGCGCCTCCGGATCCGGGGCCCGGCGTGCGCGCCGGGTGCGGATGACCGGCAAAGAGCGCCGGGAGCAATTGCTGGACATCGGTCGCGCGCTCTTCGCCGAGCGCGGCTTCGAAGGCACGTCGGTGGAGGAGATCGCGGCCAAGGCCGGGGTCTCCAAGCCGGTGGTCTACGAGCACTTCGGCGGCAAGGAGGGGCTGTACGCGGTGGTGGTGGACCGCGAGATGCGCCGGCTGCTGGACATGGTGACCGGTGCGCTGACCGCGGGCCACCCCCGTGAGCTGCTGGAGCAGGCGGCCTTCGCGCTGCTCGACTACATCGACGCGTACACGGACGGCTTCCGCATCCTGGTGCGCGACTCCCCCGTCGCCCAGTCGACGGGCAGCTTCGCCTCGCTGATCAGCGATATCGCCACTCAGGTGGAGGACATCCTCGGCCTGGAGTTCAAGGCCCGCGGCTTCGACCCCAAGCTCGCCCCGCTGTACGCGCAGGCGCTGGTGGGCATGGTCGCGCTCACCGGTCAGTGGTGGCTGGATGTACGCCGGCCGAAGAAGGCCGAGGTGGCGGCCCATCTGGTGAATCTGGCCTGGCACGGTCTGGACGGTCTTGAGCCCAAGCCCCGGCTGATAGGCCACCGCAAGTCCTGACCTCAAGGGGCTGGTCCGCGCCTCGTCCTCCGGTAGATGATGTGAGCCACGGGGGAGGGGGCTCTGGCCATGGTCACAGTCACGGGGCGCACGGGGGAACGATCCGAGACGCGCAAGAAGACGGTCGGCGCGGGGCCGGGCTTCTGTCACACGCTGGGTCTGCTGGTGCTGGCGCTCTCGGAGTGGGTACGGGCCGATCTGAAGGACGCGACCTCGTACGCTTCGCACTCGTATCTCAAGAACATGATCGAGTTCGCGGCGGAGCTGGCCGATACGGACTGGTACAAGCCCGCCGTGGACCTCTACGACAAGGTCTCCTTCGGCCAGCCGCGCGCCGCCCTGTGGGCGGCCGTCTTCATGGCCCTGGTGGTACGGCTCAACCGGCACGGTCCGGAAGAGGCCCAGCAGGCGCTGTCCTGGGTGACCGCCGCGTACTGTCTGCTGGCCACGGTGGCCCTCATGCCGTACCTGGCCGCCCCGGGCATCGGCGTCATCCTGCTGCTGGCGGTGAGCGCGGGCCTGGTGAGCGTGGCGACGCGCTGAGTCAGCCCTGATCAGCGCTGGTACACCATGGTGCACAGCAGCGTCCGGCCGCCGTTGACCACCCACGACCAGTAGTACGTACGGTCGCCCTGGACCCGGGCGCAGTTCGAGGCGGAGGGGTTCGCGGGGGCCTTGTACACACCGGTGATGTGCAGGATCTGGTTGTACCGGGCCGGGACCTTCCCGTCGCACTCCACCACGGTCATCAGCCCGGCCCGCATCTGCGCCGACTGCCCGCTGCCCGACTGCTTGGCCATCAGGCAGTAGCCCACCTTGAACTGGCGGGTCAGGCACAGGGCGATGGTCTGCCCGCGGGAGGTGTACGACATGTAGTTCTGGCCCGGCCCCTGGCTGCAGGAGCTGCCGCTGGAGCGCACGGCGGTCACCCACATATAGGCGTTGTAGGCACCGCAGCCGACCCGGTACGGGACCTGGGTGTTGTAGCCGCCGTTGCCGGTGTCGTACACGGCGAGGCAGTCCCCGGCGCTCACCGCCCGGTAGGCGTCCGCGGTGGGGTCCGGCGCGACGGTGGGCGTCGCGGGCCGCTGGGTCTCCACCGACCCCCCGCCTCCCCCACTGCCGCTGCCGCTGCCCCCGTCCGTACCGCCGCCGGAGCCATAGCCGGGCGAGGTGGGCAGACCACTCGGCAGACCGCTCGGGAGACCACTCGGCAGACCGCTGGGTATCCCGCTGGGGAGCGCCGGCAGCCGCGAGGAGCCGCTGGACGGACGGGCGCCGCCCACGAACGATGTCTTGTCGTCGTCCTCGACGACCTGCGGCAACACGAGGACGGCGAAGGCGAGGGCGGCGGCGACCAGTATCCAGACCCCGCGCTGCTTCTGCTCCTCGCTGCTCCCCGTGTTCGCTCCCGAACCAGACCCGCCTGACGCGCCTTCCATGGCTCTCCCCCGTGGAAACCTTGGCCCACCATGTGGTTGTTCAGCGCATCCACGGTCTCATGAGACGCAGCTCAGGGGGAGCGCTGCGGCAAAGCGTGCCTCGCACGTGACCTTGGCTTCACGGCACCGAGGTGATTCCCCCGTCGACGCGCAGGTCGATCCCGTTGATGTAGCCGGCCAGCGGGCTGGCCAAGAAGGCGACCGCCGCCGCGATGTCCTCCCCGGTGCCCAGTCGCCCCGCCGGGTTCGGCGCGTACTCGGCCACGACGCGCGGTTCCAGCTCCGACCACTGCTGAGGCCAGCCCCGTGCTGCTGCCCCTTCCTCGAACATCCGCCGCACCCCGTCGGTGACGATCACTCCGGGGCTCACGGTGTTCGCGGTGATCCCGGACCCGGCGAGGTGCCGGGCCAGACTGGTGGTCATATTGACCACCGCCGCCTTGGCCGCCGAGTACTCGACCATGTTCGGCAGCGGAGTCGTCGCCGCCCGGCTGCCCACGTTGATGACCCGCCCCCAGCCACGCTCGCGCATGGACGGCACCAAAGCCCGGATCATCCGCACCGCGGAGAGCACGTTGCCGTTCACCGCGTCCAGCCACGCCTTTGGCTCCGCGGTCTCCCAGTCGTGTTCGGCGAACGGACCGGCGTTGTTGACCAGCACGTCCACGCCCCATGCCTGGGCCCGTTGGGCCACCTCCCCGGCAGCCACGTCATCGGTGAGGTCCCCCAGCACGACCTCGACCGTCCCGCCGCCGGCGCGCAGTTCCCGCGCGACCTCGCCCGTACGCCCCGGGTCGCGGCCGTGCACCAGCACCGCGCACCCCTCGTCGACCAGCATCCGTGCCACGGTCGCGCCGATGCCTCCGCTGCTTGCCGTCACCAGCGCGCGTCGTCCTGCGAGGTCAAGGTCCATGGCCCGCAGGCTAGTCACGGCCTCTGACACGCGGCCCACGCGCGAGCGAGGCGGGCCGCTCAGGCAGGAAGGTCCCAGCGACCGGCCTTGGCCTCTGGAGGCCCTGGTCGGTGAGCTCGCCGTCAGGGCTTGACGATCGCCTCGCCGATGACGAAGCCCTTCGCCGGGCCGTCGGGGATGACCGCGTCGGTCCCGTACGGGACGCGGTGCTCGTCGGCGTAGTCGACCTTGTCGGGGTTGGGGGCGGTCAGGACGGTGACCGTCCCGTCGCCATCGAAGTCGTCGACGATGACGTACAACGGGATGCCCGCCCGGGCGTACGCCCGGCGCTTGCGCTCCCTGTCACGCGACCGGGCTTCGCGGCCGGGCGAGACCACCTCGAAGACACCCGCGACACCGCTCGCGTCGACCCCGAGATCCTCCTCGTCGGGGATTTCGTCCAGGTCCTCGGGTGCGATGAACAGATCGGGGATGCACACCTTGCGGTGGTGGATGACGTTGCCGTCTTGGTAGGCGGCGTGGTCACCATCCGCCAGATGGGCGTCCAGAGCCCGGCGGAGACGGTTGATGATCACAGTATGGCGGCGGCGGCCGGTGGGCGACACCTCGATGGACTCCTCGATGATCTCGGCCCGGTAGCCCTCGGGGAGTTCCATGGCCTTCCACGCCTGCCACAGAACCTCGTCCAGGGCCACAGCCTCGTGCCCGGAAGCCGAGGGCGAACCTTCATCCACGGCGGGGCACACCTCGTACGCGAGAGCGGTCATCGTGAAGCACCTCCTCCATGAAGTGTGGGCGCGGGCGCCACTGCGGCACAAGCGACACCGGGACGCTATGCCGCCGCGGGGCGCCGCCACCGCCCGAACGACATCCGATCATCCGATTGGGTGAGGACAGGCGACCGGCTCCAGGAACTCCAGCCGGTTGCCGACCGGGTCCTGGGAGTAGAAGCGGCGGTGGCCCGGCAGGTTCTCATCCCAGACGACCTTGGCGCCGCGCTCCGCCAGCCGCGCCGCGAGGGCGTCGATGTCCGTGACCCGGAGGCCCGGGTGGGCCTTCTTCGACGGCCGGAAGTGCTCCTCGACGCCGAGGTGGAGCTGGACCGGGCCGCATCGGAACCACAGACCGCCGCGGGCCGCCAGGACGGGAGGCTTGGCGACCTCGGTCATGCCGAGCGCTTCGCCGTAGTACGTGCGGAGCGCGCCCTCGGTGCCTGGCGGGACGGCCAACTGCACATGGTCGATCGCGGCGAGCATCAGTCCCCCTTACGGGCGACGGCGAAGATGCGGCGGAAGGGGAAGGCCGTGCCGTGCGGGCCCGGCGGGTAGGCCTTGCGGAGGAGGTCGGCGTATTCGGTGAGGAAGGCGTCGCGGGCCGTGGGGTCGTCCTGGAGGGCGGTGAGGACGGGGCGCAGGGCGGTGCCCTTGACCCAGTCGAGGACGGGGTCGGTACCGGTCAGCATCTGGATGTAGGTGGTCTCCCAGGCGTCGACCTCGCAGCCGAGGGCGGCCAGGCGCTCCAGGTAGGCGGCCGGGTCGAGGACGGGGGCGGGGCGTTCGCCGTAGGTGGAGAGGCGGTCTCGCCAGTGGGGGGCGTCGCACAGGTCGGCCAGCAGCGTGTGGCTGGGCGCGGTGAAGTTGCCCGGGACCTGGAAGGCGAAGGTGCCGCCGGGGCGGAGGGCGGCGACCCAGGCCGGGAAGGACTCGGCGTGGCCGGGGACCCACTGGAGCAGCGCGTTGGAGACGATCAGGTCGAAGGTCTCTTCGGGGACCCAGTGCGCGGCGTCGGCGGGGCGGAAGTCCAGCAGGCCGCCACCGCCTTCGGGGGCGGTGTGGGCGCGTGCCGCCTCCAGCATCTCGGCGGAGTTGTCGAGGCCGGTGACATGGGCGTCGGGCCAGCGGTCGAAGAGGAGGACGGTGACATTGCCGGCGCCGCAGCCGAGGTCGGCGATGCGGGGCGGGCGGCCGGGGGCGGTGGGGAGATCGGGGATACGGGCGAGGAGGTCGAGGAAGGGGCGGGTGCGATGGCCCGCGTGGCGGAGGTACTGGCGCGGATCCCAGTTGGGTGAAGAGTGCATGACGAAGCCCCCAGGCAGGTACGCATGGTGTGCGGCGATCTTTGCCGTCCCGGCCTACGGTGCTCCAGGGGGTATCTTGATGTCAAGAGACTTCATGTCGACAGACCAACTACACTGATCGTCATGGAGGACGAGGTCGATCGGCTGGTCGCGGCGTGGCGCCGGGAGCGCCCCGACCTCGACGTGGAGCCGCTGGAAGTGCTCAGCCGCGTCAGCAGGCTCGCCCGCCATCTCGACCGGGCGCGGCGGATCGCCTTCGCCGAGCACCATCTGGAGCCCTGGGAGTTCGACGTGCTGACGTCGCTGCGCCGGGCCGGGACGCCGTATCAGCTCTCGCCGGGGCAGCTGCTCACCCAGACCCTGGTCACCTCGGGCACCATGACCAACCGGATCGACCGGCTGGCGAAGAAGGGCCTCGTCGAGCGGCTGCCCGACCCCAGCGACCGGCGCGGGGTGCTGGTGCGGCTGACCGACGAGGGGCGCGACCGCGCCGATCAGGCGCTCGCCGGGCTGCTCGACCAGGAGCACGCCATCCTCGCCGAGCTGTCCCAGGCGCAGCGGGCCGAACTGGCCGCGCTGCTACGCCAGCTGACCGCCCCGTTCGACAATCTCCCCGGCTAGATCGACCGGGCCGACCCCGGCGCGGCGGGCCAGGGCCACGGCCGCCAGGGTGGAGTGCACGCCGAGCTTGCCCAGCACGTTCTGCATATGGGTGCGGACCGTGTGCGGGGACAGATACAGCCGCTCGGCGACCGCCTTGCGGCCGAGCCCGGCCACCATGCAGCGCAGTACCTCGCGCTCGCGCGGGGTCAGCGACTCGACCAGCCGCTCGCTCTCGGTGCGGTGCTTACGGGCGGCCGTCATCTCCCGCAGCACGCCGGTGAGCAGCGCGGGCGGCAGATGCGTCTCGTCGCGCAGCACGCCGCGGATGACCGCGAGCAGCCGGGAGAGCGAACAGTCCTTGGCGACCCAGCCGCACGCCCCGGCCTGCAGGGCCGCCGCCGCCCGGCGCGGGTCGTCGCGCTCCGCCAGCACCACCGTACGCACGCCCGGCTGTGCCGAGCGGACCCCGCCGACCAGCGAGATGCCGTCCACCGTCCGGCCGCTCGCCATCCGGCCGGGCGCCGCGCGACCGTTCGCGACCCCGCCGCCGACGGCCCCGCCGGTGAGCGATCCGCCGCCCACGGCCCCATGGCCCGTCGGCGCGCCGCTCATCAGCGATTCGGCGGATGCGGGCAGCGGCTGTGGCGGGATGCCGACGGCCCCCCTTGCCCCTCCGCCCAAATCCGCGTCGACCAGCATCACATCGAAGCGGCGCCCCTCGGACGCCCCGCGCTCCAGACAGCGCAGCGCCGCCGGACCGCTGCCGGCCGCCGCGACCTCCACGTCCTGCTCCGCCGCGAGGGCGGCCGCCAGCGACTCGGCGAAAATGCGATGGTCATCGACCACGAGAACCCGAATACGTGCCACGGAACCCCCCACGTCGCCGGATACGGAAAACCCAGTGCGGGTACGGCGCCCGGTGCGAGGGTCGCCGCAACCGCACGGCCGCCGCCGTGCTGATCACTACCCCACCCCGGGCGTCGTACCTGCCTGTCTCGCCCCCTGATACGCGTCGGCCCCCACCGACGCTGTGCACAGCGTACGGCCGGAGTCCGACACCGGGGGTGAATTTCGGCAAAACTGACCGTCGGCGCACCGACGTTGACCTGCTCTCGTGAGGATCGTGTTCCGTTGTGAGGAGTAAGTCAACGAATCGGTACGGTATTTGATCGGCCGAGCGGTCAACTGGCCGATTAGGCTTGCCTGTTACGCGAGCCGCCGCGCCCCCGCGCTCGGCACCGCCGGGAAGATCCGCGGGGCCCGGTACCCGGCCGCCGCGAACGCCTCGGTCACCGCCTTCCCGACCGCCTCCGCGTCCGTCTCCTCCACCAGCACGATCGCCGAGCCGCCGAAGCCGCCGCCGGTCATCCGGGCGCCGAGCGCGCCCGCCGCGTTCGCCGTCTCCACGACCAGGTCGAGCTCCGCGCAGGAGATCTCGAAGTCGTCGCGGCACGAGGCGTGCCCGTCGGTCAGGATGGGGCCGATCGACCGAGTGGCGCCCGCGTCAAGGCGCTCGATGACCTCCTCCACCCGGTGGTTCTCGGTCACCACATGGCGCACCCGCCTGACCAGCGTCTCGTCGCCGGCGAGCGTGTCGAGAGCATCGTTCAGGCGCTCGTACGCGACATCGCGCAGAGCCCGCACCCCGAGCGCCCGCGCACCCGCCTCGCACGCGGCGCGCCGGTTGGCGTACGCGCCGTCCCCCAGCTCGTGTTTGACCTGGGTGTCCACGACCAGCAGCCGCAGCCCCTCGGCCGCCAGGTCGAAGGGCACCTGGCGCAGGGTCAGCTCACGGGTGTCCAGGAACAGCGCGTTCCCGTCCGTGCAGCAGGCGGACGCGGTCTGGTCCATGATTCCGCAGGGGACGCCGACGAAGACGTTCTCCGCGCGCTGGGACAGCTGGGCGATGCGCAGCGGCTCCAGGCCGAGCCCGTACAGCTCGTTCAGCGCGGAGGCGGTCACCACCTCGAGCGCGGCGGAGGAGGACAGGCCCGCACCCGTCGGCACCGTACTGGTGTAGTGCAGATCCGCCCCGCCGGCCGCGGCGCCGGTGAGCAGCCCCGCGTCGCGCAGCGCCCACACCACGCCCGCCGGGTAGGCCGCCCAGCCGCCGCGGTCGCCGCCCGCGTCGTCGGCGACCGGCTCGAGACCGTCGACGCGCAGCTCGACGACCCCGCCCGTGGCGTCCCCGGAGTGCAGCCGCAGCACGCCGTCGGTGCGCACGCGGGCGGCGGCCAGGCAGGTGTGCGGCAGCGCGAGCGGCATGACGAAGCCGTCGTTGTAGTCGGTGTGCTCACCGATCAGATTGACCCGGCCCGGGGCCGCCCAGACACCCTCGGGCTCGGCCCCGAACACCTTGCGGAAACCCTCCGCGGCGCGGTCTGGGCCGCTCACACTGTCACTCACGGACTGACTCTCCTTCTTACTGTGCGATGTGCTGTGCGAACCGCCAGGCGTCCGCGACGATTCCGGCCAGGTCGGCGCGGCTCGGGCGCCAGCCAAGGCGCTCCTTGGCCCGCTCGGCCGAGGCCACCAGGACCGCCGGGTCGCCGCCCCGGCGGGGGGCGTTCACCTCGGGGATCGGGTGGCCGGTGACCTTGCGTACGGTCTCGATGACCTCGCGGACCGAGAAGCCGTTGCCGTTGCCGAGGTTGCAGATCAGGTGCTCGCCCTCGGTCGCGGCGCCCAGCGCCAGCAGATGGGCGTCGGCCAGGTCCGCGACATGGATGTAGTCGCGCACACAGGTGCCGTCGGGGGTGGGGTAGTCGTCGCCGTAGACGGAGATCGCCTCGCGGCGGCCCTGGGCGACCTGGAGGACGAGCGGGATGAGGTGCGACTCGGGGTCGTGCCGCTCGCCGTACGCCCCGTAGGCGCCCGCGACGTTGAAGTACCGCAGGCTCACCGCCGCCAGGCCGTGCGCCGCGCACTCCCCGCTGATCATGTGGTCGACGGCGAGCTTGGTGGCCCCGTACGGGTTGGTCGGCGCGGTCGGGGCGCCCTCGGTGATCGGGACCTGCTCCGGCTCGCCGTAGGTGGCCGCGGTGGAGGAGAAGACGAGCTTGCGCACGCCCGCCTCGCGCATCGCCGCGAGCAGTTCCGTGGTGCCGCCGACATTGTTGACCCAGTACTTCTCCGGGTTGATGACGGACTCGCCGACCTGCGAGAAGGCCGCGAAGTGCAGTACGCCGTCGAAGGAGGGGTCCAGCCACTTGGCGGCGTCCTGAATGCGCCCCTCGATGAACTCCGCGCCCTCCGGCACCCCGGCGCGGTGCCCGGTGGACAGATCGTCCAGCACGGTCACCCGGTGACCGGCCTCCAGCAGATGCGCCGCGACCACGCTGCCGACATAGCCGGCACCGCCGGTAACCAGGTACTTCCTCTGCTGCGCATTGCTCACTTGCTCGCTACCTCTCGCAGTCGCTCGGCCGCGGCCTCCGGCGGCACATCGTTGATGAACACATTCATGCCGGATTCGGAACCCGCGAGAAACTTCAGCTTGCCGGAAGTGCGGCGGATGGTGAAAAGCTCGAGGTGAAGTGCGAAATCACCCCGGTCCGCGATGCTGAACGGCGCCTGGTGCCAGGCCGCGATGTACGGCGTCGGCGGCTCACCTTCACCGAAAATCCGGTCGAAGCGCTTCAAGAGTTCCAGATACATCTGTGGAAACTCTGTGCGCGCGCCTTCGTCGAGGTCACGGAGGTCGGGGACGCGCCGCTTGGGATAGAGGTGCACCTCGTACGGCCAGTGGGCGGCGTACGGCACAAAGGCGATCCAGTGCTCGCCGTCCATGACGATGCGCCGCCCGTCGGCCCGCTCGTCGGCGATCACGTCGTCGAAGAGATTGCGGCCGGTGCGCTCACGGTGCTCGGCGAGCGAGCGCAGCATCAGTTGTGTACGAGGCGTGGTGAAGGGATACCCGTAGATCTGCCCATGAGGGTGGCCGAGGGTGACGCCGATCTCCTTGCCGCGGTTCTCGAAGCAGAAGACCTGCTCCACGGAGGGGAGCTGGGCCAGTTCGGCGGTCCGGTCGGTCCATGCCTCCAGTACGAGGGCGGCCTGTTCGACGGTGAGATCGGCGAAGGAGGCATCGTGGTCGGAGGTGAAGCAGACGACCTCGCACCGGCCCGAGTCCCCGGCCAGCGAGGGGAAGCGGTTCTCGAAGACCACGACGTCGTAGTCGGCGGCGGGAATCTCGCTGTGCCGGCCCTCGCGGGAGGGGCACAGCGGGCATTCGTCGGCCGGCGGGTGGTAGGTGCGGCCCTGGCGGTGCGAGGCGACCGCGACGCTGTCGCCGAGCAGACGGTCATGGCGGATCTCGGAGCTGGTGGCGATGGGGTCCAGGGGCCGCGGGTCGACGGCGTCGCGCACCGCGTCGTCGCGTGCGTCGTAGTAGATCAGCTCGCGTCCGTCCGCGAGCCGCGTCGCCGTCTTCTTCACTCCGCCAACTCCTGTCAGTGCCATGGGTTAACCAATGGCTGTCACTCAACACAACCGAACACAATGAACCACAACTCAACAGTCGCGTCAATGAGTGTGAAGGTGACCGGACAAAGCAGGAGAATTCGGATACCTTCGCCGCACGTTTCTGGTGCGTTCCGTTCCGGCGATGAAGCGAGTCACGTATGCACTGTCTGGCCGAAGGGCTCCGGCTCCCCACCAACGCACTCGACTACTCCATTCTCATCCTCTACTTCGTCGTCGTCCTGGGCGTCGGATTCGCCGCCAGAGCGAGCATCAAGACAAGCCTCGACTTCTTCCTGTCCGGCCGCTCCCTGCCCGCCTGGGTGACCGGCCTCGCCTTCGTCGCCGCCAATCTGGGCGCCCTGGAAATCCTCGGCATGGCGGCCAACGGCGCGCAGTACGGCGTCTACACCGTGCACTGGTACTGGGTCGGCGCCATCCCGGCCATGGTCTTCCTCGGCCTGGTCATGATGCCCTTCTACTACGGCTCCAAGGTGCGGTCCGTCCCCGAGTTCCTGCTGCACCGGTACGGGCCCGCCTCGCATCTGCTCAGCTCGATCATCTTCTCGGTGGCGTCCGTACTGATCGCGGGCGTCAACCTCTACGCGCTGGCGATCGTGGTCGAGGCGCTGCTGGGCTGGCCGCAGTGGGTGGCCATCGTGGTCGCGGGCCTCTTCGTCCTGGCCTACATCACCCTCGGCGGGCTCTCCTCGGCGATCTACAACGAGGTGCTGCAGTTCTTCGTCATCCTGGCCGCCCTGATCCCGCTCACCGTCGTCGGCCTCAAGCGGGTCGGCGGCTTCGGCGGACTGGCCGACTCGCTCAACGACAGATACGGCGAGAACTTCACCTCCGCCTGGGGCGGCACCGGTATCGGCTCCGCCAACCCGCTGGGCGCCAACTGGCTGACCATCGTGCTCGGCCTCGGCTTCTGCCTCAGCTTCGGCTACTGGACCACCAACTTCGCCGAGGTGCAGCGCGCCCTGTCCGCCCGAAACCTCTCCGCCGCCCAGCGCACCCCGCTGATCGCCGCCTACCCCAAGATGTTCATCCCGCTGATCGTGGTCGTCCCCGGGCTGATCGCGCTGGTCATCGAGCCGGGCCTGGGCACCAAGAAGAGCGGGCTGCAGTACAACGACGCGATCCCGCTGCTGATGCGCGATCTGCTGCCCAACGGCGTGCTGGGCATCGCGGTGACCGGTCTGCTCGCCGCCTTCATGGCGGGCATGGCGGCCAACGTCTCGTCCTTCAACACCGTCTTCACCAACGACATCTGGGCGGCGTATGTACGCAGAGGCCGCTCGGACGAGCACTACCTGCTGACCGGGCGCGTGGTGACGGCGATCGGTGTGGTGTGCGGCATGGGGACGGCCGTCATCGCGTCCTCGTTCAGCAACATCATGAACTATCTGCAGACCCTGTTCTCGTTCTTCAACGTGCCGCTGTTCTGCGTCTTCATCATCGGCATGTTCTGGCGGCGGGCCACGGCCGCGGCCGGGTTCTGGGGGCTGCTCTCCGGGACCGTGGCCGCGATGATCAACTATTTCTGGCTCTACAAGGCACAGGTGATCTCCATCCCCAGCGACCAGGGGGCCAACTTCGTCTCGGCGATCGTGGCGTTCGTGGTCGGCGGCGTGGTGATGGTGACCGTCTCCCTGTTCACCAAGCCCAAGCCGGTGGAGTCGCTGGCCGGGCTGGTCTACGGGACCACCTCCCCCGGTATGGCCGAACCGCCGGCCGTCGGCGACGAGGCCTGGTACCGCCGGCCGGCGCTGCTGGGCTGGGGCGCGATCGTGCTGGCGGCGCTGTGCTATGTGCCGTTCTCCCTGTGACCTTCTTCCCGTTGTCTCCTGTGTCTCCTGAAGGCAGGCCCGAGTCATGAGCGACGAATACGAGTACCAGCACCAGGTCGAGGAACTCGAGGGCAAGTCGGCGTCCGCGGCCCGGCTCTTCGACGTACGGCGGATCATCGGCGGGCTGTTCGTGATCTACGGGATCATGGTCACCCTCGCCGGGATCACCGTCTCGGACGCGGACCTGAAGAAGGCCGAGAACATCAACATCAACCTCTGGACGGGCGTGTGCATGCTCGTCCTCGGGCTGCTGTTCCTGCTCTGGCTGAGGCTGCGCCCCGCCGCCCCGCCGCACCCCGCGCCCGAGCCGCCTACGCCGCCCACGTCGCACGAGAAAGGTCCGAACGCGGGCGGCAGCTGAGTCACGGCGAGGGCGGCGGCTGGTGGGTCTGGTGGGTCGCCGCCCGGTCCAGCAGCCCCGTACGCGCGGCCAGGGCCGCGGCCTCCAGCCGGGACCCCACCCCCAGCTTCATCAGCACCCGCTGGACATGCGTACGCGCCGTGCTGGACGCGATCCCCATGCCCGCGGCGATCAGCCTGGTGTCCTCGCCGTCCGCGACCCGGACCAGCACCTCCACCTCGCGGGGGGTGAGCATCCGCAGCAGCCGGGAGCCCTCGTCGTCCGGCTGGGCCGCCGGGTTCAGCAGTTCGGCGAACGCGCCCTGCAGCAGCTGCGGCGCCACGGCGGCCTCCCCCGCGCGCGCCTTCACCATCGCCCGCTCGACGCCCTCGATGCGCTCGTCGTGGCGCACATAGCCGGACGCCCCGGCCGCGAACGCGGCCGCTATGCCGCGCGGGCTCGGCACCGGGCCCAGCACTACCACGGCGACCTGGGGCCGCTCCTTCTTTATCCGTATGACCGGTTCGAAGGCCCCGGGCTCGGCGGGCGCCGCCGTGCCCAACAGGCACACCTCCGGTGCCCGGCTCACCACCAGCTCCGCCGCCCCCGCGCTCGGCGCGGCCGCCGCGAGCACCCGGTGCCCGCGCAGCTTCAACGCCGAGGCAAGCGCCTCGGCGAGCAGACGGTGGTCATCGACCACCATGAGTCGCACGCCCACGAGCTCCCCCCATCCGCTCAGGCACCAAGTCCCGGCCGCTCACCGGCCGCTCAGTCCCGCCGTCCGCGCCGGCACCCCCTCGACTGCCGGGCCCCACACAGAGGCCCTGGACTCCCTTGCCCCGGGAAGCTACACGCTTGTTCGACGTCATGGGCCCCTTACCCGGAAGAAGCCCCCCGGAATGCCGAAATCCCGGCCATTCGCGCCTACTTGACACCTACTTGGCGTCCGAATCGGACCGGTACAGCGCCCCCGCCCGGCCGCCCGCGCATGCGCGGGCGGCAACGTCGGCGGCCCCGCCCCATACGTACGTACCGTACGGGGCGGGGCCGCCGGGGCCCATGGCCCGTCTTCCCGAACCGAGCCCTTGAAAAAGAGGGCCAGTCAGCTGCCCGCGCCGAAGATCGCGGCGAGCGGGTCGTCCTTGTCGTAGCTGCCAGAGGGCTTGGTGGCGTACTTGTCGCTCATGTAGAGCCGCTGGTCCGCGTAGATGACCTCGTTGTACTTCGCGCTGAAGTTGGACTCCATCTCGCGATCGGCGACCTGGTTCTGCAGCAGCTTGTCCTTCTTGTACGACTTGGGATCGATCCGCCAGACCGCGCCGCCCGCGTCATAGGTGGACTCCTGGTAGGCGACGACGTAGCCGTCCTTGTCCAGGCCCAGCGGGGTCAGCCCCGCACCCTCGACGCCGTCGGTCTTGCCGATCGCCTTGCCGGTCTTCAGGCTGAAGGCGACGACCTCGTTCACCGTGCCGGACGACGAGCTGGAGCGCTCCTCGGACCCCATGAACAGAGCGTCCGCCGACTTGCTGACGACGGCCAACTTGCAGCCCTCGACATTGGTCGACTCACACTCGGCGACGTACTTGCCGCCCTCCGTGGAGATCTTGCTGACGACCTTGCCCACCTTGCCGCTGTCGTCGATCGTCAGGAAGTCGGAGACCGCGGCACCCGTCGAGTCACCCGCGTCGAGGCCGACGATCAGCGGGTCGGTGGACAGGACGTGGACGTAGTCCAGACCGGGCGAGACCTTGTAGCTGGACTTGATCTTGCCGTTCTTCGGGTTCAGCGTCTGCACCTGGATCTGCGGGTTGTCGTACTCGCCGCACTGGCGCACCGCGACCAGCTTGTCGCCGCCGCCCGCGTAGCCGGCGTCCTCACAGTCCTCGCCCTCCTGCGGCTTCCACAGCAGCTTGCCGTCGAGCGACCAGGCCGCGCCGCCCCTGGTGCCGCCCGCGGCGACGGTGCCGCCGCCCAGGGTCACCTCGTCGAAGGACAGCTTGTCGTAGTCGCCGGTCACATGCTTCTGCCAGAGCATCTTGCCGTTGTTCAGGTCGAGCAGCCCGACCTCCGTGCAGGAGGGGTACTTGTCCTTCTTGGAGGGCTTGGCCTCCTGGAAGAGGACCGTCGTCAGGCCGTTCTCGCTGACGTGGTCCGAGGACCAGCAGATCTCGCCCGCCAGCGGGATGGTCCACTTCGGGCTTCCGCCGTCCAGCGGATAGCCGACGACCTTGTAGACGTCGGCCTTCACGAAGGTGTCGTCGGTGACCCACATGCCCTCGGTGGTGATCTGGTCACTCACCTTCGGCATGTCGATCTTGTTGATCAGCTTCGCGTCGACGGTCTCGGGCGCGGGCACGTCCTTGCCGCCCGTCGTGCCCGAAGTGGATTCCTGGCTCTGCTTCTTGTCCTTGGGGTCCTTGGCCTGGTCGTCGCTGCCGCCGTCGCCCTTGGTGGCGAAGAAGATTCCGCCGCCGACGATCAGCGCGACCGCGACCACCGCGCTGACGATGATCATCATGCGCTGCTTGGACTTGTTGCCGCCGCCCTGGCCGCCGCCCGGCGTCGCACCCGGGTAGGGGTTCTGGGGCGGGTACGGGCCCTGGGGCGGGTATCCGTACTGCGGCTGCTGGCCGGACGGGTACGCCGCGGGCATGCCCACCTGCGTCGGCTGAGCGTGCACGGACTGCGGCTGCTGCGGCGGATAGCCGTAACCGCCGGCGCCCTGCGGGGGCGTCTGGGGCATGCCCGACGGCGGAGTCTGGGGTACGCCGGGCGGGCCGGGTGGGGGCGGCGCTGCCGGGCCGGGTGGGGGCGGCGCTGCCGGGCCGGGTGGGGGCGGCGGGGTCTGGGGAGCCTGCGGCGGCTGGCCCGGCGCCTGCGGATAGCCGTAGCCCGGCTGGGCGGGCGGCTGCCCCGGGGGCTG
Source organism: Streptomyces sp. NPDC059679 (assembly GCF_042734105.1). NCBI lineage: Bacteria > Bacillati > Actinomycetota > Actinomycetes > Kitasatosporales > Streptomycetaceae > Streptomyces > Streptomyces sp. NPDC059679. The sequence goes on along the minus strand of NZ_JBHWES010000020.1, from coordinate 96,593 downwards.
CTGCGGATAACCGTACGAGGGGTCCTGCGGTGCGCCGAAGCCACCCTGCGGCGGCTGATTGGGCGGCGGAGGCGGCTGAGACATGAGGTGTTCCTTTGTACGCGGGCCCGTGAACCGATCGACCTCCCCCGCGATTCCCAGGGGTCAAAGCCCTCCAGGAAGGAGCGAATCGGACACAAAACCCGCCAGTGAGCGGCCGACAAGCGGGAGTTCTTTGTATCACCCGGCCCTGTCATGCCAAGGGCCGGTCTCAGCCTCATCGACCAGCTGAGACCGGCCTGTGACGCGACCGTTGCCCTAGACGTCCTCGGCGAGTTCCAGCCAGTGGGTCTCCAGTTCCTCCCGCTCGCCCGTCAACTCCCGCAGCCGCGCGTCGAGCTCCGCGACCTTCTCGAAGTCCGTGGCATGCTCGGCGATCCGCTCGTGCAGCTCGGTCTCCTGCTCGCCGATGCGGTCCAGACGCCGCTCGATCTTCTGGAGCTCCTTCTTCGCGGCGCGCTGCTCGGCCGCCGACTTCTGCGCCGGGCCCGGCTGTTCCGCGGCCTTCTGCCGTCCGGGCGCCACGGGGGCCGACGCCGCGGCGGACCGCACGCGCTGACGCCGCTCCAGGTACTCGTCGACGCCGCGCGGCAGCATCCGCATCGTCGCGTCGCCCAGCAGCGCGAAGACCCGGTCCGTCGTCCGCTCGATGAAGTACCGGTCGTGGCTGATCACCACGAGCGAGCCGGGCCAGCCGTCGAGCAGATCCTCCAGCTGGGTCAGCGTCTCGATGTCGAGGTCGTTCGTCGGCTCGTCGAGGAACAGCACGTTCGGCTCGTCCATCAGCAGCCGCAGCACCTGGAGCCGGCGCCGCTCGCCGCCGGAGAGGTCGCCGACCGGCGTCCACTGCCGCTCCTTGGTGAAGCCGAATTTCTCGCACAGCTGCGAGGCGGTCATCTCCCGCCCCTTGCCCAGGTCCACCCGCTGCCTGACCTGCTCCACGGCCTCCAGCACCCGCCAGGTCGGGTCCAGCTCCGCGACCTCCTGCGACAGATACGCCAGCTTGACGGTCCGGCCGACCACCACCCGGCCGCCCACCGGCTGCCGCTCGCCGTCGCTGTCGGCCGCCTCGGCCATGGCCCGCAGCAGCGAGGTCTTCCCCGAGCCGTTCACGCCCACCAGGCCGATCCGGTCGCCGGGCCCCAGCTGCCAGGTCAGATGGGTCAGCAGCACCTTCGGTCCTGCCTGGACGGTCACGTCCTCCAGATCGAAGACGGTCTTGCCCAGGCGCGAGTTCGCGAACTTCATCAGCTCCGCGGAGTCGCGGGGCGGCGGCACATCCGCGATCAGCGCGTTCGCCGCCTCGATACGGAAGCGGGGCTTGCTGGTACGGGCCGGGGCGCCGCGGCGCAGCCAGGCCAGCTCCTTGCGGACCAGGTTCTGCCGCTTGGCCTCCTCGCTGGCGGCGATGCGCTCCCGCTCGGCGCGGGCGAACACATAGTCGCTGTAGCCGCCCTCGTACTCATGGACCGCGCCACGCTGCACATCCCACATCCGGGTGCAGACCTGGTCCAGGAACCAGCGGTCGTGGGTGACCACCACCAACGCCGAGCGCCGCGCCCGCAGATGGGCGGCCAGCCAGGAGATGCCCTCGACGTCGAGGTGGTTGGTCGGCTCGTCCAGGACGATCAGGTCCTGCTCGGCGATGAGCAGCTTGGCGAGCGCGATCCGGCGGCGCTCGCCACCGGAGAGCGGGCCGATGACAGTGTCCAGGCCCTGAGTGAAGCCGGGCAGGTCGAGCCCGCCGAACAGGCCGGTCAGCACGTCCCGGATCTTGGCGTTGCCCGCCCACTCGTGATCGGCGAGATCGCCGATGACCTCGTGGCGGACGGTGGCCGCGGGGTCCAGCGAGTCGTGCTGGGTGAGCACGCCGAGCCGCAGATCCCCGGAGTGGGTGACGCGGCCGGTGTCGGCGGGCTCCAGTTTGGCGAGAATCCGGATCAGGGTGGTCTTGCCGTCACCGTTGCGGCCGACGACGCCGATCCGGTCGCCCTCGTTCACCCCGAGGGAGATGCCGTCGAGCAGCGCCCGGGTGCCGTATACCTTGCCGACGGCTTCGACGTTGACCAAGTTGGTGGCCATCACACTCCTGTACACGGATCGATCGGCATCCCAGGGTAGTCGCCACGCGAAGCGGTCCGGGCGCGCCGGTGTGCCCACGGCGGAGCCGCTGATGTTACGACGCCAGTACAGCCGCGGTGATTACCCGGCGATAGGTAGCCCGTCTGAGTATCCGTACGGATGTCACGCGGGTGATCTCGCTCCTAGCGTCCTCTGCCATGGATCACGCGAGGAGCCTGTGGGCCGGTGGGGGCACGATCGAGGCGGACCGGGAGCAGGAGCTGGCCCAGGCGAGAGCGGCCGAGGCGGAGCGGGCCGCCGCGGAGCAGCGGGCACAGCAGCGGGCGGAGCGCAGGCTGAGGGCCATCCGGGCGGTGGCGGTCGGGGTGGTGTGGCTCAGCGCCGGGCTGACCCTCATGTTCCTGCCCATGCTCTCGATGTCCGCCGGGTCGGACTGCGGCGTCGACGACACCCGTTTCATCTGCACCGACGCCGGCCAGGACACCGCCGTCTACATCGCCGTCTACACCTCGCTGGTCGCCGCGCTGGCCGGCACCTGGGGGGCCTTCTCCCGCCGTCTGCTCGGCCGCGCGGTGTGGGGCGCGTCGCTGGCGGCGCTCGGTATCGCCTGGCTGGTGAACCTGCTGATCATCCGCTGACCCTCCGGGCCGGCGACATCCCGGGGCATCCGCTGAACCCCGGGGTCGTCCGCTGCCCCCCCGGGTCATCCGCGCACGACGGCCGCCCCCGCCGCCGGCCCCGTGGCCACCCGTACGGCACGGCAGGTGCCCGAGGCGGCCAGGGCCTTCGCCACGGCGGCGGCCGCTTCCGCGTCCTCGGCCAGGAACGCACAGGTCGGGCCGGAGCCGGAGACCAGCGCGGCGAGGGCGCCCGCGTCGGTGCCCGCGCGCAGCGTGTCGGCCAGGGCGGGCCGCAGGGACAGCGCGGCGGGCTGGAGGTCGTTGGTCACGGCGGCGGCGAGCGCGGCGGCATCCGCGGTGCGCAGCGCCTCCAGGAGGGCCGCGGACGGCTCGGGGTCGGGTACGTCGTCCACCGTGGCCCCCTGGCCTTCGGCGGCGCGCAGCCGGTCGCATTCGCGGTAGACGGCGGGGGTGGACAGGCCACCCTCGGCCACGGCGAACGCCCAGTGGAAGGTGCCGCCGGTCTCCAGCGGGGTCAGCAGTTCGCCCCGCCCCCGGCCCAGGGCGGCCCCGCCGACCAGGCTGAACGGCACATCGCTGCCCAACTCCGCGCAGATTTCCAGCAGTTCGGCACGGGAGGCCGCCGTGCCCCACAGCGCGTCGCACGCCACCAGCGCCCCGGCGGCGTCCGCGCTGCCGCCCGCCATGCCGCCGGCCACCGGGATGTCCTTGTCGATGTGCAGCTGGACCCGGGGCTCGACGCCGTGCCGCTCGGCGAGCGCGAGGGCGGCGCGGGCGGCGAGGTTGCTGCGGTCGAGCGGCACGCTGTCCGCGTCCGCGCCGGAGACGGTGATCCGCAGCTCGTCGGCCGGGGTGGCGGTGACCTCGTCGTACAGCCCCACCGCGAGGAAGACATTGGCCAGGTCGTGGAAGCCGTCCGGCCGAAGGCCGCCGACCGCGAGCTGGACATTGACCTTCGCGGGCACGCGGGCGGTCACGGATCGGGTCACGGCTGGTTGCTCCCAGGGGTGTCTGTCGGAGGATGTTCGTCGGTCATGGCAGCCTGCTCCGCGATCAGGGCAGCCTGCTCCGCGATCGCCGCGAACTGCTCGACCGTCAGCGCCTCGCCCCGCGCCTGGGGCGAGATCCCGGCCGCCGTCAGCGCGGCCTCCGCCGCCGCGGCGGATCCGGCCCAGCCCGCGAGGGCCGCCCGGAGCGTCTTGCGGCGCTGGGCGAAGGCCGCGTCGATCACCCGGAAGACCTGGTCCTTGGTGGCGGTGGTGCGGAGCGGGGCGGAGCGGCGGACGAGGGAGACGAGGCCGGAGTCGACGTTCGGCGCGGGCCAGAACACATTGCGGCCGATCGCCCCGGCGCGCTTCACCTCGGCGTACCAGGCGGCCTTCACCGACGGCACGCCGTACACCTTGGAGCCGGGCGCCGCCGCGAGCCGGTCGGCGACCTCGGCCTGGACCATGACGAGGGTCCGCTCGATGGTGGGGAAGCGGTCGAGCATATGCAGCAGCACCGGGACCGCGACGTTGTACGGGAGGTTGGCGACCAGCGCGGTGGGCGCGGGGCCGGGCAGCTCCGTGATGTGCAGGGCGTCGGAGTGGACGAGCGCGAAGCGGTCCGCGCGGCCGGGCAGCCGCTCCTGGACCGTCGCGGGGAGGGCCGCCGCGAGCACGTCGTCGATCTCGACGGCCGTGACCCGGTCGGCGGCCTCCAGGAGGGCCAGGGTCAGCGAGCCGAGCCCCGGGCCGACCTCGACGACCACGTCGTCGGGCCGGACGTCGGCGGTCCGGACGATCCGGCGGACCGTGTTGGCGTCGATGACGAAGTTCTGGCCGCGCTGCTTGGTGGGGCGTACGCCGAGCCGGGCGGCCAGTTCGCGGATATCGGCGGGGCCCAGCAGGGCGCCTGCGTCGGTGGAGCTCACCGGCGCAAGTTTACGGCCCTTGAACTGCCCGACGGCCCTTGAACTGCCCGCGAGCTATCCGCTCAGCCGGTGGCCGCAGTGCGGCCAGGGGCTGGCCCCCCGCTGTACGTACAGCTTCTTCGCGCGGTAGGTCTGCTCCGCCGGGGGAGCGTCCTGCGGGCGCCCATGCCCGCCCAGGTTCTGCCAGGTGCCCTGATCGAGCTGGTAGAGCCCGCCGTACCGGCCGGAGTCGTCGACCGCGTTCGGCCGCCCGCCGGATTCGCAGCGGGCCATGGCCTGCCAGTCAAGACCCTCAGCCCCGGCCACGGGCTGCGGCGGCCGTGGTTTGGTGCCGACCCGTACGACATGGGCCACGGGCCGGCGCACCACGCGGGTCTTGAGCTTCCGGGGCCGCTGCCGGACGCCGTTGACGGTGCGCACCAGGTAGGTGGTGCGCTCCAGGCCCGGCTCGCCCACGGCGGCCACCAGTTCGGTGCCCTGGAGGACGGTGGGGTCCGCGCGCCGGAAGGTCGGGAAGGGGATGGACCGGTCGCGGACCTCCTCGCGGCCGGTGATCCGCATGACCGAGATGGTCTGGCCGTCGCGCGGAAAGCTCTCCTGGGGCACGGAGGTGGTGTCCTGGTCGCGCAGCGCGATCCCGGCCTCGGCCAGGGCGGCGGCGACGGTGGCGGCGTTGGTGCGCAGGGTGCGCTCGCGCCCGTCGGCCATGAAGGTGACCGTGCGCTCGGTCCGTACGTCCAGGTCCAGGCCGCGCCGCGAGATCGCGGCCGAGCGCGAGGCGGAGAGGTGGGCGCCCTCGGCGCGCACCCCGAGCTGGCGCAGCGCGCCGTCCACGGTGTGGGCGGTGGTCCACACCCGGCGGCGTTCTCCGTCGACGGTGAGGGTGACCGGGCGGCCGTAGCGGACGGCGATCCGGTCGCCGCTGACGAGGGCCGCTTCGGGCGCGGGGGCGATGAGGTCGTGGGCGCCGACGTCCACGCCCTCGTCCGCGAGGAGTTCCGCGACGTCCCCGGCGTAGGTGTGCAGGGTGCGGGCGCTGCCGTCGACGCTGAGCCGTACGGCCTTGTCCTCGGCCACGAAGGCGGAGGTGCCGCCCGCCAGCGCGGCGACGACCAGCGCCTGGGGCAGCAGCCGGCGCAGCTGCTCGGGCCGGGCGGCGCGCTGTCTGCGGCGCGCGGCTCGGCGGGCGTCGGCCCGGCCGCCCGTGCCGCGGTGACTGCCCGCGACACGGCGGCCGCCTTGCGTACGGCTCACGACAACACTCCGGCAACACTCCACAAGTCCACTGGTCAGGGCATGAGTCCCGGGACTGTAGCGGAGCGGTGACCACTCTCCAAAGCGGTATGACTACTGTGAGTAGTTTCCTTGCCTGGGCTCGCCGGCGCCGGCGACCGGCGCCGGCAAGCCGAAAACCCGCGCGGTATTGGCCGCGACGGCGGCCGCGAGGGTGTCCTCGGGGACGCCCTTGGCCTCCGCCATGGCCCGCAGGGTGAGCGGAATGAGGTACGGCGCGTTAGGCCGTCCGCGGTACGGGGCCGGGGTGAGGAAGGGCGCGTCGGTCTCGACCAGCAGCAGGTCGAGCGGGGCGACGGCGACGGCTTCGCGCAGCGGGGTGGCGTTCTTGAAGGTGACGTTGCCCGCGAAGGACATGTAGTAGCCGCGCTCCGCGCAGATCTTCGCCATGGCGGCGTCGCCGGAGTAGCAGTGGAAGACGACGGTCTCGGGCGCGCCCTCCTCGGCGAGCACCCGCAGCACGTCCTCATGCGCCTCGCGGTCGTGGATGACCAGCGCCTTGCCGTACCGCTTGGCGATGGCGACATGGCCGCGGAAGGACCGTTCCTGGGCGGCGATGCCCTCGGGGCCGGTGCGGAAGTAGTCGAGGCCGGTCTCTCCGACGCCCCGTACCTGCGGCAGTGCGGCGAGGGCCGCTATCTCCTCCAGGGCGGCGTCCAGGGCCGCTTCGCCGCCCGGTTCGCGCGCACCCTGCCGGGACCAGCCGTCAGGGTCTCCATGGACGATGCGCGGCGCCTCGTTGGGGTGCAGGGCCACGGTGGCCCAGATGTTCTCGTGGGCTTCGGCCGTCTTCGCCGCCCAGTGCGACCCGGCGAGGTCGCAGCCCACCTGGATGAGGGTGGTCACGCCGACCGAGGCGGCCTTGGCGAGGGCCTCTTCGACGGTGCCCGACTGCATGTCCAGGTGGGTATGCGAATCGGCGACCGGGACCCGCAGCGGCTCGGGGAGCGGCGGAGGCAGATCCTTTTTGTTTTGTGACTGCGCCATGAGCGCGATTCTATTTGCCAGAGATCGCCGGAGAATGCCGGGGAATGCCGGAGAACGCTGAAGAACCGCGAAGAAATCACGCCCTGGCGCTCATTCGGATACAGTCCGGCTCATATGCGGGTGACCAGGATCACCATCGGCCGCCGATTACCGGTGAGTTAATCACCGGAAATCGGCGGCCGTCGGCTCTGTGCCTTACCCCCTGTGCCTTACTTCCGGCTCTGGAACGGATGCAGCAGATCCGACAGATGCCAGTGGTGGCCACGCCGCTCTTGCGGCGCCGTCGGGGCGGCCGGTGCCGGTGTGGCGTCGGACGCCTCGGCGTCCGCCCGACGGGCCCGCCGCCGGGGCTCCCCGCCCAGGCTCCGCAGGGCCGTCGACACCTGGCCCGACCTCATGATGCGCACGAGGTCGGCGCCGCAGTTGTGGCAGTTGGGGCTGGTCAGCGGGGACCGTACGCGCATGCCATCGGTGAAGTAGATGACAAACGCCCTCCCCTCGGCGTCCACGTGATGCTCGATGTCGTACGACTGCTCCCAGCCGTGCCCGCACTTCATGCACGCGAAGGCGTACGCCTCGTGGGCGACCTCCCCGTCCGTCGCGTCGTTGGTGGTGTGGGCTATCGGGCGAACGCCGCTCGAGGTACCCGCAATTTCGCTCATGGCAACTCCTCTTGTCCGCAGGACAAGGCTTCCGGGACTGGACGTCCCACCTCCAGTGGACGCCTTTACCGGCCCGGAGTGCAGCTGCCCTTCCACCTCTTGAGGGAGATTTGGCGGCCGGATGCCCCAACGCCCCCGCCACCCGGCCTAACCTTTGCTTTTCAGCCTTCCCCTTTACCTCCGCGTGGCTCGGTACGTGCCGCGTTCTTTGCCGCCACCACCGCGTCGAACACATCCCGTTTGGGCAGGCCCGCCTCCTGCGCGACCGCCGCGATGGCCTCCTTGCGGCGCTCCCCGGCCTCCTCGCGGACCGCGACCCGCCGGGCCAGCTCCGCCGGGTCGGCCTCGCCGGGAGCCGGTTCGGGGGCGCCCTCGACCACCACCGTGATCTCGCCCAGTACGCCCTCGGCCGCCCAGGCCGCGAGATCCTTCAGCGGGCCGCGCCTGACCTCCTCGTACGTCTTGGTCAGCTCGCGGCACACGGCGGCCCGCCGGTCCGCACCGAACACCTCGGCCATGGCGGCCAGCGTGTCGTCCAGGCGGCGCGGCGACTCGAAGTACACCAGCGTGCGGCGCTCGGCCGCGACCTCGCGCAGCCGTCCAAGCCGCTCGCCCGCCTTGCGCGGCAGAAAGCCCTCGAAGCAGAAGCGGTCCACCGGCAGCCCGGAGAGCGCGAGCGCCGTCAGCACGGCCGAGGGTCCGGGCACCGCGGTGACCGTGATCCCCCGCTCGACGGCCGCGGCGACCAGGCGGAAGCCGGGGTCGGAGACGGACGGCATGCCCGCGTCGGTGACCAGCAGCACCCGCGCGCCGCCCGCCAGCGCCTCCACCAGCTCGGGCGTACGGGCCGACTCGTTGCCCTCGAAGTAGGACACCACCCGGCCACGCGGCTGCACGTCCAGCGCCTGGGTGAGGCGGCGCAGCCGCCGGGTGTCCTCGGCGGCCACCACATCGGCGGCCGCGAGCTCGGCGGCCAGCCGCGGGGGCGCGTCCCGCGTGTCGCCGATGGGGGTCCCTGCCAGTACCAGCGTTCCAGTCACACGATCCATCCTCGCAGCCCTGTGCCTTCTCGTTCGCCCCACCGCGGCAGGGGGCACCTCCCAGCGGTAGCTGGGGGAGGCTCATGTCACTGCCGCCCACACGGCGCAGGTGCGGGCGTCGTCGCCGTCAGCGGCCCGGCGGCCGCGTGTGCGTCACTCACCGAGCGGGCCCCGGATCCCCGATAGGCAGGCCCCGGATCCCCGGCCGGACGACTTGGCTCGCCACTCTCATAGTCCGCTTCCCTACGATGGGCCGGGTGACGAGTGACACCGCGACCCACGCCCAGCCGGGCCGAGCCGCCGGCCAGCATCCGCCCGCCTGGCAGCGCCGGCTGCGCCGCTTCGGATACGCGGGCCGGCCGCGGTCCGATGTACGGGAGCGGCTGGTGCCCCCCTACCCACAGCCGGGGACCCGGCTGTGGGAGGCGCTGGGCGCGGCTCCGCCGGCGGCGTCGCGGATCGCCCGCTGGACCGGCTGGGGCGGGCCGCTGCTGGTCGCGCTGTTCGCCGGGCTGCTCCGCTTCTGGCGGCTGGACAGCCCCGGCAAGGTCATATTCGACGAGACGTACTACGCCAAGGACGCCTGGGCGCTGCTCCAGCTCGGCTACGAGGGCACCTGGCCGAAAAACGCCAACGGCAAGATCATCGCGGATCCCCAGCAGATCCCGCTGAGCGACGCCGCCGGGTATGTCGTCCACCCGCCGGTGGGCAAGTGGGTCATCGCGGTCGGCGAGCAGCTTTTCGGCCTGACCCCCTTCGGCTGGCGGTTCATGGTCGCCCTGCTCGGCACGGCGTCGGTGCTCATGCTGTGCCGGATCGGGCGGCGGCTGTTCCGGTCCACCTTCCTGGGGTGTCTGGCGGGGCTGCTGCTGGCCGTGGACGGTCTGCACTATGTGATGAGCCGCACCGCGCTGCTCGACCTCGTCGTCATGTTCTTCGTCCTGGCCGCCTTCGGATGCCTGCTGATCGACCGGGACCAGGCGCGGGCGCGGCTCGCCGCCGCCCTGCCGGTCGGCCCGGACGGCACCGCCCGCCCCGACGCGGAGATCGCCGCGCGGCTGAAGCTCGGCGTGCGGCCGTGGCGGATCGCCGCCGGGGTGTGCCTGGGGCTCGCGGCCGGCACCAAGTGGAACGGCCTGTACGTGCTGGCGGCCTTCGGCGTGATGACGGTCCTGTGGGACATGGGCGCCCGCCGCACGGCCGGGGCGCGCCGCCCCTTCCGGGCGATGCTGCGCCGCGACACCCTGTGGGCGTTCCTGACGACCGTGCCTGTGGCGTTGGTCACCTACCTCGCCAGCTGGTGGGGCTGGTTCACCACCAGCGGCAGCTACAGCGCCCGCAGCGGCTGGACCCACAGCGGCTACTTCCGGCACTGGGCCGAGACCCCGAAGAACATGGGAGGCGGCGGCTACAGCGACCACGGGCTCTGGGCCTGGCTGAACCCGCTGCGCAGCCTGTGGCACTACGAGACCGAGGTCTACAAGTTCCATGTGGGCCTGGACGACCCGCACATCTACCAGTCCAACCCGTGGAGCTGGCTGATCCAGTCCCGCCCGGTCTCCTACTTCTACGAGTCCCCCTCCCCCGGCGAGGCCGGCTGCCCCAAGGACGCGACCGAGAAGTGCGCCCGCGAGGTGCTGGCGCTGGGCACCCCGCTGCTGTGGTGGGCGGCCTGCTTCGCGGTGGTGTATCTGCTGTTCCGGTGGGCGCTGCGGCGGGACTGGCGGGCGGGCGCGGTCCTGTGCGGCCTGGCTGCGGGCTATCTGCCGTGGTTCCTGTACCAGGAGCGGACGATCTTCTCCTTCTACGCCGTGGTCTTCGTGCCGTTCCTGTGTCTGGCGGTGGCGATGATGGTCGGCGCCATCGTGGGGCCGCCGGGGGCCTCGGAGAACCGGCGGGTGATCGGCACGGTCGGCGCGGGCGTGCTCGTGCTTCTCATCATCTGGAATTTCATCTACTTCTTCCCTCTCTACACAGGTCAGACGCTGCCCATGGATCAATGGCGGTCCCGGATCTGGCTGGATACCTGGATCTGACGGGATCTGACGGGCAAGGGGCCCGCTCTCGATGCCGGTAGAGTGCCCCGGACCACGCACTCCATCGAGCGGTGGAGGGCTTCGAGGGACTGTGGGGGTTCTGCAATGCGGAGTGGCGCGAGAGCCGCGGTCATCGGTGCGGTGTTCGCCGCCATGGTCGGGGTCGCCGGTTGCGGTGGTGGACAGGACAGCTCGACCGGTTCGAAGGACGGCGCGGACAGCGGGGCGGGCGACGAAAAGCCGGTGGTCAAGAAGGTGAAGACCGGCCCGCCCAGCGCGGCCGAGGTCAAGGCCACGGCCCGGGACTTCCTGGCCGCCTGGTCCGCGGGCAAGACCGCGAAGGCCGCCGGTCTGACGGACGACGACAAGGCCGCCACGGCCGCGCTCACCGCCTACCGTGACAAGGCCCACATCGGCAAGGCGACGCTGGCGGCGGGGCAGCCCACCGGCAGCACGGTGCCGTTCACGGTCAACGCGCAGATCGCCTACGGCGGACGGCAGATCCCCTGGACGTATGAATCCTCGCTGACCGTCACCCGCGACAAGACCAGCGGGGCGGCGGTCGTCGACTGGAAGCCGTCGGTCGTGCACCCGAAGCTCCAGGCCGGGGACGCCCTCAAGACGGGCCCGGCCGGTACGCCCCCGATCAAGGCCGTCGACCGCGACGGCGCGGAGCTGAGCGCCGCCGACCACCCGACGCTCAAGGCGATCCTGGACGGACTGCGGGAGCGGTACGGCAAGAAGGCGGGCGGCACGCCCGGCGTGGAGACGTGGATCTCCCGCGCCAAGGGCTCCAAGTCCCCCGACGAGACGCTGAAGGTGCTCTCCAAGGGCAAGGCCGGCACGCTCCGCACGACGATCGACGCGAAGCTGCAGGCGACGGCGGAGCAGGCGGTCAAAAAGCGGTCCAAGGCCGCGGTGGTGGCGGTCAAGCCCAGCACCGGCGAGGTCCTGGCGGTCGCCAACTCCCCCGCCCAGGGGTTCAACACCGCCTTCCAGGGCTCGTACGCGCCCGGCTCGACCATGAAGGTCATCACCTCGGCGCTGCTCATCGACAAGGGCCTGGCGGGCTACGGCAAGCCGCACCCGTGCCCGAAGTACTTCTCGTACGGCGGCTGGAAGTTCCAGAACGACGACAAGTTCGAGATCAAGGGCGGCAAGTTCGAGCAGAGCTTCGCCCGCTCCTGCAACACGGCCTTCATCAGCCAGGCGCCCAAGCTGGCCGACGACGACCTCACCAAGGAGGCCCGGGACGTCTTCGGCATCGGGCTGAACTGGCAGACCGGCATCTCCTCCTTCGACGGCGCGGTGCCGGTGCAGTCCGCCGCCTCCAAGGGCGCGTCGCTGATCGGGCAGGGCGGGGTGCGGATGAACCCGCTCAACATGGCGTCGGTCTCGGCGACCGTCGCCAGCGGCTCCTTCCACCAGCCCTACCTGGTCTCCCCCTCGCTGGACAACCGGACCCTGGCCAAGGCCGCCCGCGCCATGAAGCCGAGCACCCGGCAGCAGCTCAAGAGCCTGATGAAGCTGACCGCCACCGCGGGCACCGCCGCCCAGGCGATGTCCGGGATGAGCGGTGACTTCGGCGCCAAGACGGGCTCGGCGGAGGTCGACGGGCAGAAGCAGCCCAACGGCTGGTTCACCGCCTACAGCGGCGACCTCGCGGCGGCGGCCGTGGTCCCGCAGGGCGGCCACGGCGGTGACTCGGCTGGGCCGATCGTGGCCTCCGTGCTGCGCGCAGGCTGACCCGACTCAAGCGACAACGCACGACCGACGCGGCGTCGGCGCGGCCCCCCAAGGGCCGTGTCGGCGCCGCGTCGGCGTTGGCGGGCGCGTGTCGGCGCCGCGTCGGTGCCGCGTCGGCGGCCCGGACGAGCATCGAGTTGTCCGACCAAACCACTCGCTGCACCGACGGGGAGTCACCATGCGTCAGAAGAAGCGTCAGCAGAGCGTTCTGATATCGGGCGCCGGTATCGGCGGGCCCGCGCTCGCCTACTGGCTGGACCGGTACGGATACGACGTCACCGTCGTCGAGCAGGCGGCGGGGCCCCGCCCCGGCGGACACGCGATCGACGTCCGCGGCCCCGCGCTGGAGGTGGCCGAGCGCATGGGCGTACTCGACCGGATCCGCGGCCTCAGCACCGACCTGCGGGGGATGTCGGTGGTCGACGACGAGGGCCAGGAGCTGTTCCGCACCACCGAGCGCACCGTCAGCGGAGGCGACCTCGACAGCCCCGATGTGGAGATCCTGCGCGACGACCTCGCCGCGGTCCTCGCCGACGCGGGCGGAGCCGGGATCAGTTACGTCTACGGCGACTCCATCGACCGGCTGGAACAGGACGCGGACGACGTGCGGGTGGTCTTCCACGGCGGTACGAAGCGCCGCTTCGACCTGGTCGTGGGCGCCGACGGGCTGCACTCCCGCACCCGGCGGCTGGCCTTCGGACCGGAGGACGACTATCTGCACCACCTCGGCACCTCGCTGGCCGTGTGGACGGCGCCCAACTTCCTCGGCCTCGACCGCTGGCAGGTCGTCTACAAGATGGGCGGCGACCTGTGGGGCGGAATGGTGATGAGCGTCCGCGACAACCAGGAGGTCCGCGTCTACGTCGGCTTCGACTGGGACGAGCCGCCGGCCGAGTCCGACACCGGCGACCCGCACGCGCAGAAGCGGCTGATCGCCCGGGAGTTCGCCAAGGCCCGCTGGGAGATGCCCCGGCTGCTGGAGCACATGTGGGGCGCCCCGGACTTCCTCTTCGACTCCATGGCCCAGATCCGCATGGACTCCTGGTCCCGCGGCCGGGTGGCGCTGCTCGGCGACGCGGGCTACTGCGGTTCGCCCATGTCCGGCCAGGGCACCAGCATGGCCCTGGTCGGCGCGTATGTCCTGGCGGGCGAGATCAAGGCCGCGGACGGCGACCACGCCGCCGCCTTCGCGGCGTACGAGCGGGAGCTGCGCGGATACGTGACCGCCAACCAGGAGCTCGCGCTGACCAACAAGGCCGTGATGGACGCCCGGGACGCCATGGACCTCGGCGAGGCGGCGGGAGAGGAGTTCGTCGCCGACCTCCGGGCGGACCTGGACGTCGCCAACTCCTACTCGCTCAAGGAGTACTGAGCGGAGTGCCCGGGAAGGACCGCTGACGGCGTACCTGATCGGACCGTTCCGGCCGCCCTTGAGTAGTGCACAATATGAGGCCGTCATCACTCAAAGGGGGGCCCGTTGCGGATCGGCGTTGAGGCGAGCGGTGCTGGGCGAGGGCAGCGGCGGCTCACCGCCGCGCCCGCCGGTGCGAACGAGGGGCGGCAGCGGTGACGGTCCTGCCCGACGCGGCCACTTCACGGGCGGTGCTCATCGGCACCAGCCGCTATGACCACATAGAGCAGCTGCCGATGGTGGTGAACAACCTCCGCGCGCTCGCCGCCGCCCTGTGCGCCCCGCACACATGGGGGCTCGCCCCCGAGCACTGCACGGTCATCGAGAACCCCCAGGACCCGGTCGAGGTCCTGGACGCCGTCCGGACCGCGGCCGAGCAGGCCACCGACACCCTGCTGGTGTACTTCGCCGGCCACTCCCTGGTCGAGCCGCGCCGCGGCGAGCTGGTCCTCGGCCTCACCGGGTCGCAGCGGCAGCGGTCCTATACGGGACTGTCGTACGGCACCCTGCGCGATGTCATGTCCGACGGCCGGGCGGGCCGGCGGGTGATGCTGCTCGACTGCTGCCTCAGCGGTGAGACGCCCGGCTTCGTGGACGGGATCGAGGCGGTGGTCGACCGCGCGGAGCTCGACGGCGCCTGTCTGCTGGCCGCCGTCCCCGACAGCAGCTTCGCGTTCGCCCCGCCCGGCGAGTCCCACACCGCCTTCACCAGCGAGCTGCTCAGACTGCTGAACGAAGGGGTGCCGGGCGGGCCGCAGTTGCTCGACCTGGACGCCGTCTACGGGCAGGTGTACGCGGCGATGGGCGCCAAGGGACGGCCGCTGCCGCATAAGCGCGACCGCGGCGGCGTCGCGGGCGGCCTCGCCCTGGCGCGCAACACGGCCCCCGTCATGCCCGTCTTCGGCCCGACGCCCCCGGTGTACGCGCCGGGCGCCGGCGCTCCCCTGCCGCCCCCGCCGTACGCCCCCGGACAGGCTCCCCCGCCGCCGCCCGCCCCGCCCGCCTGGCCCCCGGGATTCGCCCCGCCCCAGGCCCCCGGCAGCGGCGGGCCGGGCAACCGCCGGCTCCTCATCCGCTCCGCCATAGCGGTGGCGGTCGTCGGTGGCCTGCTGGCCGCCGGCATCCCCCTGGTGAACAAGTGGACGGAGGACGACTCCCCCAAGAAGCCCGTCGCGAAGCCGTCGCCGACGGGCACCCCGGCGAAGAAAGCCCCCGCCCCGGCGTACGACGACGCGACCGAGCGCGTCGTCAATCCGTCGAAGACCAAGGGCGGCACGCTGAAGTTCGTCGGCAGGAGCGACGCCGACTCCTGGGATCCGCAGCGCAGCTACTACGGCTTCGCGTGGAACTTCTCCCGCTACTTCACCCGTCAGCTGGTCACCTTCGCCCCCAAACCCGACAAGGGCGGCTCCGATCTTGTCCCGGACCTCGCGACGAGCAAGGCCAAGGTGAGCGAGGGCGGCAAGACGTACACCTACACCCTGCGCGACGGGATCACCTGGGAGGACGGCTCGCCCATCACCTCCGAGGACGTCAAATACGGCATCGAGCGGGGCTGGGCCACCGATGTACTCCCCGGCGGCCCGACCTACTTCAAGCAGGTCCTCGACCCCGACGGGAAGTACAAGGGCCCCTACAAGGACGGCAAGCTGGGCCTGAAGGCCATCGAGACTCCCACGTCGAACACCATCGTCTTCCATCTGGCCGAGCCCAACAGCGACTTCGAGCAGATGCTGGCGATGCCGGCCGGTTCGCCCGTGCCGAGCGCGAAGGACACCAAGACCAAATACCAAGAGCGTCCGTTCTCCTCCGGGCCGTACAAATTCGGCTCGTATACGCCGAACAAGTCGCTGGAGCTGGTCCGCAACACCGAATGGAACCAGAGCTCCGACCCCGTCCGCGCCGCCCTGCCCGACCGGATCACGGTCGACATCGTCCTGGACGACAATGCCCGGAGCCAGCAGCTCTTCGCGGGCTCCTACGACGTGGATCTCGAACCGACCTCGCTTCCCAAGCCGGCCATCGCCAAGGCCGTGGCCAGCACCGAGCTCAAGACCCGGCTGGACGACCCGTACACCATGGGCATCCGCTATCTGGGCCTGCCGCGGACCGTCAAGCCGATGAACAACATCCACTGCCGCAAGGCGGTCATCTACGGGACGGACCGGCAGTCCATACAGACGGCCCTCGGCGGCCCCGGCGGCGGTGAGATCGCCACCAACATGCTCCCGCCGGGCATCGAGGGGGCGAACCCCACCGACGATCCGTACGGCGTCCGGGAGCGCGGCGGAAGGGCCGATGCCGCCAAGGCGAAAAAGGAACTGGCGGCCTGCGGCAAGCCGAACGGCTTCCGGACCACCGTCGCGGTCCGCGCCGGAAACCCCGACGACCTCTCCGCCGCTCAGGCGCTGCAGTCCTCGCTGAAGTCCGTCGGGATCAGCTTCACCATCGAGCAGATCGAACTCGGCGAGTACTACCAGGTCGTGGGCTCGCCCTCGACCGTCAAGAAGAAGGGCTACGGCATCATCTTCGGGCGGTGGCTCCCCGACTTCCCGACCGCCCAGGGATTTCTCCAGCCCCTGGCCGACGGCCGCTTCATCCTGCCCACCGGCAATGTCAACTTCCCCCAGCTGGACGACAAATCCATCAACAACCTCTTCGACAAGGCGATCGCCGGGCAGGACCGCAGGAAGATCAGGGAGATGTACCGACAGATCAACCGGAAGGTCTCCGACAGCGCCGGCTTTGTCCCCCTGACCTTCCAGAAGAGCTACACCTGGCGCGGCCCCCGGCTGACCAATGTCTATACCAGCCACATCTATGGCGGCGCTTACGACTTCGCGTCGCTGGGTGTCACCCCGTAGCCGGGGCGCGGCCGTGTGGGAGTCGCTGTTCGAGGGGCCGGGGCCCACGGAGCGGTTGCGCGAGATGTGGGCGCAGGGGCTGGGGGCCAACCCGGCCGTACCCGACGACCTGCGGTGCGCTCTGCTGGGCCGCTCGCGTTTCCTTCTGTGGCGCGAGCAGTCTGCCTCGGTCGTGGAGGCAGCCGTCGTCCACCCGGAGTGGAAGGTACGGGGACAGCTGGCCGAGTGCCAGCCGAACCTCACGGCCGAGTGCTGGGCCCGGCTGATCCTGTGCGAGCGGAAGCCCAGGAACCTGTGGATCCTCACCCTGCTCGCGGCGGACCGGCGCGATGAGCTCACCGAGGCCGCGTACGAGCGGGTGGCCTCCCACCCCGAGGCGCGTATCCGCGCGGAGGCCACCCGGCTGACGGGGCTGCCCGTACGGCTGCTGACCGCGCTGGCCCTCGACCCGGAGCCCGGTATACGGGCCGCCGCCTGCCCGCGTGCCTGGCCGCATCTGGACGGGGCGGCCCGGCAGGGGCTGCTGGCCGACCCCGAGGGCGAGGTCCGTGTGGCCGCGCTGCTGCGGCATCACGAGCACCGTGAAGGCCATGAGGCCCAGCCGCTGCCCCGGTCGGTCTTCGAGGCCGAAGATCTCGGCGACGATGCCCTGGAAGTCTGTCATCTGACCCACGACCTCGCCGAGCACCTGACCCACCACGGCACCAAGGCCCAGCGGAGTCGCCTCGCGGGCAACCCACTGCTGGCCCCGGAGCTGGTCGCCGTGCTCGCCCGGGACCCCGACGACGGGGTCCGCCATGTGGTGGCCTTACGGCCGGAACTCACCGAGGTGCAGCGGGCGGACATCCGGGTGGACATCGGCCCGGACGGGCTCACCCACGCGCTCGACTGGGTCACCGCACTCCACGACGACCCCGAGGCGATGCGCCGCCTTGCCGCCTCGTCCCATCTCCTGGTGCGCCGGAGCGTGGCCCGCGCGAAGCGCCTGCCGCCGGATGTCGTCGAACGCCTCGCCCGGGACGAGGATCGCGTCGTGCACCTCTTCCTGGCCGAGTCCTGCGACGACGCGCCCGCCGACATGCTGCTGGAGGTGTGGGGGTGGTGGACCGGCAGCCTGACCTGTCCCGACCGGCCGCGCGGCCATCCGAACTTCCCGCGCCAGGGCCTGCTCCGGTATGCCGACGACCCCAGCCCGCGGATGCGCCAACTGGCGCTGGATGACCCGGAGTCGACGGTCGAGCTGGTGGAGCGGTTCGTCCGGGATGCCGACGACGAGGTACGGCTGCGGGCCGCGAAGGACCCGCGGCTGCCGGTGGACTCGGCGGTGCGGCTGGTGGACGACCCCGAGTGGAGCATACGGAGGGCGGCGGCCCGCCACCCCGGGCTGCCGGCGGAGGCGCTGGTGCGGCTGCTGCGGGATCCCGCCACCGCGGAGGAGGCGGCCGGGCATCCGGCCCTGCCGGTGGACGTCATGTGGCGGATGATCCGGCAGCCTTGAGGTGATCGGGTGGCTGTCACTCCCCCGCGATGGCGGCCCGCAGGCCCACGTTGCTCATCAGCAGGCCGCCGTCCACGGGGAGGGTGACGCCGGTGATCCAGGAGGCGTCGGAGGAGGCCAGGAAGGTGATGGCGGCGGCGATGTCGGCGGGTTCGCCGACACGGCCCAGAGGGTAGACGCGGGCGGCGCGGTCGAGTGCGTCCTCCCGGCCGTCCCAGTTGGGGGTGTGGATGGTGCCGGGGGCGACGAGATTGACGCGGACGCCGCGCCCGGCGGCATGGCCCGCGAGGGTGCGGGTGAGGCTGGCCAGGCCCGCTTTGGCGGCACTGTAGGCGTGGTTGCCGAAGTCCCGCTCGCCGTTGACCGAGCCGACGTTGACGATCGCGCCCCGGCCGCCCGCCGCGGCCAGGTGGGGCAGCGCGGCGCGGGCGCAGCGGAAGGCGCCGGTCAGGGTGATGTCGAGGTCCTGGTGCCACGCGTCGTCCGGCTGGTCCTCGAACAGCGGGGTGTCGGGGGTACAGGACAGGGCGTTGTTGACGAGTACGTCGAGCGCGCCGAAGCGGTCCACGGCGTGTGCGACGGCCGCCTCGACCGCCGTACGGTCGGCGACGTCGCAGGCCAGCGACTCGGCCTCGCCGCCGTCGGCCCGTATCGCCGCGGCCGCCTTCGCGGCCCGCCCGCCGTCGAGGTCGGTGATCAGCACACGGGCGCCCTCGGCGGCGAAGCGGCGGGCGGTCACCTCGCCGATGCCCCGTCCCGCGCCGGTGAGTACGACCGCATAACCCTCGAATCGCCGCACCTTCTGCTCCCTCCGACACCGGGCCGGCGCCCGTGACGCGCCCCGCCCAAGTGGCGGGGCGTCGTCATGGTCACTTCCCGGCCGGGGGCGGACGCAGTCGTTCCGGCGGTGGCTGAGGTGTTTCCGGGGGCATCGGTGCTTCCCGGGGATGAGGTGTTTCCGGGGAATGAGGTGTTTCCGGGGGCTGGAGCGGCGCCGGGCGGTGGGGGCGGCTCTCCTTGACCCGTTCCACCGCGGCCAGCAGATCCGCCTGGCCGACCCGGTCCCGCCCCGTCAGCAGCGCCTCCGCCGCCGCGTCGATCACCGCGCGGCGGATGTCCCGCCCGGTGACGTCGTCGACGGCGGCGAGGCCCTGCGTACGGACGTCGTCGGCCAGGGGCAGCGTGCCGGGCAGGTGGCGGCACCAGATCCGGGCGCGGGCCGCCTCGTCGGGGACCGGGAAGCGGACGTGCCAGACGCGGCTGTCGAAGGCGGTGTCGTAGCTGGACACCAGGTTGGTGGCGAACACCGCAAGCCCCTCGAACCGGTCGAGCGCGGTGAGCAGTTCGCTGCGCATGGCGTTCACCGCGTGCTCGGAGCCGTGGCTGGTGGTCTCGAAGCGGGCCGACATCAGCCCGTCCGCCTCGTCGAGGAAGAGCACCGCGCCCTGGGTCCCGGCGGCGTGGAAGAGCGCGTCCAGGTTCTTGGGACCCTCCCCGTGATACTTGCTCTCCAGCTGGGAGGCGCGGGCGGCGATCAGCGGGCGGCCCAGCCGGTCCGCGATGGCGTGGGCGGCCATCGTCTTGCCGGTGCCGGGCGGGCCTTCGAGGTTCACCGCCGAGCTGGGGTGCGGCTGGATGGTCCGCAGCCCCCACTCCTCGAACAGAGTGCGGCGGCGCTCCACGATGTGGATCGCGCGCAGCAGCTGCTCCATGGTGCGGTCGGGGAGCACCAGCCGGTCGAAGGTGTACAGCGGGGCGGTGGCGGTGAAGTGCTCCGCGCGCTCCGCCACCGAGGGTCCGTCCGCCGCCTCCGCCTCGGTCTTCGCCTCGGCCTCCGCGGGTGGTCGGTCCGCGGGCCGGTTGGTGATGGTGACGGTGAGCGGTTCCGGCCCGTGGTGGCCGCCGAAGGCATCCACGGCGGCGATCAGGCGGCTGCGCAGCAGGGCCGCCTCGACCTCGTCGGTGCCGCCGGGGATGCCGGTGACGGCGAACGCGGGGCGCGGCGCCGCCCCGCCGGGCCGTACGGGGTGGCCCTCGGGCCTGGTGTTCCTCTTCACTTCGGTCCTCCGCTCGCCGCGTGCACGGCTGTCGTCGGTGGTCAGGCGGACAGATGGTCAGTCCGTCAGTCCGTCAGCCCCAGACGGCGACCTGGTGGGTCCGGTGGGCGCCGCGCACCCGCTCGTCGGCCCGTTCGCCCTTGACCCGGCGGCTCTCGACGAACTGTTCGCGCGAGGTGTCGAAGACGCCCTGGATGTAGCTGACCTTGCCGTCGCGGATGGACTCCGCGACCGTGACGCACCGCAGATCGGGATCGAGGTGCAGCCGGTCGCTGCGGGCCCGGAACCAGTCGGCGAGGTATTCGATGGTCACGATCACGACGTACACCACCGCGACGGCGCCCAGCCCGCCGAGGCCGAGAAGGACGGTCGTCAGCAGACTCAGCACGGTCACGCCCCTCCCTGGAAGACGATCAGGTCCGCATCGCCGAAGGCGGCGGCCAGTTCCTCGTCGAGCCGCTGGGCCCGGCAGACCCAGACCGGCGCATCGGCCGCCCCGGTACCGTGCAGCGGGGTGCCCTCGGCGTCCAGGAAGAAGGTCTGGACGAGGTATTCGCGGCCGCTGCGGCGCCGGAGCACCGCTCCCCCCGCCGCCTCGGGCACCGCGGCGCGGTTGCGCACCAGGAAGCCCACCACCTCGGAGTAGCCGAGGACCGGGTGGAGGGGCGCTCGTTTGGCGCCCAGGCCGCTCCTGGCCTCGCCGACCCGGTCGCCCAGATCCATGAGCCGGACGATCCCGTGGAGCATCCGGTCGGCGGTCTCCAGCACCCGGTCGGCCCGTGCCGCCCCGCCCGTCAGCTCCCTCCCCGGCCCGCCCGCCGGTCCCCTCCCCGGCCCGCTCGTCGCCCCTCGGACGGCTTTCTCTTCGGACATGCGCCTCTCCCCCCGGCTTCCCCGGCTCCCCCGAACCCCGCGCACCCTGCGGGGGCTTGCCTCGATGCTCCTCGTCGCGCCTGTCACTCTTCGTCCCCTGGGAGGGCGGGCAATCGCGCCCTCCCGTGTCGTCCTCTGGTACGACAGGGCCCCGCTGGGCCGGGACAGAAACCGACAGGCCGCCCGGTTCGTCACCGTTCCGCCGTGAGCTTGCCGGGCGGATGCGCGCCCAGTGCGTTGAGCCGGCGCAGCAGCAGGTCGGGGTTGGTGTGCCGGGAGCATACGTACATCGCGAAAATCATCCGGACGTCGGCGGGTTTCGAGCTGATCCCGCAGGCCGTCATCGCCCGGTCGATCTGTGTCTTGACCGTCGAGACCTTCACGTTCAGCGCGGCGGCCGTCTCCTCGTACGAGTAGCCGTCCGCGTACCACTCCAGCACCCGGACCTGGCCCTCGCTCAGGCCCGCCGCCCAGTCGGAGAACACCACGGGCTCGCGGGGCGCCGCCTGTTCGGCCGACGCGGCCATGTAGAGGGCGTCCAGCAGGGTGAGCTGGCCAAGTCCGGCCTGGACGCACTGCTGCTGGAAGTCGGACAGGTCCTTGCGGTACTGGTCCTCCTCGACGCCCAGCTCCTCCAGGATCCAGGGCACCCGCCCGCCCCGGGCCGTCTTGAACAGCACCTCGGCGAGGTAGGGCGGGAGGGTCAGCCCACATTCGCGCACCGCCGTCTCCAGGGCGGAGGCCAGATGGGGTTTGAGCCAGTGCGGGTGGTAGCGGGCGTCCCAGACCGCGTTGGCCAGGACGGCGGGCCCCACGGTCTTGCCGAACACCGCCTTCGCCCCGCACACCCAGGGGGCCACCCGCTGGCGCCACTGCTCGGCCGCGGTGCACACCACGACATCCGAGCGGCGCACCAGTTCGGCGAACTCCTCGGCCGTGGCCACCCCCATCAGATCGGCCACGCACACGTCGTACTCCGCGCCACTGATGCGCAGCTTTCTCACCGAGTCGACCTCACTGACCACAGTGAGCCGCGGGTCGTCGTTGAGCGCGTCCACCAGGCCGCGTCTGGTCATCTCGTGGTCTTCGACCACGGCCACTTGCAGTGGCTGCCGGTCATCCCGTTCAGTTTCCGACGTCATGACGGACGCCCCCCTTGATCTCCTCGGCATGTGCTTTATGGCTTCCTCGGAGCGCGGGCGGCCGATGCGATCGGGAGAGTGAGCGTCACCTGCGTGAGCCCGCTGACCGATTCCACCCGCAGCGCCCCGCCCCGCTCCCGCAGCAGCCGCTCGTGGACGGCGAGCGACCTCATCCGGCTGACCCCGCTCGCCAGCACCTCGGGCGGGAATCCCGTGCCGTGGTCGGTGACCACCAGCTCCACCACATCGCCGCCCTCCCGGCCTTCTGGTGCGGGCATCACGTCCACGTGCAGCACCGCGTCGTGCACCCCCGCGCTGCGCGGCACGTTGATCAGCAGCGCCCGCAGGGCGGGCTCCAGCAGCTCCACCTCGGGCGGCGGGATCCGGGCCGCCGCCTCGACCACGTGGTCGGGGATGATCGGCTCCACGGTCAACCGGTCGTTGGTGGCCAGGGCGACCTGCCGGTGCACCATGCCGATCAGCGGCACCGACTCGCTGAACCGCCCGGTGGCGATGAAGGTGGCCAGCCGCTCCCGGGCCACCACCGCGGATTTACGCAGCGAGTCGAGCTGTTCGGGATCGGTGATGTCGACCCGCTGGAAGGCGTTGAGGGTGTGCCCGAGGTGGTTGTGCAGCTCGATGGCGAGCAGTTTCCGCTGCTCCTGTTCATGCAGCTGAAGGCTCATATCACCGAGGTCGGCGGAGAGTTGCAGCAGGAAGATGCCGCCGCGCCGGATGAGGTAGGCCAGCGCCCCGTAACCGGTGAGCCCGATCAGCACATCGGAGCGGCCCAGCGCCGACGGGTCGCCCAGAGCGATGACCGCGGCGTACGAGGCGGCGACGGCGGCCGTGCCGCCGACCAGGACGCGTAGCCGCTGGCCGAGGGCCGAGCCGACGCCCACACCGGAGATCTGCTCGGTGGTCAGCACCAGCAGCGGGGCCATGTCCGCGGCCCTGTTCTCCCCCATGACCAGGGCGCAGGCCCACAAGAAGACCACGGCGGAGCCCAGTTCGACCGCAGCCGTGGTGGAGTCGTACACCGTGGGCCCGTGCCCCGCCGTCGCCTGCCCCGCCGCCCCGTGCCCCGCCGCCCCGTCCTCGGCCGTTCCGGCGGACCGCGCCGCGTCCGGCTCGCCGCCCGCGTCCCGGGCGAGCACCCGCCGGTGGTTGCGGAAGATGTGCAGAACGAACCACAGCGACTCGGCCAGCACCGCCAGCAGCAGAGTCAGCGCGCGGCCGGGGTGCCGGGTGTGCCCGGCGATACCCGGCACGGTCACGGCCAGCTGAATGCCATGCATCAGCCGGAAGATCAGCAGGATGCGGAGCATCTGCCATTCCATATCGCGCCACGCCAGCCGGTGCCGCACGGCCGGCGACTCGGCGCCCGGCCTGCGCCGCCGGTACGGCACCTTCACGGGCACCTTCACGCCGGGCGCACGACGCCCCTCTTCCGGCCGCGTAAGCGACCGCCCCCGATGCAGAGCCACGCGGTCCCCCCGCTTCCCCCGAACCCCTCTGCCCCCGGCCGACACACCGCCCGCGAGGGCGCCGACCAGCCGGAAGGCCTTTCAGTGTGGAGAAGCAAGTGGCTCTGGTATAGGGACCCTTGGCCCCTGGAACCCGCTTGTGCGGGTGCCCAGCGGCGCACAGAGTCAGCAGGGGGCGCACTGCACATTCACCGCGCGCCGGTCAGGCGTCCGCTCACTGGTCGCGCCGGTGCACACCGACCACGGTGACCGCGACCGCGGCGGCCGCCCACAGCGCGTAGACGGTCCAGGCTCCCGCGATGGTCCACGGGTAGTGCAGCGGGTGGTAATCAACCGCCACCAGCCGACGCCACGCCTGGTAGAGCGTGCCGTGGGAGGCGACCGCCGACCAGTGACGGCCGTCGGTGAGCGCCAGCGGCAGCACCAGGAGAACCAGAGAGGAGCCGATCATGGTGCCGGCGGTCTGCCGGACGACCGTGCCGAGCGCCAGGCCGGCGAGCGCGCACAGCGGCGCGAGCAGCGCGGACGCCACCACGACGCGCGGCGCGCCCGGGTCGCCGAGCGAGACGCCCGCGCCCCGCCGGTCCAGGATCGCCTGGGTCGCGGCGAACGAGACCCCGGCGACGAACGCGCCGAAGACGGTCGTGACCGCCGTGACCACCGCCGCCTTGGCCGCCATCACCGAACGCCGCGCCGGAACGGCCGCGAACGTCGTACGGATGGTGCCCGTGGCGTACTCCCCGACGACCGCCATGGCACCGAGGGCACCGAGCGCGAGCATCATGACCGTGGCGGCGTTCACCGTGAAGGCCTCGTCCAGCGGCATCCCGACCCTGATGAATCCCTCCGGACCCTCCGGGTTCTGCCGCGGCCAGTTGCGATAGGTGTCGTAGGCGGTGCCCACGTTGAACGCGACGACGGCCAGGGCGGTCGCCCCGTACCCGAACCAGGTCGACCGCAGCGACCGGAGCTTGATCCACTCGGCGGCGACCAGATCGCCGAACCGGGGGCGGGGTTCGGCGGCCTGAAGGTACGCGGCGGCCGCGGTCATCGGGACTCCCCCGCGAGGTACTGGACGCTGTCGGCGGTGAGCTCCATGAACGCGTCTTCCAGCGACGCGGACCGGGCGCTGAGATGGTGCAGCGGAACGCCGTGGGCGTGCGCGATCTCCCCGATCCGGGCCACGCCCAGACCGGTCACGGTCAGCAGCTCGCCCTCCGTGTGCACCGCCGCGCCCTCCGCCGTCAGCAGATCCCGCAGAACGCCGACGGCGGGCGTGCGCACCTCGACGCTCTGCCGGGTGCCCCGGGCCGAGAAGTCCTCCAGGCTCTCCGCCGCGATCAGCTCACCCCGGCCGATGACGATCAACTGGTCGGCGGTGTGCTCCATCTCGGACATCAGATGGCTGGAGACGAACACGGTGCGGCCCTCGGCCGCCAGCCCCCGGAACAGCTCACGCACCCACCTCACCCCCTCCGGGTCCAGGCCGTTGAGCGGTTCGTCGAAGAGCAGCACCGGCGCGTCGCCCAGCAGCGCGGACGCGATGCCGAGCCGCTGCTTCATGCCGAGCGAGAAGCCGCCGATGCGGCGCCGGGCGACCTCGGCGAGGCCGACCCGCTCCAGCGCCTCCTCGACCCGGCGCCGCGGGATGCGGTTGCTCCGGGCGAGGGCGGACAGATGCGCCACCGCGCTGCGCCCGCCGTGCACCTCCTGCGCGTCGAGCAGCGAGCCGACGTGGCGCAGCCCGCGGGGGCGGGCGGCGAAGGGGCGGCCCTCGACGGTGACGCTGCCGCTGGTGGGCTCGTGCAGGCCGAGGATCATCCGCAGCGTGGTGCTCTTGCCCGCGCCGTTCGGCCCCAGGAAGCCGGTCACCTGGCCGGGATCCACGGTGAAGGTCAGGTCCTTGACGGCGGTCGTGCCGCCGTATCGCTTGGTGAGTTGGTTGACTTCGATCACAAAGGCCACGGTGCCGGTGGGCGGCCCCGCCCGTCGTCGGTCCGTTGCTGACAATCGCCGGGCGCCGGTGTCGACCCTGGTTGTACAGCCACAGTCCGATGTCCGGCCACGGGCACCGTCGTTACGATCTGGCCATGTCCGCCTCTCAGCCTCTCCCGCTGCTCAAGCGCATACCGCCGGGCCTGTGGGCGGGGCTGGTGTGGTTCACGGCGGCGTTGGGCCCCATCGTCGAGTTCGTCCTGGTGCCCCCGCGGCAGGGGTACTCGCTCAGCTACCCGCGGCACGGTCTGGACCCGCTGTCCGCCAAGCTGCTGCTCGCCATCGCCTTCGCCCTGGTCCTGGCCGGATGTGTGCTGCTGCGCCGCAGGACTTCGCTGGGGTACGGGCTGCTGCTGGCCGGCACGGTCGCCTCGACGCTGGCGTGGCGCCAGGACCAGATCCCGCCCACGCAGTACCTGGGAGTGGACGTCGCCCTCTGCTACGTCGCGGCCGTCCGGCCCCGGCGCTCCTCCCTCATCGCCGCCTCGGCGGCGCTGGCCACGCTGCCCTGCTACGTCACCCTGAGGCTGGGCCTCGGCGTCCAGGACAGTGGTGTCATCCCCGAGCCGTACATCGCGCTGACCGTGGCCATCGGCTGGCTCGTCGGCAATTCGGTGCGCCAGTCCCAGCTCCACACCGAGGAGTTGCACACCCAGGCCGCCGCCCAGGCCGTCACCGCCGAACGACTGCGGATCGCCCGCGAGATGCATGACACGGTGGCCCACAGCATCGGCATCATCGCCCTCCAGTCCGGCGCCGCGGCCCGGGTCATCGAAACCCAGCCGGACAAGGCCCGCGAGGCGATGCTCGCCGTGGAGAAGACGGGCCGCGAAACGCTGTCCGGGCTGCGCCGGATGCTGGGCGCGCTGCGCCAGGCGGACCGGGAGGCCGACCGCGAGCCCGACCCGGCGGCCGACGAGGCGGCCGACGAGGCGGCCGCCGGGTCGCGGAAACCCGCGCCGCTGCATCCGGCCGCGGGCCTCGCGGATGTGGAGCGGCTGGCCACGACCACGACCGCCGCCGGGGTCCGGGTGGAGGTGTGGTGGCAGGGCAGGCGCCGCCCGCTGCCCGCGGACATCGACCTCGCGGCGTTCCGGATCGTCCAGGAGTCGGTGACCAATGTCGTACGTCACTCGGGCGCCGACTCCTGCCGGGTGACCATCGGCTACGGCGAGGACGAACTGACCGTCGAGGTCCGCGACCGCGGCAAGGGCACCCGTGCGGACGCCGAACACGACACGGGGTACGGCCTGATCGGCATGCGCGAGCGGGTCACCCTGCTGCACGGCCACTTCGCCGCCGGGCCCAGACGCGGCGGCGGCTTCCTGGTGACGGCCCGGCTGCCGCTCCCGGCGGCGACCGCGACAGCCGCTACGACGGCAATCGAGACGAAAGCAGAGGCCGCAGCCGGATGACCATCCGTGTCCTCCTCGCCGACGACCAGCCCCTCGTCCGCGCCGCCCTGCGGATGGTCATCACCGACACCCCCGACGTCGAGGTCGTGGGCGAGGCCGGGGACGGCGCCGAAGCGGTCCGGCTGACCGGTGAACTCGCCCCTGACGTCGTGGTGATGGACATCCGGATGCCCGGCATGGACGGCATCGAGGCCACCCGGCTGATCACCACGGGCCCCGGCACGACCCGCGTGGTCGTCCTGACGACCTTCGACGACGACGATTACGTCTACGGGGCGCTGCGCGCCGGCGCGTCCGGGTTCCTGGTCAAGGACATGGCCCTGGACGACATCCTCGCCGCGGTCCGCGTCGTCGCCTCCGGAGACGCGCTGATCGCCCCGAGCGTCACCCGCCGGCTGATCAAGGAGTTCGCCGCCCGCCCCACGGCCACGCCCCCGCCCCGGGCGGAACTGAGCGGCATCACCGACCGCGAGCGCGAGGTGCTGACCCTGGTCGGCAGCGGCCTGTCCAACGCCGAGATAGCCGACCGGCTGTGCATCAGCGTCGCCACCGCCAAGACCTACCTGACCCGGCTGCTCGCCAAACTCGACGCCCGCGACCGGGTGCAGCTGGTGATCCTCGCCTACGAGGCGGGCCTGGTGGCGCCGTCGGGGTCCTAGGCCGTCCTAGGCCCTGTCTGATCGCGCATATCGCGTCCGGGAGGGGTCCCGGTGGTGCGCGCGCATGATGTGCCGACAGCCGCCGAGGTGGAACAAGGAGACCCGCGATGACGCCCGTACAAGTCGATTGGCTGTCCGTGCTGCTCGGTCCCCTCGTCCTCGTCGGGCTGGCGCTTGCCTTCTTCGCCGCGCGTTCGGCGTCCAAGAGGGGCGAGCCGATGCCCGGCTGGGGGAAGGCCGTCCAAGGCGTGGCGATCGCCCTCGCCATGTTCGTGGCCGTCGCCAACATGACCTGGGGCGGCTCGTAGGACCGGAAGCGCGAGGTGCTGCCCCTGGTCAAGAGGCGACTGTCCACGACGGCGCGACTACCTAGTGCATGCGTCCTGGTGCGTACGGTACCGTGATGGTCACTCTTCGTTACCATCGGGAACCTGAGGTGGCATGTCATGGCCCGTGTCTGGGAAGCCGACCCATCGGCCTTATTCGTCAGGCGATTGGGCAAGTCAGCAGAAGAGTTGGGCCACTCCCAGGGCAAGGCGGAGTGCCCGGACATCTGGCAGCTCAGCAACGGCGACATCGCTGTCATCGGCCGTGATCTGACCGCTCACTATGGTTCGCGCCTGCCGGAAGGCGTGGCAGTCAGGGCTGACGAGCGGATCGTCGTCATTCCCGGCAACATGCTCAGCGCGGCAAAGCCGGACATCGCCGATGCTTGACGTTCACGCTCCCGCCCTCCCCGAGAAGCGCGGCCAACGGCTAGGGCGCGAGGAGTACCTTCGGGATTTCCGTGCTCGGGATGCGGCTATCCGCAACGGGGACTCATGGAAACTTGAACGGCTGCAGCATTTCGAGGAGGTGGGCAGTCCCTCCCGTGACGCGCTGCGACGCGGCGATTGGGGCATGGCGCTGCGCTTGCTCGATGAGGGCCGTGACAATCTGCGCGCGATCCAAGCGGACGATGAGGCACGCGGCTCGGCATTCCACCGCGTACGCGTGGTCGAGGAGCCTCTGAGACCATACGTACAGTGGGAGCTGCATTCACTGCGGATCAGTGCCGAGTACGGGGAGCGGGTGCGGATCCTGCCTGCCGGGGCGGTCGCCGCGGCCGAGGCGGACGGACTGCTCCCGGAACTGACCATTCAGGACGGCAAGGTGCTCTTCCGCGTCCTGTACACCGATACCGGGGTGCCGGACGGTGCGATCCGCTTCACCGACCCGGACATCGTCGAACCGTGGACGGAATACGTGCGGGACGCCTACGCGACCGCGGAGGACATCGCCTCCTACTTCGACCGTGCCGTCGCGCCGCTGTCGCCGCCCCCGGCGGCCTGACCCGGAAAGGACACACTCATCGGCACGCCGGCAGACGCCAATGGATCGCCCGGAGACTCGGCCAACGACCTCTCCGGCTCGTCCCACGATGTCGTCCAGGCAGGGAATGTCACCGGTGACATCCACTTCCACCAGGCACCGGAAGCATCTGACCGTCCGCGAACCGTCCCTCGTCAGCTTCCTGCCGACGTCTACACCTTCGTCAACCGGACTGACGAACAAGCCCAGTTGCACACCATCCTCACCGGCCGGGACGGCGGCCAGGCCCGCGTGTCCGTGTATGTGGTGGCCGGCACGGCGGGGGCAGGCAAGACCTCGCTGGCCCTGCGCTGGGCTCACCAGGTCAAAGACCGCTTCCCGGACGGCCAGCTCTTCGTGGATCTCCGGGGCTACGATCCAGGAGAGCCCGTCACCGCCGAGCAGGCTTTACGCCGTTTCCTTCGCGCGCTCAGCGTGGCCTCAGGCGACATACCGCAGGACGTGGACGACGCCGCCGCCCTCTACCGTTCCCTGCTCGCCGACCGCCGGATGCTCATCCTGCTCGACAATGCCGCCACCGCCGGCCAAGTGCGCCCGCTGCTCCCCGGCGGCGGGGACAGCCTCACCGTGGTGACCAGCCGCAATCGCCTCGCCGGCCTCGCCGTACGGGAAGGCGCCCGCAGGATCACCCTCGGCATGCTTCCCGAGCCCGAAGCCATCGAACTATTGCAGGCTGTCACGCAGGACTACCGGTCGGGAGACGACGAGGACAAGCTCTCAGAGCTGGCACGGCTGTGCGCGCGCCTCCCGCTCGCACTGCGTATAGCCGCGGAGCGCGCCGCCAGCCACCCTCATCTCCGCCTCGACGACTTGCTTGACGATCTGCGTGACGAGTCCGCGCTCTGGGACGCGCTCAGCACGGGAATGGACGAGGAGGCCGAGGCTGTCCGTACGGTCTTCGCGTGGTCCTACCGCACGCTGCCACCCCACTCCGGGCGAATCAGCGTCCTTCGCCGACTGGCTCGACTTCGGGCTCGTCGGTCTGGAGTCCGCCGAGCGCGTGGACGATACGGACGGACAGCTCCTGCTGCTCAACCAGCTCGGCATGTCGTACCGATCCGTATCCCAACTCGACCAGGCAGTGCACTACCTGGACCGCGCCCTCCTCCTTGCCCGCAGTGCCAGGAAACCCATGGATGAGGCGCATGCCCTCAACCTCCTAGGCCTCATCCATCTGCGTACCCGCCGACTCGATGCCGCCGCCGAACACTTCGCACAGGCCATCAGCATCTTCCGGGAAGTGGACAGTGACCGCTGGGCCGCCTCCGCTCTGTCCAACCTCGCCGGCACCCACCTGGAAGCGGGCCGCCTCCGGGAAGCAGGCGACGCGATCGAAACCGCCCTCGCCGCTCACCGTTCCCTGGACAGCCGGCAGAGCGTAGGCAACGCCCTGTGGCTCACCGCGAAACTCCGTCGTGAGCAAGACGAGATCGAGGCGGCCCACGAGGCCATCGACGAAGCTCTCGAGATCGCTCTGAGCCTGCGCAATCGTGGGCTGGAAGGCTTCTGGCTCATCACCCTCGGTGACATTCAGCGCGCCAGCGGACAGTACGGCGATGCTCTGGCCTCCTACCAGCGGTCGGCCATGCTCCACCGACGCCTCGGTGATCGCGCTCGCGAAGCCCTGGCCTGGCGCGGCACGGGACAGACGTACGCCGCAACAGGCCGCCACGGCGACGCTGCCGCCTTCCACCGCCAGGCTGCGGCGGTCCACCGCGACCTCGCGGCTACGTGGGAACTCGTCGTGGAGCTGGACCACTTGGCTGCAGCCGTCCAACCAGAAGACGCCGAGGCTGCCCGCGCCCACTGGGCCGAGGCCCTGACGCACCTGGCGCCGTATGCCGATCCCCGGGCCATGGCCGTGCGCTCACGTGTGGAAAGGCGGCTGGCCGAGCCCGGGGAATGACGGCCGCCGGGGCGTCACTTCATGTCTTGGTCATGGATTTCGGTGTGTGCCGCGCGCCAGACCGTGCGCAGTTCTGCCGCTGTCTCGCAGTCTTCACCGTGTGTCCGGCACCGGTCCTTGCAGACTGCGGCATGCGTGATGAACGCGGACCATGCCCGTGACTCGGCCTCGCGGGCCGGGTTCTTGCCCGCGCTCGCGGGACCGTGCTGCGCGGCAGCGGACGTCTCGTCGACCACCCGTGCGTGTTCGGTCATGGGGTTACCCCCTTTCGGGCCTGTGGCCGGTCCACCCATGCCCAGTGGAGCCAGAGGGCGTGCCGCCGTTCCTCATGCCGGACCACGTAGGCCCGTACGAGCGGGCCTGTGTCCACCCACTCTGTCGGCGGTGCCGAGGGGGGCGAGGCATGCCGCGCGTTGCGGTGCGTTCGCTGGGAGGGGATGCGCGGTGGCCATGCGGCTGGCGTCGACTGCTCGCGCACAGCTACCGGCAGCGGCCGGCCGACGGGCGCCTTGGCGCCGCGCCGGCGCTTTCCGCGCCGGGGGCGATGTGGCCAGAAGGCCATCGCCCAGGCGAGGAAGCGAACGATAAGGTCTAACAAGGTCAACAGCTCCTGTCTGTTGGCTGATTGCCCCGGGATGGCGCTGCCCGCCGTCCTGGGGCGCTTCTGTGTTGGGGCGGCAGGGGCCCCGCCTGCGGAGTGACGAGGCCCCTGCGCGTGGGACTCGACCAGCGACCACGGGGGCGCGGTGCTGGGAGTCCTCTTGCACCCGTTACGCGGTGACTCCCTGTCGCGTAACGGGAACCTGTGCTGAAGTTATAGGGCCATACCGGAAGTCGTCATACTCCGGCGCAGAGAACAACTGCGTAGAGGTTGCGGACATGGCCGACAACGGCCGTGCCGTACGGGACAGCAAGGATCAGCGCGGCCCGCATCTGACGTTCACAAGTGGGGCATGGCAAGCGTTCCTCCTGTGCGTCAAGCAGCGGGAGTTCGACCGCTAGGCGGCGCAGCTCAGACGCACGAGGGCATCCTGCGAGCCGTTGCCGGGGGCGTAGCTCAGTCCACCACGCGCCCCCGGCGGGTGCAGGGGGCGGCCGACCCGGTGTCCTGGTTCTTTGCCCGGCGGGTGGCTGGGCTCACGACAGGCTCCGCTGCGCTGCGCCGCGACAGCTGCCGCGCGGTGGCTGCCCGGTCAGTCCAGCAGTGCGCTGGACCGAAGGCGCGCGAGCGCGACGAACGGGCCGGCGAACGCTGGACGGCATGGTCCGGACGCCGCGTGCGGGCATCGTCTCGCGTCTTCGGCACACAGCGGCCAGCAGCGGGAACGGAGAAGGGCGCCGAGGCAGCGTCGCCGTCCAGCCCAACGAGTCATCACCCGCCTACGGGTGGCGGAGCGGCGGGTGGTCGCCCGGAGCGCTGGAGGCCGGTCCGGTTGGGGCCTCCACCCACCTGCTCTTAAAAAGATGCTTGATCTGCATCAAGTACTGCATCAAGTGTTTTTCTGAGAGCAGGTGGGTGGAGAGCCGATCCCGTCCCCCGGTGCCTGCCCATCCGTCGCGCTCCCGCGCCCCCGGTCCAGCGCACCGCTGGACTGACCGTTCGGCAGCAGCTGCGGCGGAGCGCAGCGGAGCCCGTCCTGAGCTCAGCCGCCCGCCGGGCCGAGGAACCAGGACACCGGGCCAGCCGCCCCCTTCCCCCTTCTCGCTGGCGCGTTGGACCCGGAGGGTCCGCGACGAAAGCCGCACCCGCGAAGCGCAGCGAGCCGCACCCACCCCGCCCGTACAGCGGGGGTTCGAGCGTGGGCTCCGCCGACGCCTCGAAACACGCCCCGACTACGCTGCAGGCGCATGGACCCGATCTTCCGGCTTCCACCCAATTCCCCGCTGGCCGTTACCGTTTCCGAGGACTGGGGCCTGATCCCGTTGCGTGTTCCGGCCGGTTGGAACGTCATCTACAACCAGCTGTCGGCCCGACGCCTGCCGGATGGAAGGGTCGAGGCCAACGACTCCGAGGATCTGTACTGGGCGCGTACGGCACCGCCGCCGTGGCTGACTGCGGAAGAGGTAGCGGAGGAGGGCGATCTGCGGGCTCGGGAGATCAACATAGACGCCGGCTGGTACGACGGCTACGGCTTCCGCGTCGTCGTCCTCGACCCCGACTGGGACCATGAGCGGGCCTCCTACACCACTCCCGACCTCGGCGAGTTCGTCGCCACCCTGGAGGCGTGGATGTGGGTGATCACCCAGCGAGGGAAGCTCCCCACGTCGTGAGCCGGTCCCGTGCGCCGCACACCCACCACGACGAGCTCGTCCCGCGACCGTCCCACCCGCAGTTGCCCTGCACAGCGCGCCACCGCCGGTCCGCGGCACCACGCGATCCGGCTACCCCCGGGACCCCCGGGAGCAGCGCGTCACCGCAGAGCGGTCCGCAACGCCCGTACCAGCGCCTGTGGGCGCGGGTCGGCCGTGACGCCGCGCTGCATTCCGTTGGTGACATAGCCGAAGCCGATGCCCGATTCGGGGTCGGCGAAGGCGAGGGAGCCCCCGCGGCCCGGGTGGCCGAAGGAGCCGGGGGTCAGGAGCGGGGATGCCGGGCCGTGCAGCATGTAGCCGAGGCCGAAGCGGGTGCCGATGACCAGCACCTCGTCCGGGCCCGCGGACTCTTCCGTACGGGCCAGGGTGAGCGTCGCGGGTGCGAAGAGGCGGCCGCCGGATCGCAGGGGGCCTGCCGAGGGCAGCGGGCCGATGAGCGCCGCGTAGAAGCGGGCCAGCGCGTCGGCGGTGGCGACGCCGCCCGAGGCGGGCAGTTCGGCCTCGAGGTAGGCGGGGTCGTTCTCGTCCGGCGCCGGGCTGATCGCCCCGAAGGCGCGCCGGGTGAGCGAGTCGGGGTTCTGGTACGCCTCGGCGACCGACCGCTTGGGCCGCAGCCGCGGGCCCTGTGCGGCGGGCACGGGCGGGGCCTCCACGGGCCCGATCCGGCCGACGCGGGCGCGCTGCTCGGGTGGCAGCCCGAGCCACAGGTCGAGCCCCAGCGGCCGGGCTATCTCCTCGGCTATCCAGCGGCCGATGGTCCGCCCGGTGACCCGCCGGACCAGCTCGCCGATCAGCCAGCTGTAGGTCTGCGCGTGGTAGCCGTGGGCGGTGCCCGGCTCCCACACGGGCTGCTGGGCGGCGACCGCCCGCGGGCCGTGGAAGCCGTCGATGGCCTGGACGGGGGCCAGCGGGGTGTCCAGTACGGGCACCCCGGCGCGGTGGTTGAGCAGATGCCGTACGAGGACCCGCTCCTTACCGTTCGCCTTGAACTCCGGCCAGTACGTGCCGACCCGGCCGTCCAGGTCGAGCTGGCCGCGCTGGTGGAGCAGCAGCGGGACGGCGGCGGCGATGCCCTTGGTGACGGACCGGACGACCTGCGCGGTGTCCTGGGCCCACGGCTCGCCGTCGGGGCCTCCAGCCCCTCCCCCGCCGTGGGCGTCCTTCGTACCGCCCCACAGGTCGACGACCTTGTGGCCCTCCCGGTACACCGTCACGGCCGCGCCGCGGTCGCCGCGCCGGGCGAAGTTGTCCACGAAGGCGTCCCGGACCGGTTCGAATCCGTCGGCCACCGTGCCCTGGACGTCCACCACTGATCCGTACTCCCACCATGCCGAGGGCGAAGTGTGCTCCCCCCATGGTGCATCGCCCCCGCCGGATACCTCAGACCGGGGCCGTCACCGAGCGGGGGTCGAAGCCGAAGGGCAACTCCAGTCGATTTTCCCTCATCAGGGCCTCGTCGCACAGCAGGTCCTGGGTGCGGCCGTCGGCGGCGATCACTCCGCCGCTGAGCACCACGGAGCGCGGGCACAGCTCCAGCGCGTACGGCAGGTCGTGGGTGACCATCAGCACCGTGACGTCCAGGGAGCGCAGGATGTCGGCCAGCTCACGGCGCGAGGCGGGGTCGAGGTTGGAGGAGGGCTCGTCCAGCACCAGGATCTCCGGCTCCATGGCCAGGACGGTCGCCACCGCCACGCGCCGCCGTTGTCCGAAGGAGAGGTGGTGCGGCGGGCGGTCGGCGAACTCGGCCATGCCGACCCGCTCCAGGGCCGTGCTCACCCGCTGTTCCAGCTCCGCGCCGCGCAGCCCGGCCGCGGCCGGGCCGAACGCGACGTCCTCACGCACCGTCGGCATGAACAGCTGGTCGTCGGGGTCCTGGAAGACGATCCCGACGCGGCGGCGGATCTCGGCCAGATTCCGCTTGGAGACCGGCAGCCCGGCCACGGTGACGGTCCCCGCGCCCGCGTCCAGGATCCCGTTGAGGTGCAGGACCAGGGTGGTCTTGCCCGCGCCGTTGGGCCCGAGCAGCGCGACGCGCTCGCCGCGGGCCACGGTCAGGTCGACGCCGAAGAGGGCCTGGTGGCCGTCGGGGTAGGCGTACGCCAGACCGGATACCCGGAGGGAGGGCGCGTGGGAGGGCGGGGTGGTCCGGGGGGTGGTCTCGGGAGTGGTCTCCGCGGGAGACGAGCCGGTCATATCAACATCCATCCGGTCAGGCAGACCACCAGCGCGGTCAGGGGAAGGGCCGCGGCGGACAGCCACTGGGCCCGGGTCGCCGTCATATCGTCGATCACGGGCATGGTGCCCGCATAGCCCCGGCTGATCATCGCCAGGTGGACCCGCTCGCCGCGCTCGTACGAGCGGATGAACAGCGCCCCGGCGGACTTGGCGAGCACGCCCCAGTGGCGCACCCCGCGCGCCTCGAAGCCGCGCGACTGGCGGGCGATCCGCATCCGCCGCATCTCGTCCGTGATGACGTCCCCGTAGCGGATCATGAACGACGCGATCTGGACCAGCAGCGACGGCATCCGCAGCCGCTGGAGCCCCAGCAGCAGGGCACGCAGCTCGGTCGTGGAGGCCAGCAGCACGGAGGCGGCGACCCCGAGCGTGCCCTTGGCCAGAATGTTCCAGGCGCCCCACAGGCCGGAGCGGCTGAGCTCCATCCCGAGCACCGCGACGCGCTCGCCGTCCGCGACGAACGGCATCAGCACGGCGAAGGCCACGAAGGGGATCTCGATCAGCAGCCGCCGCAGCACATACCCCGCCGGAATCCGCGCCACCGCCGCGACCGCCGCCAGCGCCACGGCGTACGCCCCGAAGGCCCACACCGCCTCGCGCGGGGTGGAGACGACGACCAGTACGAAGCAGAGCACCGCGGCGATCTTGCACTGCGGGGGCAGGGCGTGCACCGGCGAGCGGCCCTCCCGGTACAGCTTGTGGGCGTGACCCGCGCCCATGTCAGACCGTCTCGGAGGGGTGCGCGGACGGAACGGCGGCAGGCCCGGCGGCGGCCTTCTTGGCGCGGCGCCGTACGACGATGAACAGCCCCGAGCCCACGGCGAGGGTCGCGCCGACCCCGATCACCCCGGCCAGGCCGCCGGAGAGCCGGGCGTCGGAGATGTCCTTGACGCCGTAGTCGGCGAGCGGGGAGTCCTTGCTGGCGTGGTCCTCGGTCTTCTTGTCGATGCCGTTGTCGCGGGCGACCTTCTCCAGGCCGTCCGGGCTGGCGGACGCGTAGAAGCTGACCACCCCGGCACACAGCAGCGCCGCCGCGACCCCGATCGCCCACACCCGCCGCGCCGACCGCCGCCCCCCGGCCGCCGGGGCCGCGACGCCCCCCGACGCCACGGCCCCTGCCTCTGTGGCACCGCCGTCTCGCGTCGCCGTGGCGGCGGACGGCGTGGCGGCGGCCGGCACGGGCGCGGCGGGCGTGGCCGTCGCCGCGGGGGGCGCGCCCGGGGTGGCCACGACAGCCGTACGGATCTCCAGGGTGCGCGTCAGACCGCGCGCGCCGTATACGAGGTCGGGGCGGACGGACACCACCGCGCTGACCGTCAGGGCCGTGATCACGGCCTCGCCGATGCCGATCAGTACGTGGACGCCGACCATCGCGGTGAAGACCTTGCCGAGCGAGACATGTGTCGTGCCGCCGAGCGCGTAGATCGCGGTGAAGGCGACGGCCGCGGCCGGTACGGAGAGCAGCGCGGCGACGAAGGAGGCGACGGTCACGGAGCGGCGCCGGCGGGGCGTGAGCTTCAGGATGACGCGGAATACGGCGTACGCCACCACCGTGGTGACCACCGCCATATCCGTGATGTTGACGCCGAGCGCGGTGAGGCCGCCGTCCGCGAAGAGCACGCCCTGCATGAGCAGCACCACGGAGACGCACAGCACGCCCGTATAGGGGCCGACGAGTATCGCGGCCAGCGCCCCGCCGAGCAGATGCCCGCTGGTCCCGGCCGCGACCGGGAAGTTCAGCATCTGGACGGCGAAGATGAAGGCGGCGACGAGACCGGCCAGCGGCGCGGTGCGCTCACCACCCGAGCCGACGGAGCCACCAGCACCCCCGGCGTCGCCCAACTCCCGCCGGGCGCCGCGCAGGCTGACGGCTACCGCCGCCGCCGCGACCACGCCCGTCGCCACGGACACCGGGGCGTCGATAAATCCGTCGGGGACATGCATGACGGGGCTCCGCTTCTGCGCCGGGGGTGTCCGCTACATCCACGGAATCCGCCAATCCGGTTATCCGCCCGATGATGGTAACCCGCTATTGCAACCTATTCGCAAGAGCGCTCTACCCGCGAAAGCCGGCGCACACACGTGCCGTACACAACGACGGCGGCCCTCCGCGCACTCGCGAAGGGCCGCCGCAACACCGGAACCGGGCTTACCCGGACTTACACCCGGGTCAGATCCGCATCGGGATCCCGCTCATCCTTCTCCGCACGCACCGCGGGTTCTGGGGCAAGCTGCTTGCGCAGGCCCTCGCCCTCCACGTCCACGTTCGGCAGCGCCTTGTCCAGCCAGCGCGGCAGCCACCACGCGGCCTTCCCGAGCAGCGCGAGCACCGCCGGAACGATGGTCATACGGACGATGAACGCGTCGAAGAACACCGCGATGGCGAGGCCGAAGCCGATCATCTTCACCATCGACTCGGACGAGCCGATGAACCCGGCGAAGACACTCATCATGATGACCGCGGCGGCGGTGACCACCCGGGCCCCGTGCTTGAAGCCCGTGACCACGGCCTGGCCCGGCCGCTCGCCGTGGACGTACGCCTCGCGCATCCGGGTCACGAGGAACACCTCGTAGTCCATCGCCAGACCGAAGACCACACCGATCATGAAGATCGGCATCATGCTCATGATCGGGCCGGGCTCCTCGACGTTGAACAGGCTCCCGCCCCAGCCCCACTGGAAGACCGCCACGACCGCGCCCAGCGCCGCCACGACGGACAGCAGGAAGCCGAGGGCCGCCTTGAGCGGCACCAGCAGCGACCGGAAGACCACCATCAGCAGCAGGAAGGCCAGGCCGACGACCAGCCCCAGATAGGGCAGCAGCGCGTCGTTCAGCTTCTGCGAGATGTCGATGTTCATCGCCGTCTGGCCGGTCACCAGCATCTCGGCGCCGGTCCCGGACTTGAGGGACGCGGCCTCGTCCCGGATGTGGTGGACCACATCCTCGGTGTCGACGCTGCTCGGCTTGTACTTGGAGATGACCGTCAGCATCGCGGTGTCATTGGCCTTGTTGAACCGAGCCGGGCTGACACTCGCGACGCCGTCGACGTCGTGGATGGACTTACGGGCCTGCTCCACCGCGCCCTTGGGATCGTCGCTGCCCTTGGCGTCGACGACCACCATCAGCGGTCCGTTGAAGCCCGGGCCGAAGCCCTCGGACATCAGGTCGTACGCCTTGCGCTTGGTGGTGTCGGTCGGCTGCGAGCCGTCGTCGGGCAGGCCGAGCTCCAGGCTGGCCGCGGGGAGCGCGGCGGCGCCCAGGCCGAGCACGGCCACCAGCAGCACCATCACCGGGCGGCGCAGTACGAAACGGGCCCAGCGGGTACCCGCGTTGGGCTTCTCCTCGCCCGCGGCCTCGCCCTCCGCGCCCTTCTTGGCGGCCTTGCGGACCTTACGGCTGAGCACCTTGCCGCCCGCGAAGCCGAGCAGGGCCGGGATGAGGCTGATCGCGATGAGCACGGCGATGACCACCGTGCCCGCCGCGGCGAAGCCCATCTTGGACAGCATCGGGATGTTGACGACCGCGAGGCCGACGAGCGCGATGACGACCGTGAGCCCGGCGAAGACCACCGCGGATCCCGCGGTGCCCACCGCGCGCCCGGCGGCCTCCTCCCGCTCCTGCCCCTCGGCCAGTTCCGCCCGGTAGCGGGAGACGATGAACAACGCGTAGTCGATGCCGACCGCGAGGCCGATCATCATCGCCAGCGTCGAGCTCGTACTGGAAAGACCCAGGGTGGTGGCGAGGGCGGTGATCCCGGAGATGCCGATGCCGACCCCGATGATCGCGGTGAGCAGCGGCAGTCCGGCGGCGACCAGCGAGCCGAAGGTGATCAGGAGGACGACCGCCGAGATCGCGATGCCGATGATCTCGGTGGCGCCGGTCTCGGGCATCTGCTCCAGCGCGTCACCGCCGATCTCGACCGTCAGCCCCGACTTGCGGGCGTCCTGGCCCGCCTCCTTCAGGGCGTCCCGCGTCTTGTCCTCCAGCTCCATGGCGCTGACCTTGTAGGTGGTCAGGACGTATGCCGTGGTGCCGTTCTTGCTGACCCCGCCCGCCTTGTACGGGTCGGCGACCGAGGCGACCTCGTCCGAGCCCGACTGGAGCTCACGGACGGTCTTTTGGACCGTGGCCTTGTTGGCCGCGTCGGTCATCTTCTCGCCGGCCGGTGCGCGGAAGACCACGCGCGCGGTGGCACCCTGCGCGTTACCGCCAGGGAAGCGCTGTTCCAGCACGTCGAAGGCCTTCTGGGCCTCCGTACCAGGGATGGAGAAGGTGTCGTTGGAGGGTGGTGAGGCGGTGGCGGCCCCGACACCGGCGACCGCGAGGAGCGCCACCCATATCAGGGCGACGAACCGACGTCGCCTGAAGGCGAATCGGCCGAGTTTATAGAGGAACGTGGCCACGAGGAGAGGTGCTCCCGTCGAGTAGGCGTGACTGGCAGGGGTGGGGAACCAGACGGCGACGAGAGCGGCGCGCCGGCTGGAGCTCTATGGGGTTGTGTGGTGGTGGAGCCGGGGTGCGGGGAGAGTGGGGGGGGAGGGGCGCCTCAGGGGGAGGCTGGGGACCGGACGCCGAGGGCGGGGAGGATCACGGCGTCGATGTAGTCGAAGAGATAGTCGGCGTCGGGCTCCTGGGCTTCGACCAGGGCCCGGGTGGTGAAGGCGCCGACCAGCATGTGCACGGTGTAGCGGAGGGCGGGGCGGTCCGGGGCGACCTCACCGCGGTCGACGGCCCGCCCGAGCACCGTCTCGAAGGCGGCGAGCTCGTGCTTGACCATGAGTTCGCGCAGCGCCTCGAGCAGATCCGGGTTCTGGTGGGCGGCCAGGGCCAGCCCTCGCATCAGGGCCGCGTCCCGCTCCCGGGCATGGTCGCCGCACCGCACCATCTCGCGCAGATCGCCGCGCAGCGAGCCGGTGTCGATGTCTTCGAGCGAGACGGGCTTGGTGTGCCGCAGCGCGGTGGCCACCAGCTGCGGCTTGCTCTTCCACTGCCGGTAGAGCGTGGCCTTGCTGGAGTGGGTACGGGCCGCGACGGCGTCCATGGTGAGCGCGTCGTAGCCGACCTCGGTGAGGAGGCCCATGACGGCTTCGTACAGCTCGCCCTCCCGCTCGGGGGACAGCCGGCTGCGGCGTCGGTCCAGTGCCTGCATCGTGCCCTCCTTCCCGAACATGGGAGCGTCACGAACGAAACGGTTTCGTACACCAATAGCGTAAGCGCAGTTCTGAGTGGCACTGTACGAAACGAGCCCGTTTCGCTCGTGGGATGCGTCACAAGACCGAGTTGCCCTGAAGAGGCAGCCCCGGAAGGATGGTCAGGTGAAGGATGCTTTGTCGAACGCGTCGGGCCAAGGCGACGGCGCGTATCTCCGGTTTCCGCACCTGCACGACGACTTGCTCTGCTTCGCGGCCGAGGACGACCTCTGGGTGGCGCCGCTGGCCGCGCCGGGAGAGCCACCCGGGCGGGCCTGGCGGCTGACGGTCGACCGCACCCGCGTCGGACATCCCCGCTTCTCCCCCGACGGCTCGCAGATCGCGTTCACGACCTGGCGCAGCCTCGACCCGGAGATCCATCTCGTCCCGGTCGACGGCGGCGCGGCGCGGCGCCTGACGTACTGGGGCGGTGTCGACGCCCGCGTCTGCGGCTGGACGCCGCCCGACCAGGACGGCACCTCGCACATCCTGGCCGTCTCCTCCCACGACCAGCCGCTCTCCCACTTCTCCTGGGCCTACAGCCTGCCCACCGACGGCAGCCCCGGCGGGCGGCTGCCCTGGGGCCCGGTCTCCGATATCGCGGTCACCGAGGTCGACGGCGAGCGCCGCACCCTCCTGCTGACCGGTACGCCCCCGCACGAGCCCGCCTCCTGGAAGCGCTACCGCGGCGGCGCGACGGGTCGGCTGTGGCTGCACGGCACGCGCCTGGTACCGGAGTTGAACGGACACCTGGCCTCGGCGATGTTCGTCGCGGGCCGGATCGCGTTCCTCTCCGACCACGAGGGCATCGGCAACCTCTACTCCGTTCTGCCCGACGGCTCCGACCTGCGGCGCCACACCGACCACACCGACTTCTACGCCCGCCACGCCTCGACCGACGGCTCGCGCATCGTCTACCAGTGCGCGGGCGACCTGTGGCTGGTCGACGATCTGAGCCCGCGCGCCGAGCCGCGCCGGCTTGACGTACGGCTCGGCGGGGCGCGCACCGGGCGCCGCCCGTACCAGGTCCCCGCCTCCTCGCACGTCAACTCGCTGTCCGTGGACACCACGGGCCGGGCGAGCGCGGTATGCGTACGGGGCAGCCTGTACTGGCTGACCCACCGCGACGGCCCCGCCCGCACCCTCGCCGACACCCCGGGCGTACGGGTCCGGCTGCCGGAGATGCTGGGCGACACCGGGCGCGTGGCGTATGTGACGGACGCCGAGGGCGAGGACGCCATCGAGATCGCGTACCTGCCGCGCGCGAGCGGTCCGCGGGAGCGGCGACGGCTGGCGGTGGGCCGGCTCGGGCGGGTGCGCGAGATGGTCGCGTCGCCGGACGGCAAGCGGCTGGCGGTGGCGGCGCACGACGGGCGGCTGCTGCTGGTGGACACGTCGGTGGACGCGGCGGAGGAGGAGGCAGTGGAGGACGCGTCGGCGGACGGCGCGGCCGAGGCGGAGGGCAACGCACCGGACGCAGCCGCAGACACCTCCCCGGAGGAGGCGTCGGACGCGGCGCCGGATACCGCGCCGGACCCCTCAACCGCCCCCGCACCCGACCCCTCAACCTCGGCCGAAATACCGGACGTCGACGAGGTCAGCGAGTTGATCCGGTCGACGAACGGGCCGGTGCGCGACCTCGCGTTCTCCCCCGACTCCGGCTG
This sequence comes from Streptomyces sp. NPDC059679, assembly GCF_042734105.1. Taxonomy (NCBI): domain Bacteria; kingdom Bacillati; phylum Actinomycetota; class Actinomycetes; order Kitasatosporales; family Streptomycetaceae; genus Streptomyces; species Streptomyces sp. NPDC059679. Next base: position 54,073 of record NZ_JBHWES010000020.1, on the reverse strand, counting down.
GCTGGCCTGGTCGCACCCCGGTATCGGCCGCTCGCTGCGCCAGATAAAGATCGCGCGCCTCGCGGACCGTACGGTCGTGGACGTGACCAGCGGCCGGTTCGAGGACGAGGAGCCGGTCTTCACGCGCGACGGCCGGTATCTGGCGTTCCTGTCCTGGCGCGGCTTCGACCCGGTCTACGACGTGCACACCGGCGACCTGTCCTTCCCGCTCGGCTGCCGCCCCTACCTCGTACCGCTGTCCTCCGCGACCCCGTCCCCCTTCGCACTCTCCCCCGAGGGCCGCCCGGCGGCGGGCGGCCTCGATCTGGACAGCGCGTACACGGGCGGCAGCGACGACGGTGACGGCGAGGCCGCCGAGGGCACGGTCACGATCGAGGTGGAGGGCCTGCCGAGCCGGGTCACCGCCTTCCCGGTGGCCGCCTCGAAGTACTCGGCGCTGTACCCGGTCAGCGGCGGCGGCCTGGTGTGGCTGCGCTGGCCGATCTCCGGCGCGCTCGGCGAGACCTTCGCCAATCCGGCCGAGACCTCCTCCCGCCCCACCCTCGAACATTTCGACCTGGTCAAGGCCAAGCGCACCGAACTCACCGACGACCTGGACTGGTTCGCGGTCAGCGGCGACGGCACCCGGCTGGTGGTCAACGACGAGGGCGATCTGCGGGCGGTGCCCGCCACCGAGACCGCCGACAGCGACGCCACCGTCCATATCGATATGCGGCGCATCCAGCACACCGTCGACCCGGCCGCCGAGTGGCGGCAGGCTTACGACGAGGCGGGCCGGATCACCCGCGCCTACTACTGGGATCCGGGCATGTGCGGCGTCGACTGGGACGGGGCGCTCGAGCAGTACCGTCCGCTGGTCGAACGCGTCGCCTCCCCCGATGAGTTCGCCGATCTGCTGCGCGAGGTGCAGGGCGAGCTCGGCACCTCGCACGCGTACGTCATGCCGGCCCGCCGCAACGAGGGCCCGGCCCACTACCAGCGCCCCATCGGGCTGCTCGGCGCCAACTTCGCGCGCACGAAGGACGGGCGCTGGATCATCTCCCGCATCCTGCCCGGCGAGTCCTCCGACTCCCGGGCGCGTTCACCGCTGGCCGGCACCGGCATCCGCGAGGGCGCCACGCTCACGCATGTCGACGGCCGCCCCGTGGACCCGGTGGCCGGCCCCTTCCCGCTGCTCACCGCCGCGGGCGGGACGACGGTCGAGCTCACCTTCCAGCCCGCCGACGAGGCCGGAAACAGCGGGGCCGGTGACAGCGGGGCCGGTGACAGCAAGGCCGGGGACAGCTCCACCGACGGCGACGGGGCGGGTCCGCCGCGCCGCGTCGCGGTCCAGCCGCTCATCGACGACCGGCCGCTGCGCTACCAGGACTGGGTGGCCAAGCGGCGCGCGGTGGTGCGCGAGTTGAGCGACGGGCGGTGCGGCTATCTGCACATCCCCGATATGGGCGGCTCCGGCTGGGCCCAGTTCAACCGCGATGTGCGCCGCGAGATGTCGCTGCCCGCGCTGATCGTGGACGTACGGGGCAACGCGGGCGGCAATATCAGCGAGCTCGTCGTCGAAAAGCTCACCCGCACCATCATGGGCTGGGACCTGACCCGCCACGCCGAACCCGTCTCGTACACCAGCAACGCGCCGCGCGGCCCGATCGTCGCGGTCGCGGACGAGGCGACGTCCTCCGACGGCGACATGATCACGGCCGCCTTCAAGATCCAGGGCATCGGCCCGGTGGTGGGGCTGCGCACCTGGGGCGGGGTGGTCGGCATGACCGGCCGGCACCGGCTCGGGGACGGTACGTCGATCACGGTGCCGATGAACGCCGCGTGGTTCGACGCGTACCGGTGGGGTGTCGAGAACTACGGCGTGGAGCCGGACATCGAGGCGCTGCGCTCGCCGCTCGACTGGGCGGAGGGCCGCCATCCGCAGCTGGGTGTCGCGGTGCGTACGGCGCTCGACCTGCTGGAACGCCATCCGGCGGCGACCCCGCCCGACTACTCGGACGTACCGGACCTGCGGCGCCCGAAGCTGCCGCCGAGGAGCGGCTGAGCCGGTGAGGCGCGTCCGGAATCGGACGCGCCCCACCGTGGTCACCGGGATTCCCGGAAGCGTGGCGGAGCAGGGGAAGCCGGATCGCCGCCGGGCGATCCGGCTTCCGCCCGGGGAGCGGGGAGGGTGCTCGCCAGGGGGTGGAGATCTCGGAGTCGAGGGGCTGCCGGTCCGTAGTAATTTGGGCGGTCACCCGTTCGAGTGGGGCTGCCGGATTACAGAGTGAGGCACGAACGACGACGCTACGTTGGCGGCATGGTGACATCGAGTGAAGCCGACGAGGCCGGGTACGCCCGGTTCACGTACCGTCTTCGCACGTCGTCGACCGCCCGCACGGCACTGCTGGCGGAATGGGACCGGTGCCGGTGGAGGACGATCCCCGTACCTGGCGAGCGGGATCGTGCTGACGGTGGTGTGGTCGCGGGACCTGCCCGCCGCCCCCTCCTCGGTGCGTGTGTACCAGGACAGCGTCGGGCACTGGTACTGCTCGTTCGTGGTCCCCACCCAGGTGCGGCCGTTGCCGAAGACCGGCCGCGTGCTGGGTGTGGACTGGGGTGTGAAGCAGACCGCGACCACCACCTCGAACGTCCATGACCTCCCGCATCCGGAGCACGGGCGCAGGGCCCAGGCCAGGCTGACCCGGTACGACCGGATGATGGCCCGCCGCAGACCGAAGAAGGGGCAGGCCGCATCGAGGGGCTACCGCGAGGCGAAGAAGTGGCGGGCGGAGGCCTACGCGAAGATCGCCCGGCAGCGGCAGGACACGGGCCGCAAGTGGGCGAAGAAGGTTGTGACCGACCACGACGCCGTCGCGGTGGAGGACTTCAAGGCGAAGTTCCTCGCCAGGTCCTCGGTGGCGCGCAAGGCGGCGGACGCCGCGATCGGCGCCACGAAGAAGGCCCTGATCGAAATGGGCCGCAAGCACGGGCGGGACATCCGCCTTGTGCATCCCGCGCACACCACCATGGACTGCGCATCGTGCGGAGCGAGAACCAAGCACGCACTCCCGCTGTAAGACCTCCGGGAGCGCTGCTCCCGGAGGGAGCCTGAGCCAGGAATCCCCTCCCGTTCAGGGAGGGGAGCAGTCAAATCTCCTCGTAGGGCTCCTGGTCCTCGATCCCTTCCTCCCGGTCCCGCATCGGGCGCTGCTCACGGCTCTCGCGCGGCGGCTGCTCACGCCGCGGCTGCTGCGACTGCTGCGGCTGCCGGCCGGGCTGCGCCTGTTGGCCGCGGTCGTCCTGCGCCTTGCGCCTCGACTGACGGGCCTTCTCGTTGAACTGGTCCTTGCTGGCCATCGTGTCGCCTCTCATGGGGTGGCAGAGGACAGGCCCGACCAGCGTGACACGCACCGACATCCCGCGCATTTCGGCCCAGAGGTCAATCAATCCCCCGTGCCTTGTTGTCCGCCTCGCCACCGGCCCCCACCAGCCCGGTCCGCCGCTCGCGCGTCGCCGCGAACCGAGGCTCGAAGCGCCGCACATCGCGCTGCGCGAAGGTGCCGATCAGCGCGGGCAGAGCACCCCGTACGGGCTGCATACCGCGCAGCCACCACTGCCCGTACACATGCGCCGACCGGCGCTCGATCCCGGCCACCAGCCGGTCGACCGCCGGGCCGAGCGGACAGGTGCGGTTCACCGGCCAGGGCAGCCGCCGCCGAAACTCCCACAACACATCGTCCCGCTCGAAGCCGCGCACCATGTCCGTATCGGTGAAGCTGAGGTAGGCCACGCCGACCCGTACGCCGCGGTGGCCCACCTCGGCGCGCAGACAGTGCGCGAACGCCTCGACACCGGACTTGGAAGCGCAGTACGCGGACATCATCGGCCCGGGCGTGAGCGCGGCGAGCGAGGCGATCTGCAGCAGATAGCCGCGGCGCGCGACGAGCGCGGGCAGAAACGCGCGGGCCGTGGCGGCGCTGCCCAGCAGATTGACCTCGATGACCCGCCGCCAGGCCGTCCCGTCGGTGTCGGCGAACGGACCGGCCTGGGCCACTCCGGCGTTGGCGACGACGATGTCCACACCGCCGAAGCGCTCGACGACCTCCCCGGCCACGCGGGTCATCGCCTCCTGGTCGGTGACATCGGCGTGCCAGTGGGCGGACTCGGTATGCAGCCCCTCCGCCACCCGCCGCAGCCCGTCGGGCTCCAGCCCCACCAACGCCACCTCGGCCCCCCGTGCGGACAGCTTCCGGGCCAGCGACTCCCCCACGCCCCGCGCCGCGCCCGTTATGACGGCGACCCGGCCTTCCAGACTCCTGCGCGCACTCATGTCGTCGGCTCCTCGACAGTGTCGTCGTCCGTGGCGCCCAGCGCCCTCTGCCTCGTGCCCTGTGCCGTGTCCTGCGCCGTGCCCTCGTGCCCGTACGCCTGCCCGTACTCCGCCACCAGCCCGCGGATCACCCCGCTCACCGCCGCCGGATCCTCCACGGGCGCCATATGCCCGAGCCCGTCCAGCTCCGTGAGGCCGACACACCGTGGCAGCGAAGCCGCCAGCGCTCGGGCGTGGTCCAGTGGGGTCAGCCGGTCGGCCGTGCCGGCGAGCACGGCGGTGGGCAGGGCCAGCCGGCCGACTTCCGCGTCGAGATCGAGGTCGCTCATGACCCGCCCCCACGCGGCCCGTACCGCCCGTGGGCAGGCGTACACGATGCGCGCGCACGCCTCCACCACGGCGGGGCCCGATGCCGGGCCCATCGTCACGTACTTGAGCAGCCGTCTGGAGACCGGTGTCACCGGCCCGAGCGGCGCGCGCGAGCACAGCAGCGCGCGCTGCACCCGCGTCCGCAGGCGCTCACCGCGCAGCGGTATGACGCGGCCCCGCGCGGGCAGCCGTGAGGCGCCGGTGTTGCACAGCAGCAGGGCCGTCGCACGCTCGCGCAGCTGTGGCCGGTCGGCGGCGGCCATCAGCGTCATACCGCCCATGGAGTGGCCCACGACGACGGCCCGCTCCCCGGGCGCGAGCGTCTGGTCGAGCACCGCCGCCAGGTCGTCGGCGAGCGTGTGCGTGCTGTAGCCGCCCGGGTCTGTGACCGGGCTGCGGCCGTGGCCGCGCTGGTCGTACAGGACGACCCGGTGGCCGGAGGCCAGTTCGCGGACGATCGGCGCCCAGAAGGCGGTCGAGCAGGTCCAGCCGTGCACCAGCACGACGGCCGGGGCGCCTTCGGGCCCGTGCAGTTCGGCGTGCAGGCGGGTGCCGTCGGAGGAGATGACGGTCAGTTCGCTCACGGCGACGGGCGGCGCGTACGGACCCGCGGCCTGCCGCGCCGGACGGCGGCTCACCGGGCCTCCCGCCCCGCGCCCGCACCGACACCCACGACATCCGGCGCGGCGCCGGGCGGTGCTTCGCGCTCCGGCCGCAGCACCTGGTACTCCGTGACGTCCACCCTCCGCGTCACCCTGCGGAACTCCGTCGTCGTCCCCGGCCACACCGTCGTATTGCGCCCGCCCATCAGGTACCAGCTGTCGCAGCCGCCCACGTTCCACACCGTACGGCTCAGCCGCGCTGCCATCCGGTCGGTCCACGCCCGCACCGCCGACGGCCGGGCGTCCAGCGCCACCTTCCCGCCCAGCACGTCCAACTGCCGCATGAAGTCGACGAGATACGACAGCTGCGCCTCGATGATGAGGATCATCGAGCTGGTCCCGAGCCCGGTGTTCGGCCCGATGATCGTCAGCAGGTTGGGGAAACCCGCCGCGCTGGTGCCGCGCAGCGCCTCCATACCGTCCCGCCACTCCTCCGCGAGCGTCGTCCCGTACGCCCCGGTCACCCGCCGCGCGATCGGCATATCGGTCACATGGAAGCCGGTCCCGAAGATGATCGCGTCCGCCTCCGCCTCCGTTCCGTCGGCGGCGACGAGCGCCGAGCCGCGCACCTCCTTCAACTCCGCCGCGACGACGTCGACATGCGGCTGAGCGAGCGCCGGGTAGTAGTCGCCGGACAGCAGGATGCGCTTGCAGCCGATGCGGTAATCCGGCGTCAGCCTGGCCCGCAGGGCCGGGTCCTCGATGGCCCGCCGCATATGGCGGACGGCCATCCGCTCCACCAGCCGCAGCGAATCGGGCCGTTTGGTGAACGAGCCGGTCTGCAGCTCCCGCACCCCCCACAGCACCGCCCGCCGCAGCGCGCGGGTGGCCGGGACCTTGGTGTGCAGCCAGTGTTCGGCGGCGGAGATACGGCGGTCCATGCGCGGCAGCACCCAGGCCGGGGTGCGCTGGAAGAGGGTGAGCCGGTCCACCTCCCGGTGGATGGCGGGCACGATCTGGATGGCCGAGGCACCGGTGCCGATCACCGCGACGCGCTTGCCGCGCAGATCGTAGCCGTGGTCCCAGCGCGAGGAGTGGAAGACCCGGCCGGGGAAGTCCGCCAGGCCCGGGATGTCCGGGATCTTGGGGTCGGAGAGCGGTCCGGTGGCGCTGACCACGACATCGGCGGTCAGCGCGCCTGACGCGGTGTCGATCTCCCAGTGCAGCGCGCGCGAGTCCCAGCGCATGGACCGCACCTCGGAGTCGAAGCGCAGATGCGGCCGCAGCCCGAACGTGTCGGTGACCCGCTCCAGATACGCACGGATATGCGGCTGCCCGGAGAAGTTGCGCGGCCAATCGGGGTTGGGCGCGAAGGAGAAGGAGTACAGATGGGACGGCACATCACAGGCACAGCCCGGATAGGTGTTGTCCCGCCAGGTGCCCCCGACCGCCCCGGCCCGCTCCAGGACCACGAAGTCGGTGATCCCCGCCCGGCGCAGCCGTACGGCCGCCCCCAGCCCGCCGAACCCGGCTCCGATCACCGCCACCCGTACGTGCTCTCGCGTCACCTCAGCGCCAGTCATATGGCCGCCTCCCGCAACACTCGGAACGTTGCCAGCAATTACTGGCACGGTTTGAGCGTAGGACAGGGTGCTACCGAGCGGTAGGGGCCGGACGGACGGAAGTTACCGGCGGTTCACCGCTCTGTGGTGCGGGCATAGGCTGCTGACGTGGCGACGAGCGAAGAACGCAAGGGCGCGGACGACCCTGGCTTGGGCGGCGCGGAGAAGACTGGCGAATACCGCATGGCAGAGCTGGCCGAGAAGGCCGGGATCACCGTGCGCACCCTGCGCTTCTACCGGGAGCGGAAGCTCATCCCGCCGCCGCGCCGCGAGGGCCGCGTCGCCTGGTACAACGACCACCACCTGACCCGGCTCCATACGATCGCCGCCCTGCTGGAGCGCGGCCACACCCTCGGCGGCATCGCCGAACTCCTCGCCGCCTTCGACAGCGGCGCCCGCGACGTCGCCGACCTCCTCGGCCTGCGCTCCACCCCCATCCCCGTCCCCGCCTGGTCGCAGGAGACCCCGGTCCGGCTCACCCCGGAGGCCCTGGCCGACTACTTCCAGGGGCAGGCGACGCCGGAAAACCTCGCGGCCTCCCTCGACCTCGGCTATCTCGCGGTCGACGGCGACCAGTTGGTGCATGTCAGCCGCCGCCTGCTGGACGTCTCCCGCGATCTGGTGGACCGGGGCCTCCCGCTCGCCGCCGTGCTCGGGGCGGCCCGCGACGTACGCCACCATGTGGACGCGATCGCCGAGGTCTTCGCCGCCCTCCTGCGCACCACCGTCCTGGCCGAGCCCGCCTCCCGGATCGGCGCGACGCTGGAGGAACTGCGGCCGATGGCCAAGGGTGTCGTGGACGCCGAGCTGTCGATGGCCATGGACCGCCGTATCCGCGCGGAGCTGGCGGCGTGGGCGGAGGGAGATCAGGACCGGGGATGACAGTGGCCCCTGCCATCATCGGCCCATGCTCAGTCTTCCCCTCCTCAGCGAGTTGGCGCACGAACGGCTTCCCTCCGGTCTCGCGGACCGGTTCTGCTCCCTGCTGGAACCGAGAGGTCAGGTCCTCTCGCCCGCCCGTCCCGGAGACGAACACGTCGGCGTGCTCGGCGGTGAGCCGCTGCTTCCCGAGGCCGTCGAGTGGCCGGTGTGGGAAGGACACGGCCCTCTGTCGTTCGTCGCCTCGCTCGACTGCGACCGGCTGTCGGCCGCCGCCACCGGACTGGCCCTGCCGGCCGACGGCACCCTGCTGTTCTTCTTCTTCGACGGACAGGCCGACGAATACGAGTCGTGGGTGAGCCCCTCGAACCCCGAGTCCCGTCCGGGGTCCCGCATCCTGTACGTCCCCGCCGACACGCCCGTTCTGCCGCACCCGGCCCCGGCCCCGCTCAAGCCGTACCGTCGCGTGCCGCTGCGCACCGACGCGGCCGTCGACCTGCCCCAGCTCACCGACGCCGAGGTCCGCGGCCCACTCGGCCTCGACTACGAGACGGTGTCCACCGATCCGGTGTACGTCGAGTTCCAGGACGCCGTGTGGAATCTGCGCCGGGTCCACCACCAAGTGGGCGGCGAACCCGCCAACATCCAAGGCGAGGTCGGGTACGAAGTCGGCGACTTCCCGAACGACTGGGACCTGAACGAATTCGATCCCGACAACCCCCACTACGACGACATTCTCGCCGAGGAGGCACGCTGGCGGCTCCTTCTCCAGATCGCCTCCGACGACGACGCCGACATGATGTGGGGCGACGGGGGCGCCCTCTACTGGCTGATCGACCCCGAAGACCTCGCCGCCCACCGCTTCGACCAGGCCCGCTTCACCTGGCAGTCCCACTGACGGCATCCGTCATATCGAGGGCTGCGATGACGGTTTCCCGCACATGAGCCCTGCCGACTGGCACCGCTCCCCTGGCTCACCGATCGTGAAGCCCTCGGAACGGACGTACAGGCAAGGAGAGCGCGGATGGCTGCCGGAAGGACGATTCTCGTCACGGGGGCGAGCGGGAATGTGGGGCGGCAGGTGGTGTCCCAGCTCATGGCCGGGCGTACCGGCGAGGTGCGGGCGCTGACCCGCGATCCCGGCGCCGCCGCCCTGCCCGGCGGGGTCGACGTACGCCAGGGCGACCTGGCCGACCCGGCCGCGCTGGAGGCGGCGTTGAAGGGGGTGGACACGGTGTTCCTGATGTGGCCCTTCCACGGCGCCGATCCGGCACCCGCCGTCGTGGACGCCCTCAAGTGGCATACCGGCCGGGTGGTGTTCCTGTCGTCCGCCGCCGTCCAAGAGGGAGTCCCCCGCGAGCGGCAGCGGCACGCCGTGGGCCGGTGGTCCGCGTCCGTGGAACACCTCATCGAGGGGTCCGGGCTCGTCTGGACCCATCTGCGCCCGAGCACCTTCGCCGTGAACACCCTGTGGTGGGCCGATCAGATCCGCGCCGGGGACGTCGTCCGGGGCGCGTACGGGGCCCTGCCCATGGCCCTGCTCCACGAGGCCGACATCGCCGCCGTGGCGGTGCGGGCCCTCACCGAGGACGGCCACGGGCGCACCGCCTACGCCCTCACGGGACCCGAAGTCCTGACCCAGGCGGAGCAGGTGCGCACCATCGGCGAGGTGCTGGGGCGTCCCCTCCGGTGGCAGGAGCTGTCCCGGGAAGAAGCACGTCAGCGGCTGCTGGCCGATGACTCCTTCCCCGGCTCCTTCGTGGACCCGCTCCTCGACGGCTACGCCGCGATGCTCGACGCCTCTCCCCCGGTCATCACCAGGGCCGTCGAGGCGGTCACGGGCGCACCGGCCCGCACCTACCGCGCCTGGGCGTCCGACCACGCCGCCGACTTCACCTGACCCCCCGGCTTCACCTGACCCCCCGGCTTCACCTGACCCCCCGGCTTCACCTGACGAGCAGGCGCGGCGGCAGGTAGGGGGAGACGACCCGGATGTTCCAGCCCCGGCGGCGGGCGTGGCAGGCCAGGGCCAGGATGTCGAGGTCGATGGCGGCGTCGGAGTCATCAGCACGGTCGGCGACCCGGTAGTGGTCGCGGTGCGCTTCGAGGGCGTCGATGAGGGCGAGGTTGAAGCTCTCCTCGTCGCCCTCGACGAGCTGGGAGAAGAGAACGCCGGGCGGCGGGAAGAAGCCCCAGGTCCTGGCCTTCTCGCAGTCCTCAAGCGCACGGTCCGTGGCGGGTTCGGGGTCCACGCCCCGGAAGTAGTCGTGGAGCGCCCGGCGGTACGAGGCGAAGGCGGAGCCGTCGCCTTCCAGGCGGGCGGAGCCGCTGAGGACGAGCGCGGCGATGTCCTCGCGCCGGCCGCCGATCAGGGCGAAGTTCATGGCGGTGTGCCAGGCGCCGGGCCCGGCCTGATCCCCGTGGTAGGCGGGGTAGCTGAGCGTGCTGCCGCCGATCGTCACCTCGACGTCCGTACCGGGCTCGGCGAGCGTGGCGCGGAACAGCGCCGCGCCCAGTTCCGCGGCGAGGCGCAGGTTTTCCAGCTGCTGGTCCGTGACGTCGGAGGTGAGCGAGGCGCGGGCCTTGAACAGGAGGTCCTGGTAGCGCACGGCATCCGACAGGTTCCAGGCGGAGAGCGGCTTTCCGTCCTCCGACGTCAGGGCCTCCCTGGTGTACTGCTCGAACAGGGCCTCGCTCTCCGGGTGCATCTCCTGCGGGGCTTCGGGCCGCTCGACCACCACCGGCCCGGCGGCCAGCGCGGCGACCGCGTCCGGCCGCCGTACCCGGCCGTACGCCTGGACCCGTGGCCCCGCGGTCTCGAACCCGGTCACCAGCGCCCGCGGGAGATACCCGGTGTCGACGGGCGGCTGCCAGCCCTCGCGGCGGTAGGCGAGCGCGGTCAGGGCCAGCGGCAGGAGCGGCAGGAGGGTACGGGGCCTGGCGCCGGGGCCGGGGATGGCGCTGTGCGGAAGCAGCAGCTTGGCCAGCGCGGTGCGGAAGGCGTCCCGGTCTCCGGTGGTCAGGGCGCGCAGCGCGGCCAGCCCGATGGACTGCGGCTGGTCGAGGAGGCCGCCCTCGCCGGGCGCGGCGTCGAGGGCCCGTATCCGGGCCAGCGCGGCATCGAGCGCGGCGAGCTTCTGTTCCTTTGTCGGCGGGTAGTCGGCGTCGTCGTCTCCCGTGTCCCCGATGACGTACGCCATGAAGCCGTTGATGAGCTCGACGGCGGGCCGCCCGGCCCCGTCCTTCTCGAACGGCTCACGGGCGAAGTGGAACGCCTCGCCGTGCCATGAGGCCCTGTCGGCGAGGACCGCCAGGCAGAAGGCGTCGAGCCAGCGGTGCGCGGAGATGGACTCCGGGTCGCCCTCGGAACCGGGGTCGTAGGTCATCCCGAAGTTCACATAGTCGAGGAAGACCTGGAAGTGGTTGGTCGGGTAGTACGCGGCATACGCCACGGCACCGGCGGCGGCCTCGGTGGCGTTGTCGAGGACGGCCTTGGCCTCCGGGGTGTCGAGGTCGGGGGTCCCGACGGACAGAGCGCCCAGGTAGTCGAGGAATTCCTCCGCGATCAGCTCCCACTCGTAGGTGGAGATCCGGCCGGCCCTCGACATGGAGTGGACCATCGAACCGATCCGGTTGGCGAAGTCCTCAAGAGCCGCCGAAACCGCGGCCTCGCCTATCTGGTGTCGCTCTATCCGCACTGCCTTGCTCCCCGTTCACGCGTTCCGGCGTCAGCCTACGCGGAGCCACCACTGCACAACGGCGACGGTGACCGGTCCGACGGTGGCGGCCAACCCCACCACGGCGCGTCGGGCGGCCTCCCGCCACAGCGGGACGGGACCGGGGGCGGACGGGCGGACGGAGGTTCGGCGGGTACGACGGCGGCGCTCGGCCATAACACAACTCCCCTTTCTCACAGGACGGATCGAGCTGTCACACGCACCGGGCCCGGCGTGACGACAACCGACTCTCCCGCCGCACCGCGCACCTCGTCCCCCATCGCGGGCACTGGGCGGCCCGCCTCCTCTACGCTGCTGGTCACCGCACCTGCCCGCCGGTCGCCCGCCGCGCCCGCCGCGGGCATCCGGCGGCACGGCGGCAGGGGGAGGACCGGTGGGACCACAGGTTCGCGAGCTCTACGCGCGGCTGCGGGGATTGCGGGAGCGCGCCGAGCAGGCTCGCTCCCGCGATGGCCTGTCCCGCAGTCAGGCGGTGGTCCAGGCCCGCGTCCGCGCCTCGGCCATGCCCGGCGCATCGGCTTTCCGTGGGAAGCGCGTCAGCGACTGGGCGCCTGAACATCCGGACCGTTTCAAGGTGCCCCAGGACGGCAGCGACGATCAGGTGCTCGCTCTGGTCGTCCTGTGGGCGTCGTGGGCCGGTGAGGCGGCTGACGAGCGGTGGTGGCGCGAACAGCTGGAGCGGGCCCGTACCGAACACGCCGCGGCGCGCCGTAGTCCCCCCGGTCCCCCGCAGCAGCCGGGCGAGGACCCGACGCAGACGGTGACGACCGCCGGTCCAGCGGTGCTGGAGGTCCACCGGGCCGCCCTCCCCCACACCGAGAAAGGTCCCGCCCCGGCGCTGCCCGAGCTGACCCCCTACCTGCCCAGGGCGCATGACATCGCGATCAGGTCCGCCCTCACCCCCGCCCTGGACGGGGGGCCTTCGGTCCTGGTGATGCTCACCGGCGACTCGTCCACGGGCAAGACCCGCGCCCTGTACGAGGCGCTGTGCGACCTCGCGCCCCATCACCCTCTGCTGCGCCCCCGCACCGCGGTGGAGTTGCTGCACCTGCTGGACACCGGCCGCGTCACGGCCGGGGTGGTGCTGTGGCTGAACGAAACGCAACGGCACCTCTACGGCCACGACAGCGAACAGGCCGCAGCCGCCCTGCTGCAGCTGCTGCACACCCGGCCCGGCGTGGTCGCGGTCGGCACCCTGTGGCCCGACCCCTACTGGGCCGATCTGGCCGCCACCGGAGCGCCGGAAGACCCGCACAGCCACGCCCGCGCCCTGCTCACCGCCACGGTCACCCACCGCATTGACGTCACCTCCACCTTGGCGGAAGACGAGCGGGCGCGGTGGCGCGAGTTGGCCGATCGACAGGACGACCGCCGCCTGGCCGCCGCGCTGAAGGCCGGAGCGGCTGACGGCCGCGTCGTGCAGCACCTCAGTGGGGGTCCGGAGCTGCTGGCCGCCTATCAGCGCGGCCCCGGCGACCCGTACACCCCTGTGGACCACGCCCTGATCACCGCCGCCCTGGACGCGCGCCGTCTGGGCCACCACGCTCCGATCCCCGCCGCCCTGCTCGCCGACGCCGCCGACGGTGCGCTCACCGACCGCACTCGCCCCGGAGACCCCGACTGGGCCGAACACGCCCTGACAGCCCTCAGCACCGGAGAACGCCACGACGGCACCCGCACCGATATCCGCCGGGCCCTCACCCCGCTGACCGCCCTGCGCTCCCGCGGGGGCACCCCAGCCCACTACGAACCGGCCGACTACCTCGACCAGCACACCCGTCTGCTGAGAGTCGACCAGCTCGGCACCCCTTCGCTGTGGCAGGGCCTGCTGGACCACACCACCGACCCCGCCGACCTGGCCCGGCTCGCCGACGCCGCCTGGGAGCGCACCCTCTACCGGCAGGCGGTCCTGCTGGGGCGCAAAGCCGTCGCGGCGGGCGCCCCCGGAGCCTCCGCCACCCTGCTCCACCGCCTCGCCACGCTTGACGACCCCTCCGTTCCCCGCGCCGCCCGGTGGATTGCCGCCCACACCGACCTCAGCAGCCCGAAGACGGTCGACTCCCTGCTCGGTAGATTCCGGCACGCAGGCGCCGAAGAGGGAGTCGCCGTACTGCTCGGCCGCCGTCCACAGGACCACCTGGATCTCGCCGACCCGCTCCACATCACCTTCCTGCTCGAGGAGTTACGAGAGACGGGCGCCGAGGAGGCCGTACGGACCGTGGTGCACCGCATCGTCACCGAAGCCCCGATCACCGATACGGTCGGTGCCACTTTCCTGCTGGAGTGGCTGCGGGAGGCGGGCGAGGACAAGGCCGCGGAAGCAGTGGCACGCCAGGTGGCCGACCATGCCGATCTCACCGACCCGCACGCCGCCGCCGGCATGCTCCGTTCCCTGGCGAGACTGGGCACCGGGGAGGCCGCGGCCGTTCTGGCGCGCCGGATCGTCGGCCGAGTCGATGTCGCCGCATGGGCCACCGCCGCAGCCGTAGCCCCTCCGGTCCCCCGCCGGATCCCCGATCAGGTTGATCTCACCGAGTGGACCACCGCCGCCCTCCTCGGGAAGGCAATGGCAGTCGATGCGGGCCGGGCCGTGGATACGGCGGCAAGTCGCGTGGCTGCTGCGGCCGGTCTGACCAGACCGCGTACAGCCGCCCTCCTACTGAAAGCATTGCGGGACGCGGGCGCGGACGAGGCCACCGACGCGCTGGCGCACCAGGTGGCCGGCCAGGTCAGCCTCACCGACCCGCAGGGCTTGGCCCTGCTGCTCGAGCAGTTACGGAAAGCCGGCCCGGCCGAGGCGATGTCCGCGCTGCTGGGCCGCGACCCGCACCTCTCCGTCGATCTCACCGACCCGCTCGGCGCCGCTCGTTTGCTTGAGGAACTGCGGAAGACGGGCGCCACGGAGGCCGCGGGCACTGTGGCACGTCGTGCCGCCGATGAGGCCGAACTCACCGAGTCGCGCGACGTCGTCCGCCTCCTGGCGGAGCTCTGGGCGATCAGGGAGGACGAAGGAGTCCAGAAACTGCTCGACCGTCACCCGGAGATCCACGCGGACCTCACCGATCCCCGGGGCGTCGCCCTGCTGCTGCGGGAGCTGTGCACCGTCGAAGTGTGGGAGGCGGTTCACGCACTGCTGGACCGTCATCCGGAGGCGCAAGCGGACCTCAGTGACCTGGACAGCGTCGTCCATCTGCTCGAGGAGTTGGTGAGAATCGGCGCGGACCAGGCCGCGGGCACCCTCGCACACCGCGTCATCACCGAGGCCGATCCCACCCAGAGGAACATGGCCGCCACCATGCTGAAGTGGTTGGGGCCGGAGGCCGCGAACACCCTCGCGCACCGCATCGTCGACCATACGGATCTCACCGACACGAACGCCGTCAACCTCCTGCTGGACGATTTGATGAGGGCCCATGCGCATCAGGCCGCGGGCACCCTGGCGCAGCGCGTCATGACCACGACCACCGATCCGCATATGATCGTCCGCCTGCTGGGGAGGCTACGGGCGGACGCCGCCGATGCCCTGACACACCGCGCCGCCCGCGAGGCCGCCCTCACCGACCCGGCCGCGGTCGCCTCCCTGCTGGAGGCATTGCGCACGACTGGCGCGACGCAGGCCCTCGCTACGCTGCTCGACCGCCGTCCGGAGATCCACGCCGTTCCCACCCCCTCGCACGGCGTGAAATCACTGTTGAAGGCGCTGCGGGCGGCAGGGGCGCCCCAGGCCGCCGACACCTTGGCCTGCCGCGCCACGAGAGCCGGTAGGGAGGTGCCCATGCCCGTGCCGCGCTACGGACGGGAAGCCGACTGGCGGCCCGCCGCCCGGTGGACGTGGGACGACCTGCCGCCGCTGCCGGACGAGGGTTGAGGGGCGCCGCGTCCCGCTGGGCCGGGACTACCGTTCGCGCGCGCTCGTGGAGCGTGCGGGCGGCGGAGTTCTTGAGATGCGGGCGGACCAGCTTGAGCATCCGCCGCATGCGGCCGGGAGAGCTGGCCTTGGACACCGAAACACAGCGGGTCGGCACCCTGGAAGCCGTCATCGACCAACACGAACTCTGCCTCCCCGCAACGAGCCCGCCGCCCAGTGGCCGCGCGTCGCGTTCCTCCGGCCGCGCGGCGGTGGATACGAGTGGTACGCGAGGCCGGAAGACATCGCGCACCCGCCGCACAACGCGCCATAAGGCAGCGGTTGTCTGTGGGACCGGTCCCGCCACGCCCCTGACAGCCTGGCCGACGGGCCGGAGCCCGGCCGGGCGGCCGTAGCGCCACACCTGGAAGAACGCTCTCCGACACGGCCCCGGCTCGGCACGCCGCATCGCCGTGCACCACCTCGCGGTGTTCGGACACAGCCGTTCAGCACCAGCTCAACCACTTCGGTTGAGCTGGTGCTTCAACCTAAGTGAGGCTCTATGCGACGAACGTATCGTGCACTCATAGTAGGGGTGCTCGCCCTCGGGGTCTCGGGGGCGCTCCACCCGGTCGCGTCGGCGGCGGGCTCTCCAGTGACAGTCACGGGAGTCTCGGCCAGCGCGGATGACGGAAACGTCCCCGCCAACACCCTGGACAAGGACCTGAGCACCCGCTGGTCCGCCGAGGGCGACGGAGTGTGGATCCGGTACGACCTCGGCTCGGCCCAGGCCATCGGCTCGGTGTCCATCGCCTGACACAAGGGCGACACCAGGAAAGACACCTTCGACGTCCAACTGTCCAACGACGGATCGTCCTGGACAACGCCTTTGGCACGAAAGACCAGCAACGGCACCACACTCCAACCGCAGAACTACGACTTCGCCGACACCTCCGCCCGATACCTGCGCATCGTCGGCCACGGCAACACCACCAACGACTGGACCAGCATCACCGAGACAACCGTCAACGGGCCCGACGGCGGTGACGGCGACGATGACGATCAGGGCCCCGGCCGCACCGTCCGCGTCGCGGACTCGGACCAGTTGCGGAGCGCGTTCGGGGACGCGCGGGCCGGGGACCGCATCGTGCTCGCAGACGGCAACTACGCGGTCGGCAAGATGACCGGCAGGAACGGAACCGCCGACCAGCCGATCACCGTCATCGCGGAGCACCGAGGGCAGGCGGTGATCGACGACGGGCAGCTGGAGGTGAAGGATTCCGCGTACGTGACCTTCGAAGGTCTGAAGTGGACGAACAGCGACACGCTGAAGATCACCAGCTCGAACCATGTTCGACTGACCCGCAACCACTTCCGGCTGACCGAGGAATCCTCACTGAAGTGGTGATCATCCAGGGTGCGAACAGCCACCACAACCGGATCGATCACAACCTGTTCGAGGAGAAGCACCAACTCGGAAACTTCATCACCATCGACGGCTCCGAGACCCAGCAGTCGCAGCATGATCTCATCGACCACAACCACTTCCGCAACATCGGTCCGCGTGCCGAGAACGAAATGGAGGCGATCCGGGTCGGCTGGAGCGGGATCTCCCAGGCGAACGGATTCACCGTCGTCGAGTCGAACCTCTTCGAGAACTGCGACGGTGATCCGGAGATCGTTTCCGTGAAGAGCAACGACAACATCGTCCGCTACAACACGTTCCGCACCTCGCAGGGCGTGTTGTCACAGCGGCACGGGAACCGTGGCGCGTTCTACGGAAACTTCTTCCTCGGGGAGGGGAAGGCGGGAACCGGAGGAATCCGGATCTACGGCCAGGACCACGCGATCTACAACAACTACTTCGAGGGCCTGACCGGCACCGGCTACGACGCCGCGCTGCAGATCGACGGCGGCGACGTGGACACCTCAGGGGCGCTGAGTGCGCACTGGCGTGTCTACCGGGCGACCGTCGTGAACAACACCTTCGTGAGCAACGTGTCGAATATCGAGGTCGGCGCCAACTACAAGCTCCCGCCGGTCGACTCGATCATCGCCAACAATGTGGTCACGGGAAGCCAAGGCAAGCTGTTCAACGAAGTCAAGAAACCATTGAACATGAGCTACGCCGGCAACATCGCGTGGCCGACAGGCTCTGCGTCCGTTGGCGTGACCGTGCCCTCCGGCGCCATCAAGGTGATCGATCCACTGCTGGCCCCCGACGGACCGGTGCACCGGATCGGTGCGGGAAGCCCGGCGATCGACACCGGCACCGACAGCTCCGCGTTCGTGACCGACGACATGGACGGTCAGGCTCGCACCGGCGTCGTCGACGTCGGCGCGGACGAGCGGTCGGCGTCCGCTGTCACCCGAGCCCCGCTCAGCGCGACCGACGTCGGCCCAAGCGCTCCGTAGGACGCGCCAACGACCGGTGGTGGTCAGCCATCACCGGTCGTACGGCAGGCAGCGCACCCGGCCACGGCGGTCCCGTGCCGACAAGTCGTGCCCCTCCCGGAAACCCTAGGAGGCAGCCGCGCCCGGCGCCGCCATGGGTACCGGAAACGCGAAGCGCGGCTCAGCGCCGTTCATCCACACCCCGATCGCGAGGGCCGCCGTCGCCTCCACGTACACCGCGCGGGCGATCCCGCCGCAGGGGATGGGCGTGCAGCCCATCGAGGTGATGAGCGCGGCGGTCCGGTCGAGGGCGCCCGGGTCGTCGCCGCAGTACGGAACCGCCAGCGGGGCGCCCTCGAACGTCGGCTGCGGCAGGGTCCAGATGCTGTCGTGGCAGAGGTTGAACGCCTTGACCACATGGGCGCCCGGCGCGGCCTCCGCCATCCGCAGGGCTATGGAGGTCGTGCCGCCGGTGGACAGCGTCAGGCCGTCGTCGGTCGGCACGATGGGGTTCGTGCAGTCGATCAGCGTACGGCCGTCGAGGACCTCCGCGAACCCCTTGACCAACTCGGGTGCCACGTCCGCCGGGACCGCCGCCAAAACGACGTCGCCGTACGCCGCCGCGTCGGCGAGCGTGCCGTGGCCGGTGGCGCCGATGCGCCCCGCCGTGGCCTTGGCCGCCGCGTCGTCGCGACCGCCGATGAGGACGTCGTGTCCGGCGCGGACCCATGCGCCGCCCAGTGTGGTGGCCATCCCGCCCGTGCCCAGAATGCCGATGCGCATCGTCATGGTGCTCCCGTCCGATGAAACAGTGGTGACTGACCACGGGGACTTTAGGCAGGCCGACGCACACCACGCGGTGTGCGTCGGGCCGCTACTCCTTCACCGCCCCCGAGTTCGCCCCCTGGACGAAGTAGCGCTGGAAGCAGAAGAACAGCGCCGCCACCGGCACCGTCGCCAGCAGGGCCGCCGCCAGTTTCAGCGGGTACTGCGTACCGCCACCGAGGCCGCCCGAGATGAACCGCGCGAGCCCGGTCGTCAGCGTCTCGTACTCGCCGGACTGGGTGGACACCAGGAAGTGCGTGAACTCGTTCCACGAGCTCTGGAAGGACAGGATCGTCAGGGTGAGCAGCGAGGGCCGCGCCATCGGCAGCACCACCGACCAGAAGGTCCGGAACACCCCGGCGCCGTCCACCCGCGCGGCCTCCTCGACCTCCCGGGGGATCGACTCGAAGAACTGCTTCATGATGAAGATGCCCGCCGCGTCCACCAGCAGCGGAACGATCATGCCGGTGTAGGTGTCGAACAGCCCGAAGGTGTTCAACACCAGGAACTTGGGGATCAGCAGCGCCACCCCGGGCACCGCCATCACCGCGAGGACGAAGCCGAACAGCAGTGAGCGGCCCCGGAAGCGCAGCCGCGCCAGCGCGTACCCCGCCATCGAGTCGAACAGCACCCGACCGGCCGTGACCAGGACCGCGACAAACGCGGAGTTGCCCAGCCAGCGCAGGAACGGCACCCCGTCGCCGGCCTGGCTCAGCCCGAACAACCGCTGGTAGGCGGCGGTCGTCGGGGTGGTGGGCACCAGCCCGAGGGGGTGCGCCGCCGCGTCCGGGTCCGTCTTGAACCCGGTGATCAACTGGAGCGCGAACGGCAGCAGATACAGCAGCCCGAGCCCCACCACCAGCGCATACCCCAGCACCCGCAGCGGCAGCGGGAACCGGCCGAGCACCGGGCGCCCCTGCGCCCGGGCGGCGGCCTTGGCGCTGGCCTTGATCTTGGCCCCGGCGTTGGCGTTGCCCCTGGCCTTGACCCTGGCTTCGGCGTTCATCGGTTCCTCCCGGGGCGGGGGCCGCGCTCCCGCAGCACCCAGCGCTGCAGGGCGGTGATGCACAGGATCAGCGCGAGCAGGATGAAGGCGATGGCCGCGCCCTGCCCGAAGTCGGAGCCGTCGAAGGCCGACGAGTACGACAGGAAGGCCGGTGTCAGCGTGGTGTTGCCCGGGGCGCCCTGGCCCATCACATACACCTGGTCGAAGACCTGCCAGGTGGAGATCGTGCCCAGGGTGAGGACGAGGAAGAACACCGGCCGCAGCGCGGGCAGCGTGACGTACCGCAGCATCTGGCGCCGGTTCACGCCCTCCATGGCGGCCGCCTCCTCCAGCTCCCGCGGGATGTCCTGGAGGGCCGCGAGGAAGATCAGCATGAAGGTGCCGGAGGTCGTCCACACGGCGAGCAGGATGATCGTGCACATCGCGACGGACGGCCCGGACAGCCACTCGTACCAGGAAAGACCCATGAAGGAGTGGTCGGCCAGCGCACCCGTGGGGTGGTCGAGGTCGACGATCCCCAGGCCGCCGAGCAGCAGCGAGAGCACCCCGCGCGAATCGGCGAACCAGTTCGGGCCCTTCATCCCGATCCAGGACAGCAGCGTGTTGACGGCCCCGCTGCCCTGGAAGAGGAAGAGGAAGACGGTGGAGACCGCGATCGAGCTGGTGACGGACGGGAAGAAGAACGTGGTGCGCAGGGCGCCCTTGGCGCGCAGCAGCCGCTGATTGACGATCAGCGCCAGTACGAGCGCGAGCCCGGTCTGCAGCGGCACGGTCAGCAGTACGTAGTAGGCGTTGTTGCGCAGCGAGGTCGCGAAGAGGGTGCGGTCGAGGCCGTCCTCGGTGAGCAGCGCCCGGTAGTTGTCCAGGCCGACGAACTTGGTCTGGCCGTCGAAGGGGTTCGACTGCCCGTCCCAGTCCAGCAGGCTCACCCACAGGGCCATCAGGATCGGCAGCACCAGGAACAGGCCGAGGATCAGCACCATGGGGCTGACGAACAGCCATCCCCAGGCGCCTTCTCCGCGGCGGCGCCCCGCGGACGGGGTGTTTGGGGTGCGGGGCGCCGCCTTGGGGCCGGACCCGCCGGGCGCGTCAGGTGCGCCCGGCGAGCCGGCCGTACGGGGACCCCCGCCGCCGGCCTCGGGGGCCGGGCGGGGGCCGGACGACGCGCCGCGAGGGGTGCGGCGCGCCGTACGCGGGGTGGTGCGGAAGGGCATAACGGCTCAGTTGCCCTTCGCGAGGGCCTGTTCGCCGTTGCGCTGGAGGTTGGCGAGGATCTTCTTCGGGTCGGTGGTGGGCAGCGACTGCAGTTCGGTGTTGAACTGGCTGAGCACCTTGTCGAATCCGGCGATGGTCACCGGGCCCTGTGCGTAGGAGTTGGCGTCGACCCAGGCCTTGGCGTCCGGCTCCTGCTTCGCGTACTCGGCGAGGGCGCTGGTGCGCGACGGCATCACGCCGAAGCCCTCGGCGAACTTCAGCTGCTGCTCACCGGAGCTCAGGTACTTCACCAGGTCCACCGCCGCCGACTGGTGGGCGCTCTCGGCGGCCACGCCCCAGCAGTTGCTGAAGGCGAGCGTGCCCTTCCCGGCCGGGCCCGCGGGCAGCTCGACCACCTTGTACTTGACGTCCGGGTAGTCGAGCTTCATGGCGCCGGTCAGCCAGTTGCCCTCGATGGTCATGGCGGCCTTGCCCTTGCCGAAGGCCTCACCGCCCCAGCTGGTGTCGACCTGCTTGGCGTACTTCATCGAGCCGGACTTCAGCAGGGACTTCACAAAGCCGAGCCCTTCGGCGTTCTTCGCGCTGTCGGCGGTCATCTTGGTCTGCCCGGCGTCGGTGATCCACCCGCCCGCCTGCTTCATGAAGACGCCGAGCCGCTGGTACTCGTCGCTGGTGACCAGGCCGGTGACCCCGTCCCCGGTCAGCTTGCCCGCGACCTTGCGCAGCTGCTCCCAGGAGGTCGGGTAGTCCTTCTCGGTCAGCCCGGCCTTCTTCCACAGGTCGGTGTTGATGGCGAGGGCGAGGGTG
Organism: Streptomyces sp. NPDC059679; assembly: GCF_042734105.1. NCBI lineage: Bacteria > Bacillati > Actinomycetota > Actinomycetes > Kitasatosporales > Streptomycetaceae > Streptomyces > Streptomyces sp. NPDC059679. The sequence continues at coordinate 32,458 of NZ_JBHWES010000020.1, read as the reverse complement.
GAGGTGTCCTTGGGCAGGCACACCAGCTTGTCGTCGTAGGTGAAGGAGGAGCGCAGCTGCTCGGCGAAGTCGTCCGCGTCCTTGATCTTGTCGCCGTACGCGTAGAGGGAGCCGCCCTTGGCGTAGTTGGCGAACATGTCGGAGTTGACGTAGAAGACGTCCGGCGGCTTATGGCCGGCGAAGGACTGCGCGAGCTGCTGGTTCATGTCCTTGGCGGCCTCGACGGTCACCTTGTTGCCGGACTTCTTCTCGTACGCGGCCGCCGCCTCCTTGACCGCCTTGGTCTCGGCGTCACCCGAGGTGGCTATCAGCACCTTCAGGTGCTGTTTGGCACTGGTGTCCTGCTTCTTCTCCTTGTCGCCGCCGAAACTCGACGAGCATCCGGTGGCGGTGGCGGTCAGAAGCGCCGCGCAGGTGAGGAGGGCGGCGGCGGCCGTGCGGGGGACCATGATTCCTCCGTGGATTCGGGGTGGTACGTGCGGCTCGGGGGGTGGAGGAGAGGTGATGTCGGGGGGCGCGGCGCGTCGGGGCGTGCCGGCGTGTCAGAGGTGCAGGGGGCCGGGGTGTCGGTGTGTCAGGGGGTCGGTGCGTCGGAACCCGGCGCCGTGGCGCTGTCTCGGACGACGAGGGACGGCTCGAGCAGGACGCGCTCCGGTGCCGCGTCCTGGTTGGCCATCCGGGCCAGCAGCAGCCGTACGCACTCCCGGCCGACCGCCTCCAGCGGCTGGGCGACGGAGGACAGGGAGGGCGAGAGGATCCCGGCGGTCGGCGAGTCGTCGAAGCCGACCACCGCGACGTCCCGGCCCGGGGCGGCGCCCCGCTCGCGCAGCGCGTGGTAGCAGCCGAGCGCCAGCATGTCGCTGGCCGCGACCACGGCCGTGGCACCCGCGTCCAGTAAGGGCTTCACGGCGATACGGGCCGCCTCGACGTCGCCCACGCTCTCCGCGCGCCGTCCGCGCGTCGGCAGCTCGTGCCGGCGCATGGCCCGCTGCCAGCCCTCGGCTCGGTCGTCACCGACGCCGGAGCCGCGCGGCCAGCCCAGGAAGGCGATTTTGCGGTGTCCGAGGGCGACCAGGTGCTCCACGGCGGCGTCCGTACCCGAGGCGCCGTCGACATCGACCCAGTCGCCGATCTGGCGCCCCGACCACATCCGGCCGAAGCCGACGAACGGCACGCCCCGCTTGGCCAGCCACGCCTGGCGCGGGTCCTGACGGGCGGTGTTGCTGAGCACGAAGCCGTCGACGTCGTGCTGGGCGAGCAGTTCGTCGTACCCCTCCAGGCTCGGGCCGCCGGGCGGGCAGGAGAACAGCAGGATCCGGTAGCCGGCCTCGTCGGCCGCCTGGGAGAGGGCGTGCAGAAAGCGGTCCATGACCGGGGCGGTGTTGCCGCCCGGGGCGGGCTGGATGCCGTAGCCGATCAGCTTGCTGGAGCGGGTGCGCAGCGTCTGCGCGGCGCGGCTCGGGCGGTAGCCCATCTCGTCGATCGCCTGGCGGACCCGTTCCAGGGTCTCGGGGCGCAGCAGCTCCGGCGAGTTGATCGCGTTGGACACGGTCTGCGTGGAGACACCGGCCCGGCGAGCGACCATCGCGAGGGTCACCGGGCCGCCCTTGGCGCTGCCCTTGGGCGAGGAACTGCTGGTGGAGCGGGGCATACGGGTCTCCGGCCTACGAGGTTGCAAGCCCAGTCCCACAGGCTTGATTTGAGCGTTCCAAAGGCATTGTCAGCGCCCTCAAGAGGCCGTTAATGTCTTTTGAACGATCCAACGCTGAGAGGTTCTACTCTTTTGGACACCACTGTCAAGCCTCAGGACACCAACGACTCGGTCACGGCAACCACTTCGGTGGCCGCGGACCTGCAGCCGTTCCTGCACGACGCGGTCGTCACGCTGTACGCGCCGAGCTTTGTGATCTCGCGCGCGGACGGGCAGCTCGGCGGGGATGCGGACGGCTTCTACCACGGCGACAGCAGGGCGCTGTCCCATCTGACGGTCACGGCTCAGGCAGTCACGGCCGGGCCCATCGCCCTGGCCCCGGTCGGCGGCGGGCTCAGGGGGGCCGACCGGGCGGACTTCCGGTCGGTCCTGCGGGGCCTCGGCGAGGTGACGCCCGACCCGGCGGTCACCCTGCTCCGCCGCCGGACCGTCGCCTCCGGGCGGTTGGAGGAGAGCTTCGAGGTCACCAACGTGGGCACCCAGCGGGTCCGCTTCCGGCTGACGGTCACGGCGGCCACGGACCTCGCCCTGATGGAGCGGGTGAAGTCGGGCCACGTCCTGGAGCCGGTACGGGCACGGGTCGAGAGCGACGGACACGGTCTGGCGTGGTCCCGCGACGGGTTCTCCGTACGCCTGACCAGCGAGCCGGCGCCGGACGCGCTGGAGGAGGACGCGCTGGAGGCGGCGGAGGCGGCGGAGGGCCGGGCGGCGGAGGGCCGGCTGTCGTACGACGTCGAACTGGCCCCCGGCACCTCGTGGACGGCGACGCTGCGCTGCACGGCGGCGTACGCGGACGGCGACCAGTTCCCCGCGCCCCCGGCGGACGCCGTGCCGTGGCGCACCCCGGCCCTGCGCAGCGCGGACCGCCGCTTCGACCAGTGGCTGGACCAGTCGGTCGCCGACGCGGACCGGCTGCGCCTGATGGACCCGCGATCCGACGAGAGGGGCGGGGCCGGCACGGGCGGCGTGGATCAGTTCCTGGCCGCCGGCGCCCCGTGGTTCCTGACCCTCTTCGGCCGCGACTCGCTGTGGGCCGCCCGGATGCTGCTGCCGCTCGGCACCGACCTCGCGGCCGGTACGCTGCGCACCCTCGCCCGCCGCCAGGGCACGGCCGTCGACCCGGCGACGGAGGAACAGCCGGGCAAGATCCTGCACGAGGTGCGGCGCGCCACCCAGGACTTCACGGACACCTTCTCCCTCCCGCCGGTGTACTACGGCACGGTGGACGCGACCCCCCTGTGGATCACCCTGCTCCACGACGCCTGGCGCTGGGGCCTGGCCCCGGCCGAGGTGGAACAGCTGCTGCCGCACGCCGAGTCGGCGCTCGGCTGGCTGCGCGACCAGGCGGACGCGGGCGGCGACGGCTTCCTCAAGTACGTCGACCGGACCGGCCGGGGCCTGGCCAACCAGGGCTGGAAGGACTCCGGCGACGCCATCCGCCACCGCGACGGCCGCCTCGCCGACCCGCCGATCGCGCTGTGCGAGGTGCAGGCGTACGCGTACGAGGCCGCGCGGGGCGGGGCGGCGCTGCTGCGCGCGTTCGGGCGGCCGGGCGCGGACGCGTGGGAGGAGTGGGCGGAAGGGCTCGCCGACCGGTTCCGTAAGCGCTTCTGGGTGGAGGACGCGCGGGGCCCGTACCCGGCGGTCGCGCTGGACCGCGACGGCCGGCCGGTGGACTCGGTCACCTCGGGCTTCGGCCACCTGCTCGGCACCGGCCTGCTGAACCAGGAGGAGAGCGCGGCGCTGGCCGCCCGGCTGGCCGGCCCCGACCTCGACTCGGGCCACGGCCTGCGCACGCTGAGCAGCGACTCGGTGGGCTTCAACCCGTACGGCTACCACATCGGTTCGATCTGGCCGCACGACACCGCGATCGCCGTGCACGGCCTGGTCAGGGCCGGTTTCCCGGACGCGGCGGCGTCGCTGGCGGCGGGCCTGCTGACGGCCTCGGCGACCTTCGATGCCCGGCTGCCGGAGCTCTTCGCCGGCCACGGCGCCGACGCGGGCCCGCGCCCCGCCCCCTACCCGGCGTCCTGCCGCCCCCAGGCGTGGGCGGCCGCCGCCTCGGTCCAGGTCCTCGCTTCGGCCCTCGGCCTGGACGCGGACGTCCCGGGCGGCACGGTCACGGTGGCCCCCACCTTCGCCCGGGCGTACGGCCCGCTGACGGTGACCGGGCTCCAGGTCGGCGGGGGGCAGCTGGACGTCACGCTGGCGGCGGACGGGGCGGTGAGCGTGACGGCGCCGGAGGGACTGGAGGTGGTCACGGCCTGAGGCCGGGGCTTCAGGACGGCCGATGCACACCGCGTGGTGTGCATCGGATCGGGCAGGATGCGCGTATGGAGAAGCCGAGCTGCCCGCGGGACGCCGCGCGAGCTGACGCCGCGCACGCCGCCGACACGGGGGACACGGCGTACACCGCGGACTGCCATGCGCGTATCGCGTTCGAGGTGCTCGCGAACCGCTGGGACAGCGTCGTGGTCTACACGCTCGGCGCATGCGGCCCGATGCGGCCCCGGGCGCTGGTCGCCCGGATCGGCGGGATCAGCCCCAAGGTCCTCAACGACGCGCTGCGGCGCCTGGAGTACAACGGCCTGATCGAGCGCCGTACGTACGCGGAGGCGCCGCCGCGCGTCGACTACGCGCTGACCGAGGCCGGAACCGCCCTGCTCGTCCCCATGCGGGCGATGGGCGCGTGGGCGAAGCGTCATACGGACGACGTGCTGGCCGCACAGGACCGGTTCGAGGCACGGCGGCACGCATAACTCACGTGCCCGGGCCCGGCGTCGCCGGTACCGTACCGAGGCATGACAAAACGACTGTCATCGGAGGAGGTCTACGCGCTCCTCTACGAGCTGTGTGTCGACCTCGGTTTCTGCCTTCCACCGCACGACATACGGCGGCTGCGCGAAGCGCCGCCCGCCGGCGTGGACAAGTTCACCGATGCCGTGTTCAAGGCGGAAGGGCTGGACCCGCGCGGCGAAGACGGGTGGCTGCGGCCTCGGGTGCGCGAGGTCGTCGAACGGCATATGCGCGGCAAGTGACCCTGATTCTTGACGAGTTTTCATGGCGAGCCGTTTAAGCTCCCCGGGAGGACCGAGCTCCGACACAACAAAACACACGGGGGGCCGAGGTGGACGGAAGGATTCCACTGCCACACGACGTCAAGGACTCCACGGAGTTCGTGGCGGTGATGCGCCAGCTGCGCCAGTGGGCGGATCTGAGCTATCGCGAGCTGGAACGCCGGGCCGGGGCGGCGGGGGACGTGCTGCCGCGCGCCACCCTCGCCGGGGCGCTGAACAGACAGGAGCTGCCCCGCGAGGAGTTGGTGGCGGCCTTCGTCCGGGCCTGCGGCGGTGACGAGGCCACGGTCGAGGCGTGGGTCGGGGTCCGCAAGCGCCTGGCCGTCGAGGTCGGGCAGGAGCCCTCCGATGCCGAGGAGCCGTCACCCACGGTGGAGGCGGAGTCGGTGGCCGAGGACCTTGGGCCGGTGGTTGAGGCCCCCGGGCCGGTGGCTGAGGATCCCGAGCCGCTGGCCGAGGATCCCGAACCCGAGGCCGAGAACCCAGACCCCGTACCGGACCCCGTACCGGACACAGCGCCGGACCGGGAGCCGGCCCCGGAGCCGGAAAGTTCCCCCCGCACACCGCACCCCGAGGGGCCAGAGCAGCCAACACGGCCGAAGGGGCTGAAGGCGGCCGGGCGCCGCCTCCGGCGACCGGGCGTGATCATCGCCGCCACGGTCGCGATCGTGCTCCTGACCGCCGCGGCCACGGCGATTCTGCGCCCCGGCGACCGCCCCGACGAGCCGCGCGAGAGCAGCCGTACGGAAGCCCCGGCGAACACGACCCCCTCGGGCACACCGAGCCGCCCCTCGGGCGGTGCCACTTCCAGCGCCGCCGACGCCAAACCCGCCAAGGACGAACAGTCGGCCACCGAACCGCGGGAGACCTCGTCGCCGCCCACGCCCGCGAAGACGACGGCCCCCAAGCCCAAGCCCTCGCGGAGTTCACCGACATCGCAGTGGACCCCGTACGACCCGCCCTCGCTCCCCGACGACCCGCCGCCCACGACGGACACCTCGCCGACGTCCGACGGTGGCGACCCCTTCCCGGAGGAGACCTGCTGGGACGCCACCAACGACTGCACCTGAGGCGGCTCAGGCTCAGTCGCTCAGTCGCTCAGTCGCTCAGTCCCTCAGCCGCACCTCGACCCGGCCGTCCTTCAGGACCTCGAGCACCACGTCGAAGTAGCTGTACGGATCCCCCTGCGAGTCGAGGACCCGCCCCAGGCTCCGCCGCGCGATCCGCGCATCGTGCCAGACCAGCGTGAACGGCGTGGTGACCCCGAAACCTCCGCCGAGGCAGTCGTCCAGCGCGTCGGCGTTGCAGCCGAAGTAGCCGCCGGGGCCGCGCATGGCCTCGCCGATCGCGAGATAGAGGCCGGGCACATCCGTGATGTGCCGCCCGTCCAGCTCGTACACGCGCCCTGGCGGCGCGGCCGGAACGGACGGGGCACACCCTCGCTCGCGCACGCAGTCGAGCCAGAGCTCACGGTCGCGGGTCCCGTACCCGGCCCACTGGTTCGGGGCCGTCGGCGGACCGTCGTACCACCGCTGCCAGAAGGAGCGGGCCCGCGGGGGCGGCGGGTCCCGCAGGCCCTGGGTGAGGCGGATGTCGAGGAGGCCGGGGCCGAGCGGTGAGGGCTTCCAGTCGGCGATCTCGGCGGTGATGTACCGGTACGTGTCCTCCGCGCCGTTCCGGTCGAGGACGAGCAGCTGGGCCTCCCCCAGCCGCAGCCGGCGGCGGGTCCCGGCGGCGAGCGCCGACCGGAGCCGGTCGCCTGGGGCGCAGCCGAGGAGACACAGCGGGGTGTCCGGCGGCTCGTCGTCAGGGGCGTCCGGCGCGACGATGTCGGAGAAGTCGGCGCAGGTGCCGAGGTGTTCACGGCCGTTGTGCAGCAGCAGGCCCGCCGCCAGGTACGGCTCGTCGGGCGGGTCCGGGTAGCCGTCGGCGCCCTCGATGAAGACGTCGGTCAGGGAGGGGTCGGCGGGGTGGGGGCGGTGGCCGATGACCCGTACGTCCTCCAACCGCCAGGCGTCGAGCCGCTCCGAACCCTCCGGGCACCGTTCGTCGCCGACGGGCCGCAGCCACAGGTCGCCCAGCGGCCGCGGCTCGTACGGCGCCTTTCCGCTCTCGTACAGCGCGTCGCGCAGCGGACCGGCGGGGGCGCAGGCCAGGAGTTGGTAGGAGCAGACGGGCGGGTCGACGAACAGGCCCGAGACATCGGCGCAGACCCCCCAGACGCCCTGGTCATCCGAGTCGGCCAGGGCGAACGCGGGAGTGTCCCCCCGACCGGCCCCCTCCGGCCAACGGTGCACGCGCGCGCCGCTCGGCGCGGCGCTCAGCGTCCTGCTCCGTCCGCTCCGTCCGCTCCGTCCGCTCCGCTCGCTCCGCCAGCGAGTTCGTCGGCGTAGCGCGCCAGCGAGCGGTTGTACATGGGCAGATGGCGGGACAGGGCCGACAGGGCGAGGCCCACCGCCTCCCGCTCCCGCCCGGCGTCGACGAGCGCCAGCGCGAGGAACGCGGCGACGGCGTCGTCGAGTTCGTCTGATTCCGCTTCCCGTTCCGCAGTGAGCAGCGCGACGCCCTCCTCCGGCCGGCCGAGGTTGCGCACCGTGCTGGCCATCTGGATCACCGCCTGGCGGCGCCGCGGCCCGGTGAGTCCGGCGGCCAGGGCCTCGCGGTAGCGCGGGGCGGCCTCCTCCTCGCGGTCGGTGGCGTCGTACGCCGAGGCCAGTTCGAAGGACGCGACGGGGTCGCCGGCGGGGAGTTCGGCCGCCAGTGCCGTCATGGCCGCCAGGAAGTCGGCGGGGTCGTGGTCGTCGAAGGCGGTCCACAGGTCCGCGACCCGCCGTTCCCAATCCGATGCCGCAGTGTTCACCGGCGCAGCATCTCAGCCCGGGGCCGACCGTGTCAGCCGCCTCAGCCGCCGAAGACCGCCGTCACCGGGGCGTGGTCGCTCCACCGCTGGTCGTAGCTCGCCGCCCGCTCCACCTGCGCCTTCACGGCCCGCTCGGCCAGCCCCGGTGTGCCGACGAGCAGGTCGATGCGCCACCCTGCGTCGTTGTCGAAGGCCCTCCCGCGGTACGACCACCACGAGTACGGCCCCTCGACGTCCGGGTGCAGCTTGCGCACCACGTCCACGTACGCCGCCTCGTCGTACACCCGGCTCAGCCATGCACGCTCCTCGGGGAGGAACCCGGACTTCTTCCGGTTGGCCTTCCAGTTCTTGAGGTCCGGCTCCTGGTGCGCGATGTTCCAGTCGCCGCACACCAGCACCTCGCGCCCGCCGGCCGCGGCGCGCTCCCGCAGCTCCTTCAGGTACGGCAGGAACTCGCCCATGAAGCGCTCCTTCTCCTCCTGCCGCTCCGTGCCGACCTCCCCCGACGGCAGATACAGGCTGGCGACCGTCACCCCGGGCAGATCCACTTCCAGATAGCGGCCGCTGCCGTCGAACTCCGCGGACCCGAAGCCGACCCGTACGCCCTCCGGCTCGCGCCGCGTGTAGACGGCGACCCCGGCCCGGCCCTTGGCGTCCGCCGGGGCGTGCACGGTGTGCCAGCCGTCGGGCTCGCGGACCGGCGCGGTCAGCTCACCGGGCTCGGCGCGCACCTCTTGCAGGCACACCACGTCCGCGGCGGTGCCCGCGAGCCATGGCAGGAAGCCCTTCTTGGCTGCGGCGCGCAGCCCGTTTACATTCACGGTGGTCACGGTGAGCATTCCGGCACGATACGCCAGAAAAAACCGAGCGCCCCGCAGGTTCGCATGGAAGTACGATCTCTCGCATGAATATCCAGTCCGTCCCCTACGACCACCCCGACGCCGTCAAGCTCAACGACGAAGTGCAGGCCGAATACGTCGAGCGCTACGGCGACCCCGACCTGACCGTCATGGACCCGACGCACTTCGAACCGCCCCGGGGGCTGTACCTCCTCGCGTACGACGCGCAGGGCCGCGCGGTGGCCAGTGGCGGCTGGCGCAGCCAGGAGCACAGCGAGGAGGGCCACGCGGATGGCGACGCCGAGATCAAGCGGATGTTCGTGGTCCGGGAGGCGCGGGGGCAGGGGCTGGCCCGCCGGATCCTGGCCGCGCTGGAGGACAGCGCGCGGGAGGCGGGGCGGCAGCGGATGGTGCTGGAGACGGGGACCGAGCAGCCGGAGGCCATAGCGCTCTACACCTCGTGCGGCTATGCGCCGATCACCAAGTTCGGGCTGTACCGCTTCGAGGAGTCCAGCCGCTGCTACGGCAAGCCGCTGGCGTAGGCCGCGGCAGCGGGCTCGCGGCCGGGTGGCTGTCGGCAGGCTCCCGGATGGCTGTCGGCGGGTGGCCCGTCGGAGAGCGCCTAGGAGCGTTCGGCCTTGGCCGACTCGATCTCCCTGCGCACCCGGGCGGCCGGATACCGGGCGACCGGGTGACCGTACGGCGCCAAGGCCCGGTCGGCCGCGTCAGGAGACGGCTCGCGCACGTCGGCGACCAGCACGGTGGTGCCCGGCGGGACCTCGGCGGCCAGCATCTCCAGGGCGGCGCTCACGCCCGCCGCCTCGCCCGCATCCGCGCCCTCACCTCCACCTCGGCCCGCGCCCATACCCTCGCGGGTGTCCCGCGCCGCGCCGACGAACCCGCCCTCCCCGAAGCCGATCATGATGCCGAGCGGCCCGCCCAGAACGCCCACGAGCCCGCCCATCAGGTCATCCATGGTGAAGCAGCGGGCGCCGGTGCTGTCCACACAGTCCGGCAGATCGAGCGTCCCGTCCACGGCCCGCGCGATCACCGCGCCCTCGCACAGCACCAGCGTGCCCTCGTCATCCGCGCGGAGCAGTGCGTCGAGCGCCCGAGGGGCCGCTTCCGGCCCCGGAAGATCCATAAACAAGATGTTCTCGGCCATACCCCCACTCTTGCCGCAGAACGGCCCCCACGCACCTCGTGACCACCGCATAAGCAGGGCATACGGGGTGCGCGGGGGCGCCGCCGGACAGCCGCCGGACAGCCGCCGGTCAGCCGTTGGCCGCGAACTTCCGGCTGATCGCGTCGAACACGCCCTTGGCCTCACTGCCCAGACGCGGCCCCGCGAGCCAGGTGTGCGCATTGGAGCTGATGGAGGTGTTGGACACCAGCGCCGTCTTGCCACCGCGGTTCACCAGCCACCCGCCACCGGACGAGCCGCCGGTCATCGTGCAGCCGATCCGGTACATCGTCGGCGCGGTCGGCGAGAACGACAGCCGGTTGGGCCGGTCCAGGCAGTTGAACATCAGCGCCCCGTCGTACGGCGGCGCGGCCGGGTAGCCGTACGCGCCGATCGAGCTGACCTGGTTCGCCGACGGCGCGTCGAACCACACCGGGACCGCGGCCCCGACCGTCTCCTGCAGCGACTTGCCGCCGCCGTTCTCCGGCTTCAGATGGAGCACCGCGAAGTCGTACGACGAGGCGACATTGCCGGTGTGGGCGCCCCCGTCGATCCACTGCGAGGAGGTCTGCGACCAGTCCGCCCACCACACGCCGTACGGGGCGACGTCCTGGCTCGCGGCGGTCTCGGTCCGGTTGGCGGGCAGCCCGTTGTCGTTGTACGACGGCACGAAGACGATGTTCCGCATCCAGCCGCCCTGCTTGCCGGAGTGCACGCAGTGGCCCGCCGTCCACACCAGGTTGGACTTGCCCGGGTGGGCCGGGTCCTCGACGACCGTGCCCGAGCAGACCATCGGCCCGTCGGGGCTGTCGAAGAAGACCCTGCCGACCGGCGCCATGTTCTGGTGGTACGGCCGCGAGACCTGCTTGGCCTGGATCGCGGACGGCTCGGGGTCGGTGGCCGCCTGGCCCGCACCGGCGCTCTGCGTGGCGACGGTGCTCGGCGAGTCCTTGGCCTTCGCCATCCGGGACGGCTGCCAGAAGTCCTTGATGACGGGGTTGGCGAAATCGGAAGCCTTGCGGGCCCAGTCGTCCCAGTTCTTCCAGCCGCCGTCCTTCCACTTTTTCAGGTCGTCCAGACTGGTCGGCACCCCGTCCGGAATCTTCAGACCTTCCTTCTCCTTGCCCTTGTCCCCGGTGGTGGCCGAAGCGCTCGGCTCGGACCCGGCGTTGTCGTCGCTCGGCCCGCAGGCCGTGGCGGTGACCGCGAGCAGTGCGGCCATGGCCGCGGCGGCCGCGGCGGAGCGGCGTATGGATGGCATGGAGCGTCGTCCCCCTGTGTGCTGTCGTGCCGCGCTTGTTGCTTGCGCGTGAAGCCGTCTTCCACCTGCCCCTTCTGGGACAGACCCCCCACTATGCCCGCACCTGAGGCCACAGCCGTCACCTGGTTCACAGCCCGCACACAACACAAACCGGGTCGGCACGATTCCATGACATCGCCTCGATGCGCATTGACGGAGTGAGTACTCACTCCGTACGGTGGGCGGCATGGCGGAACCACCGGCCCGGCGGCGTGCACCGGGCATGAGCACCGAGCAGCGCCGGGCGATGATCGTCGCGGCCGCGCTCCCGCTGGTCGCCGAGTACGGCGCCGCGGTGACCACGGCGCAGATCGCCCGCGCCGCCGGTATCGGCGAGGCGACGATCTTCCGCGCCTTCAAGGACAAGGAGGAGGTGCTGGCCGCCTGCACGGCCGAGGCGATGAACCCCAGCCATGTACTGCGCGAGCTGGCCTCCATCTCCCTCGACCAGCCGCTCGCCGACCGGCTGACCGAGGCGGCCGAGGCGATGCGGGCCCATCTGACGCGCATGGGCGCGGTGGCCGGGGCCCTGCACGCCTCGGGCCACCGCCGCGAACGCACCCCCGCCGCTCGACCAACCGGCGCCCAACCGACCGGTGGCCGACCAACTGGCGCCCGACCAACCGGCGGCGGGACCTCCGACAATGCGCACGACGGCCCCGACCGACCGGCGGACAGCCGGGAGACATCCATGCGGGCGACCCGCGACGCCCTGACCGAACTCGTCGAACCCGACCGGGCGACCCTGCGCCTGCCCCCCGAAAGAGTCGCCTCGATCTTCCTCGGCATGCTCTTCACCCAGCTGCACTTCGGCGCCGAGGGCGCCGACGTCGATCCGGTGGAGTTCGTCGATGTCCTCCTGCACGGCACCCTCAACCAACCCGGGAGCGGCACATGAGCGTCACGCTGAACCACACCATCGTCCCCGCCGCCGACCACCGCGAGGCGGCCCACTTCTTCGCCTCCGTCATGGGCCTGGAGGAACTGCCCCCGGCGGGCCGCGACGGCCACTTCGCCCCCGTACGGGTGAACAACACGCTCACCCTGGACTTCATGACCGTGACCGACCCCGAAGGACACCACCTGGCCTTCGACGTGGACCCGGCCACCTTCGACGCGATCCTGTCCCGGATCCGCACGGCGGGCATCCCGTACGGCAACGACCCCACCCAGCCCGACAACAGCCGGATCGACCACCCCCTGTGCCCCCGGGGCCTGTTCTTCCAGGACGAGACGGGAAACCTGTACGAGGTGATGTCCCCGGCGTGACGGGCACGAGGCCCGCCATGCGGCAGCGTCGTCTCAGACCACGAGCTCGCCCAGATACAGCGCCGCGAGGCGCGGCAGACGGCGGCTCATCTCCTCGTCGTCGTCGAAGTCGAAGTCCTCACCCATGTCCGCCTCGGAACCCGCCCCGAGGCCGCCGCCCCCGCTCTCCCCCTGAGCGGACCGATGACGCTTCCACTCCTCGTAGAAGTCCTCCCCGACCGCGGCGACCCGCTCGAACGCCCTGCTCGCCACGTAGTTGACGTCCTCGTTGAACAGGGCCTCATAGCCGCCGTCGGCCGCGGCCTCGATCACGACCGGGTGCTCTGCGAGGCTGTCCGGGTCGGCGGCCGCGCGCTCGTACCACTCGCGGCCCAGCGCGATCAGCCCGGCGCGGAAGTCGATGAAGCTGTCGTCGGAGCAGCCGCCGCCGATGAGGTAGGCGGCGGCCCAGACGTCCCATCGATAGACGGCGTCGTGTATCTCGTCGAACCGCGTCTGGAATTCGAGGATGTCCGACTTCGAGAGCGCGGCGAGCAGGTCGACCAGCACCTCGTCGAAAGGCTTGTCGCCAGGCTTTCCGTCCGGGCCGCCCGACCGCGCGGCTTCGATGACGGTCCAGAAGCGATCCGTGTCCATGTGGTCAACTGTGCCAGGGGGGTCTGACAACGCAGGGAGGACGCAGGGTGAAGGTCGGCTCCGCACGTGCCGCCGCGGCCCGGTGGGTGGACCGGTACGCCCGTCCCCAACCCGGTTTCCGCGGGGCGTACTTCAGCGGCTCGACGGTCGGCCTGCCCGACGCCGCCGAACTGCCGCCGACCTCCGACGTCGATGTCGTGGTCGTCACCGCCGAGGACGATCCCCCGGCCAAGCCGGGCAAACTCCGCCACGACGGCGCCCTGCTGGAGATCAGCTATCTACCCTGGGCACTGCTCGCCCCGCCCGACGCGGTGCTCTCCTCGTACCACCTGGCCGGCAGCTTCCGCACCGACACGGTCATCGACGACCCCACCGGCCGGCTGCGCGCCCTGCACGCCCGCGTCTCGCGCGACTTCGCCGCCCGGCCCTGGGTGCTCCGCAGATGCGAGGACGCCCGCCTTCGGATCGAGCGCAGGCTCGCGGCGATCGACCCGTCGGCGCCGTTCCACGAACAGGTGCTGGCCTGGCTGTTCCCCACCGGCGTGACCACCCATGTGCTGCTCGTCGCCGCCCTGCGCAACCCCACCGTACGGCTGCGCTATCTGGCCGCCCGCGAAGTCCTCGCCGACCACGGCCGTCTCGACCTCTACCCCGAACTCCTCGGCCTCCTCGGCTGCGCCCATCTGCCCGCCGAGCGCGTCCGGCACCATCTGCGGGAGCTGGCCACGACGTTCGACGCCACCGCCCCCGTCGCGAGGACGCCGTTCCTCTTCAGCAGCGACATCACCCCGGCGGCGCGGCCCATCGCGATCGACGGCAGCCAGGCCCTCATCGACCGCGGCCGCCACCACGAGGCGGTCTTCTGGATCACCGCGACCTTCGCCCGCTGCCACACCATCCTGGCCGCCGACGCCCCCGAGACCCACCAGGCGCTCACCCCGCCCTTCCGCGCCGCCCTCGCCGACCTCGGCATCGCCTCGACGTCCGACCTCCTCCACCGCGCCGAGGAGGTCACCCGCTTCCTCCCCCGCCTCTGGCAGACCGCCGAGGCCATCACCCGCGCAACGGCGCGCTGATCGCCCCGGCGAGGATCACGACGGGATCAGGTCAGGCGGTTCAGTCGGAGTTGCACCACAGCAGCACGCCCGGCCCGTCCGGCGTCGTGACGGGGATCCACGCCTCGTCGGCCTCGGCGAGCCGGCCCTCGTCGAGGCGCAGCGAACGCGGCTCCTCGTTCGTACCGTCGCAGGCCCAGAAGGTCACGCCCGCGACGATCTCCCGCAGCTTGGCCAACTCGTCGGCCGTCCACTGGTGATGCCAGGTCCCGGCCCCTCGGAAATGCCCTTCGAACATCTCGCACAGCCCGTCGAGCTCATCGGGCGCGTACACCGGCACCAAATACCCCTCGACCCGCCCCTGCCGACAGGCCGTTCCGCCGTACTGCTGCTGGTAGGACACCCCGGTGGCCGCCTCGACCACCACACAGATCCAGTCCTCCGACGCCCCGTCGGGGTCGAGGAAGACAAAACGCTGACCGGCCATGCCCGCAGTCTGTGGCCCCGCGCCCAGTGCCTCAACAGGATTTCCGCGGGCGGCGCTGTCAGCCATCGGCACTGTCAGTGGCTGGCACCGTCAGTAGCCGGCACCGTCAGTGGCCGGCACCGTCCGTAGCCGGCACTGTCAGTGGCCGGGTGCACCATGGGCGACATGGCACGTACCGACTCGACCGCCACCGCCCCACCCGCGTGGGGCGTCCAGCACACCCTGTGTCTGCCCACCGAGGACGCGGCGCGGCAGGCCGCCGCGGAACTGGCCGCGGCCGGGCATCGGCTGGTCGCGATACGGGCCCATGACCACTTCCGGTCGGATCCGTCGAGCTTCTGGTACGGCAAGCCGTCGCTTGACCCCGAACTGGCCGGCTGGTGGCAGGTCTTCTCGCTCGCGGTCCACTCCGGCCACGACCGCCGGGCGCTGGGGCCGTTCCTCCGGCACGAGCACATACGGATCGCCGGGGCCGCCCGGTCCCGCAGCGGGTTCCATCAGGGCTGCGCCGAGGGGCACGCGGCCACCCTGCAGCAGGTCTTCACCCGGGACGGCCTGGTGCACGAGCGCACCACGGCCGAGGTCGCCCCGCCCGTCCCGCTGCCCGCCGATCCGGCCCCGCCCGCCCCGGGGCCGCGGTGGACCGGTCTGGCCTCCGCCGAACCGCACCGGCCGGAGGATGTCGTCCGGGCTGTGGTGGCGGTGGCGGAGCGGATGTACGGCAGCGCGGACGAGGCACCCGAAGCCGTCGGGTGGCTGTTGGAGGAGGACTTCGCCTTCGGGGAGCCGTACGAGACCGCGGGCGCGTTCCTGGGCGACCTGGCCGATGCCGTGGCCCACCAGGGCGACTGCACCGACGACACCGTCGATGCCGTCCCCTTCCTGGCCGAGTTGGCGCGCGACGGCGCGATTCCGCCCGCGGTCCGGGGGATCGTGCTCGGCGACCTGCTCCAACTCGCGTCCGCCGGCGCCTCGCTCGCCGTCTTCACGGCCGACCGCGTCGCCGCGCTCGGTGACATATGGCAGGAGCCGGCCGGCATACAGATGACGCGGCGGGCGATCGGCCGCGCGCTGCCGCGTCTCCTGGACCGCTGGGACGAGGAGACCGACGCGGCCCGGTTCGTACTCGCCGCGCTGGCCACCGCCGCGGCACCGGAGGGCGTCGGCACCCACCTCGTCCCCCGCCTGAAGGATCTCCCTGCCCCGGCAGGCTCACCCCGCGCCGACACGGTCGCCCTGATCGCCGCGCTCCTGGACGACGACGAGAGGGGCCTCGGCACCGCCCTGCACCGCCTGACCTCCTGGCGCCCCGCCCTCGCGGAGCGGACCGCCTCGCCCCACGCCGCTCCCCGGCAGGTGGCCGTGGCCGTGCTCCCGGCCCTCGTCATGGAGGACGTCGGCCCGGCCGTCCACTCCTGAGCGTTCTCCTCCAAGGCTCTGACCAGGTCCGATAACAAAGGTCTGGACCTCGTTGAACGGTTCGTCGCGCACGGCCGTATCTCGGCTGCGAAAGGCACCGCACAGCACGGACCGATCCAACGAGGAGTTCCGCATGTCCCGGAAGCGTCGTGTGACCCGGCCCCAGAAGATCGCCCTGACCATCGGCGCGGTAGGTCTCGTGGGCGGCGGCCTCGCCGTCGGCGTCGGGGTCAGCCAGGCCTCGGAGACCGCTCAGGCCAAGGCGCCCACGGAGAACTGCGCCGGGCTCGACACCGCGCTGCGGAACAATCTGAACTTCATCGCCGGCCAACAGGCCGACCCCGACGCCCAGTCGGAGGCGAGGATCGCCAATCGGCAGGAGGTGGTGGCCCAGATCCAGCAGCGCCGCCAGGTGGCGGGCTGCACCGAGACCGTCACACCCTCCACCCCCACCACCGCCCCGACCTCCGCCCCGACGGCGGCGGACCCCGAGACCACCGCCCCGGCCACCTCCCCTGCGACCGGCGGCGGCCAGCAGCCGGGCGGTGACGCAGGCGGTGACACCGGCGGGGCCTCCGGCGAGGTGGTCTGCGCCGGCTCCACGGTCACCCTCTCCGGCGAGGAGGGCGCGCCCGCCGCCTCCAGCAACCAGTTCCCGGTCGGCACCCGGCTCAAGGTCACCAATCTGGACAACAACAAGTCCACCACGGTCAGCGTGACCTCGACCTCGGGCAGCTGCGCGCTGCTCAACAACGCCGCGTTCGAGCAGGTACGCGAGCCCGGGAAGTTCCTCATCCGCCGGGCCGTCATCGAGCGCGTGGGCTGACCGCCCGCGGGCCAAGGCCCGTTATCCGTCATGGCCCGTCATCGCCCGTCATGGCCCGTCATGGCCGGGAGACGGCCATGGCCTGGACCCCGAGCGCCACGCCGGCGATCAGGCAGCCGACGGCGACCCCGGCGGCTGCCCGCCGCACCGGCACTTTCCCTGGAAGGACCCGCCGCGGCAGGCCCCGCAGAACCAGACTCAGCACCGCACCGACCCACGCGAGAGCCACCAGCCGCGGAAGCCACGCCTCCGCCCGCTCGTTCACCTGCTGACAGTGCTCGGCTCGCGGTCCGGTCTCGCCGTAGTAGAGGAGGCAGTCGCTGCCGAAGTTCTCGGTGCCGAGCCCGGCGACCCCCCACCACACGGTGGCAAGGAGAGCCGCGGCCACCGCGATTCCCAAGGCCACGCGGCCACCGACGTCATGCGCCGCGGAGGTGTCCATCGCCCGCCTCACCTGTGGGCGACGACGGGGAGCCGGGCGCACTGACGGCAGGAGCGGGCGGAGGCCGCGATCCGTACGTGTGAGGCGATGGTGAGCACGCCTACGCCCGCGCTGACCAGCCCGTTCCCGGCCAGGGCCGATGCGGTGGTGAGCGTCACCGCGCTGATCGCCACGGCCGCACAGGCGGCGGTACCGGTCCAGGCGACCATCAGCGGAAGCCGCCGCGGGGTGGGCAGCCGGCGGGCCAGGGTGCCGGTGGCGGCCAGCGACGCCGCCGCCAGCAGCGCGGCGACGGCCGCCACGCCGCCCACGTGGGCGGTCAGGACCTCGACGGGGTAGGGCAGGCCCCGGCCGTGGTCGACGATCACCAGCACATACCAAGTGAGGGCCAAGAACGGCACGATGAGCGCGACGCGGCGCGCGGTGTGGCGGGCCTGCGCGATGGTGAGCTCGCGCTGGAAGGCGGGCGCGACGTCCTCGACGCTCCCGAAGTCCTCCACGGCCTGACGCGCGGCGCGGCCGTCGGGGCTCCCCTCGTCGGCGATGTCCGCGGCGGCGTCGATGAGCGCATCGCGCGCCTCGGTCAGCATCCGGGCCTTGACCCGCGCAGGGCCGTGCAGGGCGGCCGCGAGAGCGGCGACATGCTCCTCGATCGGGTCGAGGGCCGTCACGTGGCCGGCCTCGGCGCCGGGGCGGGGTCCAGGACGGCGCCGATCGCGGCGGTGAGCTCGCGCCAGGCCGTACGCTCCTCGGCCAGGCCGCGCCGTCCGGCGTCGGTCAGCTCGTAGCAGCGGCGGCGGCGTTCGCCGACCGACTGCCAGTCGCTGCGCAGCAGCCCGAGCCGCTCCAGCCGGTTGAGCGCCGGATACATCGTGCCCGTCCGCAGCTCCAGGGCGCCGCCGCTGCGCTGCTGAACAGCCGTGATGATCGCGTAGCCGTGCAACGGCCCCTGCTCCAGCGCAGCCAGCAGCAGCGCGTCCAGGTGTCCGCGTACCGCATCTCCCTTCATGTAGGCAGCCTACCCATCCACCCGTAGGCACTCTATATATTGGCAGCCAACATATAGGCTGCCCACTCAACCGACGGAGTCGCAGTGACCAAGCTGCTGTTGTCCGTGCACGTCCTGGCCGCGATCCTGGCGATCGGTCCGATCGCCGTGGCCGCGTCGCTCTTCCCCCGTTTCGCCCGCGACTCCGGCGACGCCCGGAAACCGGACGACCGGGAACCAGACGCTCGGCGCGGCCCCGCGATAGCCGCGTTCCTGCACCGCATCTGCCGCGGCTACACCGTCGTCGGCCTGGCCGTCCCGGTCTTCGGCCTCGCCACCGGCGCCCAACTCGGCGTCCTGGGCGATGCCTGGCTCATCACCTCGATCGTGCTGACCACCATCGCCGCCGCCCTGCTGGCGCTGGCCATCCTCCCCACCCAACAACGCCTGCTGGCCGCGCCGGACGACACGGATACCGCCGAGAACACGCGGGCGGCGGCGACCCGACTGGCCATGACCACCGGGATCTTCAATCTGCTGTGGGCGATCGTGGTCGTCCTGATGATCGTCCGCCCCGGCTCCACCACAGGAGCGTGACCGCCATGCGCACCCTGCGGATCGCGGCCGCCGTCGAGGCGATATCCCTCGCGGCCCTGCTGCTCAACCTGGCCACCGTCCACACCAAGGCCATCACCGCCCTCGGCGGCCCGGTCCACGGCATGGCCTACCTCGCCACCATCGCCTGCACCTGGATGACCCCCACCGCCACCTCCACCGCCCGCTGGCTCGCCGTCATCCCTGGCATCGGCGGCCTGCTCGTCCTCCGCCGAATCCAGCCGGAAGGAGACTGAGATGACCGACAAGGAGCATGAGACGGCGTCGGCTACGACCTTGGCCGCGGACCTCGAACACCCCCTGGCCCACCTGGCAGCAACTGATGACCCAAGAGCCGAGCACGGGCGCGTGGACATAGGACGGGCCGAGTTGTCGGGCCAGTTCCGACGCCTCGGCGGGGGCGATCGTGCCCGTGTTCAGCACGATCGTGTCCGTGCGCAGCGAGTCGCGGACATCGTCGAGGACCTGCTGGCAGGCAGGTCCGTCGAACAGTGACAGGAGCACGAGGTCGGCCTTCGCCACGGCGGCGCTCGGATCGCCTGTCACCTTGCCGATGCCTGATGTGCGCCCGGAGCGTGTCCAGCCGACGACGTCCCAGCCCTGGGCGGCGAGTCGTGTCGCGAGCGCGGTGCCCATGCGCCCCAAGCCGAGGACAGCGAGGGTGTGTGGCGTGTGTGGTGCGGTCATGCGCGCCACAGTGGTGCACCGCGAGGGCTGCGACAAGCGCAGATTCAGCAGGTCAGCCCTGCGAGATACGCATACCAGCTGCGCATACTGGCACCCATGGACCTGACCGTATGGCGGACCTTCGTGACCGTGTGCCGCCTCGGATCGCTGTCGGCGGCGGCTACGGAGCTCAACCACACGCAATCGGCCGTCTCCCGG
This sequence comes from Streptomyces sp. NPDC059679, assembly GCF_042734105.1. Taxonomy (NCBI): domain Bacteria; kingdom Bacillati; phylum Actinomycetota; class Actinomycetes; order Kitasatosporales; family Streptomycetaceae; genus Streptomyces; species Streptomyces sp. NPDC059679. The sequence continues at coordinate 12,866 of NZ_JBHWES010000020.1, read as the reverse complement.
CAGATCGCCGGGCTGGAGCGGCAGATCGGCGTACCGCTGGTGGATCGCCATGCGCGCGGTGTGCGTCCGACTGCCGCGGGCGAGGTGTTCCGGCGCCACGCCCTGGCCACGCTCAACGAGGCCGACCGCGCCGTACGCGCCGCACGAGACGTTCACGACGGGCCGTCCGGTCGGCCGCTGGCTGTCGGCGCCGCCCCCTCCCTGGCCTCCGGGGTCGTCCCCGAGGCCATCCGGGGCTTGCTGAAGCGGGCCGGATCCATCCGGTGGAGCCTGGTCCCCGGACTGAGCGCGCAGCTGTACCAGCGCGTGATCGCCGGTGATCTCGACATCGCCGTCGTCACCGATGCACCACCGGGGCTGCCCCATGACCCGCGGGTCGATCGGCGGTTCCTCGGCCTTGACGACATGGTCGTCGTCCTGCCCGTCGGCCATCCGCAGGCCGGGGGCGGCCCGGTGCACATACGGACGCTGGCCGACCAGACCTGGGTCGAGGACAACGACGGCTCGGCGGCACTCCTGCGCCAGCACGCCGCCCGTGCCGGAGTCAGTGCCCGCATCGACCTCACTGCGGCCGATCTGCACGGCAAGCTGGCCCTGGTCGCAACCGGTCATGCCATCGCGCTGGTACCCGGGGTGCTGACGTGCGCGCTGCGGACCGACGTCACCACAGTGGGTCTCGTCGATCCTCCGACCCGGGGCATCTACACGGTCACACCACGCCGCGATCCCCACCCCTGTGCAGGGTCTCTCCACGATCAACTCGCCGCTGCGTTGCGGCGTGGGCAGGACGGGCCGACCGGGGCCGGGGCCCGCCACACCCACGCGCCCGCTGACCACCGCCCTGACACGCGCGATTGTTCTCTCTCACTGCCCGATGAGTGATCAACGGTCTCTGTGTGCCGTCGTCGCCGTCAGGGTTGCCGTCAGCTCAGAGAGCTTTGGTCAAGAACTGGATCCCTTATGTATCCCGTTCAGGAAAGATGCTTGATCGTTGGGCGGGTGCCGCCTCACAGTGGCGCCATGAGCAATCACTCCGAAGCACCTGTCGCGCCCGTCGAGGCCTTTGAACCGCCCTACTACGTCGCGGTCTTCACTTCGGTGCGAACCGAGGACCAGAGCGGTTACAGCGAGACCAACGCGCGCATGGAAGACCTGGTGAAGGAAGTTCCTGGGTACCTGGGGATGGACCACGCGCAGACTCCTGGTGGGCTGGCCATCACCGTCGGGTACTTCCGCGACGCCGACGCACTCACGGAGTGGCGGACCAACGCCGAGCACCGCGCGGCGCAAAACCGCGGGCGAGCCGAGTGGTATCAGAGCTACACACTGCATGTGGCGAAAGTGGAGCGGAGCCACGGGTTCACGCGAGCGTAGGTGCCCGCCTGTACACCATGAAAAAGCCCCCGCCGGATTGCCCGGCGGGGGCTTTGAGCTGTGTGGACCTGAGGGGATTTGAACCCCTGACCCCCTCGATGCGAACTACGCGCGGGGCGGTCGTTGCGGTCTGCTGGGCTGGTCAGCCGGTCGGCTGGGGCCGGTGTCGGTCGGCTGTGGTGGCGGTGGTTGCTGTACTTCCCTGCTGTACAGCCACCGCCGTAGGGGTCAGGCCACGACGGGTTTCAAGAGGGCTGTAGCCGGAACACAGCTATAGCCCTGGCCTGCACGAACAGATCCTCTCGCTGCCCTCTGAGGGCTTCGCGGCCCACAGGAGGTCCACACAGCAACCTCCGGTCGGCTCAGCGAGCGACGACACCACTGGTAGGTCCTGCCGGTGGATCAGCCGTAGCTGCCCAGCGGGGTCTACGGCTGTCCGAGCTTGCGGGGGAGTGCACGCCCGTAGGCTCACAGCCTATGAATGACGGCGCGCTCAATATCGCTCTGGGACTGGTCAGTAGCTTGATCAGCGCTGCTGGGGGCTGGCTCTTCAGGACCTACCTGTGGCGGCGTCAGCTCCGAAGAAAGCAGAAGTTCTTCGGACTGTCGAATGGCTCCGAATGTCTGCTCGTCGTCAACCAGGACCCGAGCGCACCTGGTCGCAGTGTCCAGCGTTATGACGCCTTCGCACTCCTCGAACTATCGGCCCTCATCAAGGAGTGCGGAGCGCGTGCGGAGATCGTAGTCCACGACGTCGCCCGCCTGGGTTTCGGTACGCGGACCGAGTTCTGCGTCGGTGGCCCGGGATCGAACCGTCGCACCGAGGCCCACCTACGTTCGCTACTGCCCGGGGTCGAGGTGAACACCGACCACGAGAACATACCCGATGGTTTGGCATTCACCATCGGTGGACAGGCGTACCGGATATCAAAGGGCGTAGCCGAGTATGCGCTGCTCGCCCGCCTCACCGCACCCGAGAGTGACCGTCCAGTCTTCCTCGCCGCAGGCCAGCGCGGGATTAACAACCAGGCAGCCATACGCTACCTAGCCCGGCACCATGTCCAGCTTGCCCGCCAGTACGGGTCCGATGGGGTCTTCTGCCTCCTGCTGAAGGTTCTCAGCTCCGACCAGTACGGACCGGACATGGTGGAAGTAGTCGCCGACGTCACCGTGGAAGCCACCGCGCCCAGGTGATACAGGCTATGTGCGCTGGCCACCGTCCGGACGCGCGACACGGATGCCGCCGCCTCGCTCGCTTCATGGCCGCGGTGCTGACTCACGACTCGTCGGACGCTGCCCAGACCTCTTGATCCGTAGGTTCGGGCGGGGGCCTGGTGCGAGTACCGATGGCGCCCTGTCCTGGTGCTCATCGTGTACCGCTGGCGCGTGCCGTGTGTCGTCGTTGATGTCAGCACTGATGTCAGACTACGCAAGCACTGCGGCTTCTTCCGGACCGCCCCGACAGACCAGCTCTTCAGATGCCGCACCTGAGCGGAGACACGGAGGGCCACTCAGCCGTGAGGTCAGCGAGAGGCACCAAAAAACGCAACAGGGAATGGAGTCGGTCTTTTGAGAGGCTTGCCTAATGAATGAAGCATTAATTGGACTCGCTGGTGTCTTCTTGGGCCTTGGAGGCAGTATGTGGACAACAATATGGGCCAATCGCCAGCATCGCAAAGCCCTGACGGATGAGCGACTGACGAATCGGCAGGAGGAAGCCGCTTACGAGATCAGAAAAGCCCTCATCTCCGTGCATCACCTGAAGCACACATTGTCAGACCACGAGGAGTCCGGCGGCCCGGAGGAGCTTAGGCAACTGATACACACCATCGACACCTACTCGATGGTTCTGACCTCGGCAGAGCTGAGATCCCGCCTAACGGGGGCAACACAAATCATGTGGTACTGGCACGTTCTAATGGGTACTGAAGGACACCCTGTCTGGCTCGCGGTCAATGACGCCACAGAATGCGTAGGCGCTCATCTGCGAGGAGAGCCACTCCCCCAAGAACCGCCGATTGTGCGAAATCTTCGAGAGGAAGCTAAAGATCTTGAGGAACACGAATGAATTGAACACTCGCCAGCGCTCAAAGTGTTACTAACCCCGGATGGTCCGCTCGGCCTCGAAACGCATGAACGAGCCATATGGATGGACGCTAGTCAAACGGAATCCTTCGGGGGATGTTTCCATCGCTATCCCACCTGATGAAGTCGCCCCAGATGACGGCAAAGTGCTGGGGGCGTCAATGATCACGCGGTCGACAACGTCGATGAGCAACCTCCCCAATCGATTTGAGCTGCCTTCGATAAGCACTGTACGAGCCCCTGTCTCGCTCAAGGCACGCAAAGCATTCGCGGGATCGTCGCCGACCGGGGGGAGCGGGACGCGGAAGGAATCCTCGCCGTGCCCACCTGGCACGCATTCCTCAATCGTCCCATCCCACCGGATCAGCAGATCGTGCGTGCGGCGCAGCTCGTTCACGACCTGGCCCTCGTGGTCCTCGTCGATACCGACGGTGTACGCCCAGGTGATGTACGGCCTTCCCATACGCAGCGAATGCAGCCACGGGCCCAGCACAAGCAACGCTTCCTGCTCAAGAACGCCCCGCTCCACCTCGATGCCGGCATGTTCCAGCACCGCCGCGCCGCCCTCCCCGCGTGAGGTGGGGTCCATGACGGCCATCAGTACGCGGGACACCTTCGCGTCGATCAGTGCCTGTCGGCACGGCGGGGTCCGGCCGTGGTGGTTGCAGGGCTCCAGCGTCACGACGGCCGTGCCACCCTCGGCCCGCTCCCCCGCTGCGGTGAGCGCGTTCACCTCCGCGTGGTGGTCTCCCTTGCGGAGGTGGTAGCCCTCGCCGACCGGTACGCCGTCGCGGTCGAGAATCACGCACCCAACGGGCGGGTTCGGGCTCGTCGTCCCAAGTCCTTGGGCAGAGATGGCGATTGCTCGCCGCATGGCCGCTAGTTCGTTCGGCGTGGCCATCAGAACCCCGCATTCTCCTTGACTGCGTCGAGTAGTTCTCGCACGGCTGGAACATTACTCTCCGCCGCAAGAGCGTTGATCGCCATGACTGCCTCTTGCAAGGTGCGGCCGGAACCGGAGCCGCGGGCCATGTCGAGTACCGCTGCGGCCTCGGCTGCGGCCTGCTCGTATTCCCGGATGCCCACGTAAGCCATAGCAAGGCGCGCCTGGGCAAACCCTCGGTCTCGCTGGTAGACGTCCGGAAGCTCAGCTAATGCACTCTGGAAGGTGACTACGGCACGGTCCGGGCGCGCCAGGTTGAGCCAGCAATTCGCGCGCTGGATCTCGATATAGCTGGACGTACAAAAGTCGCCGTGCCCTGATCGCGCATCCCCGGATGAATCAACGGAAGCAGCGAATTCATGAGCCTCGTCCATTTTCCGATGGCAGGCGACTTCGTCACCATCAAGCGCCAGGCCCTGCGCTTCCTGCTGGATGGCTGCCGCTTTCATCGGCCTGGTGAGAACTCGTTCATGGCGCTGCACAGCTTGCGCGAGGCCGATCGCCTGACCCGCGTTCCGCTTCCCCGCTGCGAGCTGGCTCCGACGAAACAGAGTCCACGACAACATGGCCTCGTCTCCGGCCTCCATGGCCCATTCCATGGCCCGGCTCGTCCAGGTCTCGGCGCTGGCCACGTCCATGGAGTCCTCGTGAAGCCATGCGGCTGATTCGGCGTACTGAGCAGACAGCTTCAGCACCTCGTGCCGATACTCACCCCTGCTGTCTTCCAACAGGCCTTGCAATACGTCGAGCTGTTGATGCACGGTCGAAAGAGCATGGCGCGGACCAAAGAGGTTGTCTGCCCTGACAAGGACGTGCCACATATCGCGAAGATGCTCGATCGCCGCTTCGTTCCGCGCTGCCGGAAGTCGCGGCTGCCTCACTGACTTGGAGCGCACAACCCCGGCCGAAACATTGCCGGGCTTGAAGACACCATTCCCCTGCAAGGCGATACCAATAGCATGCCCGAGAAGGGCTCGGCGATTTATCGGCACGATCTGCTCTTTCCCGTCGACGCACACCGAAACAAGAACGATTTGGGGTAGCGCATCCGCATCCGCCGAATCCGCTGGATCTACGTGAACGGTCGGCAGACCGGAAACAGTCTCTATCTGGAATGCGGACGATGCTCCGTCCGAGCCGTCTTGGCCACTTCGAGCGTAGTCACGGGTTTGGGTGATGGCGTCCGTTGCCGGGGTACCCTCCCACGGACGTTCAGGGAGGTCGAGCATGTGGCCGGGAATCCCCAGTCCGTCAGCGATGCGTTCCATGACGGCCTGGCCACGAATACCCCGAACACCTCGGATTACGTCGCCGACTCGGGCGCTGGTCATCTTGCCGACCGCTGCCGCGATTTCGGCATAGCTCGCTGGTCCACGTCTGTTGACGAGCCTGAAGATCTCCCCGAAGTCCCGTCGTCTGCATGCCCTTTTCAGGTCTTCGCTCTGCAAGAGGCGGTCCGGGATCGTGAGGGGGTACCCGCTGCGTCTGGCTTCACGTTCACTCATGGGCGGCTCGCGAGGGTGTAGGGACGTGCGCGTCAGTCCAGCGTAGATCGCGCCAGCTGATGGGGTACCCCAATTGGGGGCCATGGGTACCCCATTGGGTGGTCCGAACGGGGCTTCTGACCTGCAAGCTTGTGGCCATGAAGCCAGAGCTGACGAACGCGAGTGAGTGTGAGGTGGTCCGGCGTTGGGCCCGTCATCCTCGTTCCGTCGGTCTGGCACGCGCCGACTTGCGCAAGGCCCTGAGCGGTTGGGGCCTGGCGACCGTCGAGGAGATGGCGGTCCTGGTCCTGTCCGAGCTGGTGACGAACGCCGTTCGCCATGCTCGGGTGTCACCTGGCCGGGAGATCGAGACCCGGTACCTGCTCCAGGGCGAATCCGTACGGATCGAGGTTCATGACGCCTCGGACGAGCGGCCCAAGCTGAAGATCCCGAGCATTGAAGTTCCCCATGGCAGAGGGCTGGTCTTGGTGGAAGCGCTCGCGGACCGGTGGGGTGTGACCCCGCGCCCGGTGGTTGGCAAGTCGGTGTGGGCCGTGCTGACGGCTCCTGGTTCGGATGTTGGTCAAGGGATGAAGGGTGGGATGCCGCATGGCGAAGCGGACACCGAAATGGGCGGCACTTGAGCCGGACATCATCACTGCGTACCGAGACGGCATGCGGGTCATAGAGATTCAGCGACGGTTCGGCATAGCGAGCACGATGCTCTACGACCTGCTTCACCGCAGAGGCGTACCGCTGCGCTCGGGCGGACGACAGATTCCCTGGTGGCAAGGCGGCGCGCTGCTGCCTTAGAGACGGGGCGGGGGCTGCCGTTCCCCGGGAAGGACCCGGTGGCCTCCGTCCTCCAATTCCCCTTGGCTCAGTGTCCGTGAGGCAAGCACACATCCTGTGAGCTCCCCCGGTCTCACCGACGTCACACGCTGTGCCTTGGGGGTGGCGGCGGACTCTGCCCCGTCCGCCGTCTGCGGTCCGGCTCCCCGCGATCTTCATACCCGTTCGGTCGGCGGGTGGGGGGCCGGACCGCGCACAACAACCACAGATGCAAAACCGGACCACCCCTCAAACCCTGGCAGGCGGACGGGTGGTCCGGCGGAGAGTCCTTGATCAGGACCCCGGTGCCGATGGTACCGGGGCGGTTGTCGTGCTCTCGCTCGACTCTGCCTTGTCCCGGATGAGTTCAGGTGGAGAAAAGGGGTTTGCGAGTGCGAGGCAGGCGCGGCGCGGTGGGCTCGGCGGTGGTGGTGAGGAGAGTGTTTACGACACGCTGCCCTGCCACGACGATGCCCGCGCCGACGCGCAGCGACCACGGCGGCCTGAGCCACTGCGCGGCAGCAGCTGCCCCCCGCCCGCCACGGCCGGGCAGTGCGGTCTGCTCACGCTCCCGCATCCGTGACGGCGGCAGTACGGCGGCCGGCCACATCCGGCCCGGGTCGACGAACGACATGGCCCCGCCCGGGCGCCCCCTCTCCCCGCTGGCCTCTTTGCGCGCACAACAGCGATGGCCGCAGTCGGCGGACGGCCGGCCATGTAAGCCGCTCTGCGTAGCCGCCCCTCGACGGCTGGCAGGTTGGGCGCGTGGTCCTGGTCGTGCTGCTGCTTCGGCGTCTGCGCTGTGGTCGGTGGGAGCACCGCGGGCGACTGTTCCAGGTACTGACTGCGTCTGGTGGGTCGCTGCTGTGGGGTGGCGCGCTGAGTGGGCCGGGGGCGCCGCTGAGCGGGGCGGAGACAGGAGCGGGCGGCGGCCACGGGCCGCCAGCGCGCGCGGCCCGCGCAAGCGGGCCGCTTCTTGATCCAGTAAAGAAACTTTGAACAGCTCACGCTCTGGGCGCTCCGAGCGTCGCTTGTCCGTCGCTGCGGACGCCCGATCAGGAAGCAAGAGCCAGGCGTGACCAGCGTCACAGGGGGTCGATGTCTGAACGGGCCCTGCAAAAAGACTTGGTGGAGGTGAGAGGCAATAAGCAACACGAACGGGGTGCACATGAACGCGCAGGAGTCGGCGGAGATCTTGGCTCGCCTCGCTGAACTCGACAAGAAGATTGCCCAGCTGGAGGAGTTGGCCCGCCAGGTCGCCGAGAGTCTGGCCGCTTCCCCTGGCGCCCGCGAGACCATCTAGCGTCGATCCATGATTGGTCGCTTGGAGAAGACGGTGCTCGACTGTCCTGAGCCTCGCGCGCTCGCAGCCTTCTATGCAGAGCTCCTGGGCATGCGGGTCAACGAGGACTCGGAGAACTGGGTCGTGATCGGCACTGAGCCCGGAGCACGACAGCTGGCGTTCCAGCGCAGTGAACACTGGCGGCCACCGGCCTGGCCCGATCCGCACAACCCACAGCAGATGCATCTAGACATCCGTGTCGATGATGCCGACGCCGCAGAGCGCGCTGTCCTAGCCCTCGGAGCCAGCCGCCTTCCAGGCGAGTGGGAAGGACGCTTCCGCGTCTTCGCGGATCCGGTCGGTCATCCTTTCTGCCTTGTGTTCGGGCATCACCGGGTTGCACACGATGATCCAAACGAAACGACCTAGCTCTTCTTCTGACGCTCGGTGAAGCTGGCGAGCTGCTGGAGGAACCCCATGAGGTCGTCCACCTTCGCGTTGAGTTCATCCAGTCGTCCAGAGAGCTCCAGATACTCAGCGCTGGCCATCTGCCGCTGGCCCTCCGACTCGCCTGCCCCCGGGGTCTCGCCCGGCTCTGGGGGCAGGGGGTCAACGACGAAGTTGCCCCGCCCTGGCGTGGAATAGATCAGCCCATCGTCGCGCAGTACGCGCAGTGCGGACCGCGCAGTCATGTTCGCGATGTCGTACTTGGCTTCGAGATCGCGGGAAGACGGGACCCGTTCGCCCGGCTTGATGCGGCCGGACCGGATTTGCTGGCGCAGTTCCTCGGCGACCAGCCGGTAAGGCGGAGTGTGGGTATCCCTCGGCAGGCTCATAGCACGAGGGTAGCCCGCTAAGCCCACCCATCGCACTAGAACGCATGTTGCCTCTCCTTATGCCCGATGTGGGCTAGCTCCCCTACTTCGGTGGTGCGCTATGTGCTTGACGCACTAGCTCACATGGTGCACTGTTGATCTCGCCGCACCGAGCGGCTGTTGATCGAAAGGAAGCTAGGCATGGCTATGACGCGTATCCGTGTGGGGCTGCTGCCCTCGACGATGTTCATCGCTGGCACGGCGCCGATCCCGAAGGTGAAGAACCCGGAGACGGGCGAGTTGGCCACCGACCGGGACACGGGGGAGACCCTGCACACCCTGACGGTGTTCCTGATGGAGGAGGGTCGGGCGGAGCAGCTGAAGCTGACTGTCCCGGCGGGCGGTCTGCCGGATGGTCTTCAGCCGGGTGTCCCGGTTCGGGTGGTGGAGCTGTTCGCCACGCCGTGGGCGCGGGTCTTCAACGGGCAGTTGTCCGATGGTGTTGCTTACCGGGCGGCGGCGCTGGAGCTGGTCAAGTGACGACCGCCAAGCCTGAGCCGGTCTATCCGGTGGCGCCAGAGAGCGGGGATGACGACTCGCGCTTCACGAACGGCCTGCTCCTGGACGTGGTCGAGGTGATCGAGTCGCACGGCTACCCGAAGTTCGCTTCCGGCCGTGACCTGCTGGAGCTCCGGATCTCTCTGTTCCGATTCCTCTACGAGAACAAGGACTGACTGTGACGGTGGGTGAAGTCATTGGGTTGGCTCCGTCTCTGGCCGGGGCGGCCCTGGCCCTGAGCGGGATATGGGTCGTGTGGTGGGTGGTGCGTTATGTGCGTGCCGACAAGATGACGCGGGCGAGCATTCGGCAAGCGGTGCGGGTGCGGCGTGGCTGGCGTCGGCTGGCTCCGATGGCGGGCCTGTCGGTGATGGACAAGACGCCTCCGGCTGCGGTGATCGTGGCGCCGGACGGGAAGGTGCCCAAGCCCCGGGTCCTCATCCCGAAGATCAAGGTCCACGCCGACCGGTACGGCGTGGTGGTGCGGGCGGTGTGCCTGCCGAAGGTCAGCCTGGCGGAGTTCCAGCGGGCGGCCCCGTACCTTGCTGATGCGTGGCGGTGTACGCGGGTCTCGGTCCTGCCGGACAAGCCGGGGCAGCTGGTGATCCGTGGCGTACGGGTTGACCCGCTGATCGTCCCGACCGAGCACATACCCACTGGTGAGGTTCCTGAGGAACTGGCGGTGTGGGGCCTGGGGGTGGACGAGTACGCCCAGCCGATCGACGTGAGCCTGTCGGACGTGCCCGGGGTCACGGTGGCCGGGCTGCCCGGGTTCGGCAAGACATCGCTGGTCAACAAGTTCATCTGCGACACCGCCCCCTCGGATGCGATCCAGTACGCCGTAGCGGACGGCAAGGTGACCTCCTCCCATGAGGGCGACTACGCCGACCTGGCGCAACGCATGTTCGCGTTCGTCGGCGATGACCTCGAAGAGGCGAACACGTTGTTCAAGCGGCTGGTGAAGCTGCGGCGGGACCGCTCGGCGTCCATCCGCGCCGTGCTGGGCGTCAAGAACATGTGGCACCTCGGCCCCTCCGCCACGTGGCCGCTGACGGTGTTGATCGTGGATGAGGCACACACCTACTTCCGCGACCACAAGGGGTCGGACCCGCAGACGAAGAAGCTGGCCGCGCTGGCCGCTGACAACGCCCGGCTGGTTGAGGACCTGGTGAAGAAGGGCCGGAGCGTCGGCATCCTGGTGATCATCGCGACGCAGAAAGCGACCGGCGATGCCATCCCCACCTTCATCCGGGACGTGTGCCCGGTCGGCCTGTCCTTCGCCCAGAAGACGGCAGAGGCGGCCGTGGTCGCCCTCGGGGAGGACATCCGCAACTGGCCGGACGCCAACCCGACCGCGCTCCAGGACCCGGCCTATGTCGGCGTGGCCTCCATGGCTCATCAGGGCCGACCCGGCTTCACCCGCATCCGCACCCCATACGTGGCTGACGAGGACGCCGCCCGCATCGCCACTGACACCGCCCACCTGACCCGCGACCCCGCCGAACTCCTCCACGAACAACTCTCCAGCGGCGCCGGTGCGCCGGTCCTCCTCACCAAGTGACTTCCTCGACGAGCCGACACCCGAAAGGAGGTGAACACCTCATGTCTGAGGATCGGATCACTCAGCGCACCGTCACCGTGGTCATGGCGATCATCGCGGCCCTGGCCTTCGTCTTCTCCTTCGGCAACGTCTGGGCCCTCGCGCTCCGGCTCGGCGTCCCCCGTCCAATCGCTCCGCTGATCGCTCCCATGGTTGACCTGTCCGTCGTCGGCCTCCTGGTGGCCCTGCGCTACCTGTCCCTGCGCGGCATTCCCGCCGAGCAGATCAAGGGCGCCACACGCCTGATGCACCTGTCCGGGCTGCTGACCCTGGCCCTCAACATCGCCGAACCCCTCGTCGCCAAGCACTACGGCCGAGCCGCAGTGGACGCCGTCGCCCCGCTCCTCCTCCTGGGCTGGGGAGCCGTCGGCCCGCAACTCCTGCGCCACTTCCACGCCGTCACCCACGTCGCTCCAGCCTCGGCGGCCACCCCGGACCCTGCTCCGGCCGAGACAGCTCCCGCGCCGGTTGCCGAGCCTGCCCCCGCCTCGGCCCCTGTCTCAGCCCCGGCTCCAGAGCTCCCGGCGCCCCCGGCGGTTACCGTGCCCGCGCCGCTGCTGAACGCGGCCCGCGCCATCGCCGACACCTACCAGGCCGAGCACGGCGCGCCCATCACCCCGGCCCAGCTCCGGACCCGCCTCGGCGTCGCCCTCCCGCTGGCCACCGCCGCGCACGCCCAGCTCTGACCCCGTGCCGGCCGTCCCGGCAATCCGACCTTGGCCCCGCCTCCCGGGCTCGGTTCGCCATGCCCCGAGTAGCACCCGCACGCCTTGGCCTGCCCCGCTCGGGGCCCTTCCCCCTCCAAGAAAGGACGGTATCCGCCGTGAAACGCCCCCTGGACCTGCGGCACGTGGCGAGCCTGGCCCTGCGGGACCTCATCGAACTCGCACACCTCCCCGACTTCGACCGCGTCCACGACCAGATCAGCCGGGTCCGGGGCTGCACTCGCCCGGTTCAGCTCGTCGGCACCACACAGACCCTCGACGCCACGACGAACACCGTGCTGCGGTCGTACAGCACCGCCGACGAGCCGACCGGCCGCCTCCTGACCGCGTGTGGCAACCGCCGTTCGTCCCGCTGCCCGGCCTGCTCCCGCCTCTACGCCGCCGACACCTACCACCTGATCAAAGCCGGACTCTCCGGCGGCAAGACAGTGCCTGAGGCCGTCCGCACACACCCCCGGGTCTTCGTCACCCTCACCGCCCCGTCCTTCGGGCCGGTCCACAACCGCCGCACCACCGACGCGGGCCAGAACCTGCCCTGCCGCTGCGGCACCCGCCACCCGGCCAATGACCCCGCCCTCGGCACTCCGCTGTCCCCCGCCACCTACGACTACACCGGGGCCGTGCTCTGGAACGCGCACGCCGGAGCGCTCTGGGCACGCTTCACCACCTACCTGCGCCGCGAGCTGGCCGCGCACCTCGGCATGACACAGAAGGCACTGAACGCCTCCCTGCGGGTCTCCTTCGCCAAGGTGGCCGAGTACCAGCGGCGCGGCCTGGTCCACTTCCACGCCGTCATCCGCCTCGACGGCCCAGAAGGCAGCAACCAGCCCCCGCCCGCCTGGGCCACCACCGACGCACTCACCCACGCGATCAAAGATGCCGCTGGGCGCGCCGTGCTCACCGTTGCCTCCAAGGCAGTCGGGGAGCGCGAGCTGAGGTGGGGCGATCAGCTCGACATCCGGGAGATCGCCGCCCTGGGCGACGGTGAGCTGACCGATCAGAAGGTCGCCGCCTACGTCGCCAAGTACGCCACCAAGAGCGCCGAGGACTCCGGCACCGTGGACCGCTCCCTATGCTGCGCCCACTGCGCCGGACGCGGCTACCAGCACGGCCCCGATGGCTTCCGGGACCTGTGCGAGTCGTGTGAGGGCAGCGGCCAGTCCGAACCC